>JAUQYZ010000137.1 GCA_030587475.1 Candidatus Sigynarchaeum calidifontis
TATTCTTCACGAAATTGTTGATCTCGAGGCTCTCGTGGAAGTTGAAAAAGACCGAGCAGCGCACGTCGATGCCCATGTTCAAGTCGAGCAGGTGGCCGAGTTTCTTGTAGAGCCCGAACAGTGCCCTCGCCCCGTAGCAATGATCCATCGGCAGCCCCGTGTTGATGGCATCCTTGGCCGCCGACTCGTAGGTGTCGTTGAGGCTTGAGATGATGTCGTTGATGAGCCCCCCCGCGACGTTGATGACCGTCCCGGTGCTGTCCACCGACTTGAGGAAATCGAGCCCCCTGGCGATGTTCCCGATGCCGAGCACGTTCCGCGCCGCGATGGCCGCGCTGATGACGTCGTAGCGCTTGCCCTTGTTGAGCCGTGGGAGGAACACGGGAACCGCGCCGCCGCCGATGAGCAGCTCCGCGAACGGGAATGTCAAGCCGCCTATCTTGCGGCCCTTCCGCGCCTCTTCCACGATGGCAGGGGCGGAAAAAAAGTCTATCGACATCTGGAGGTAGCTCGGGAAATCCAGCGTGTCTGCGGCCATGTTCTTTGGCATGGGTTGCTCACTCGAGCTTGTCGCCGTGTTTTTTCTGCGTGACGAGCATCTCCTTGAAAGCCTCGATGCGCGTGGAGATCTGGCCCGCCGATGACGCGGAATAGTCGCGCTCGATGTCCAGCACGGGGATGCCGTTCGTGTCTTGCATGCGGGACTTGAAAGGCGTCCTGTCCGTGCCATACACGTCGCAGAACTTGAGGACGTGCGCGATCACGCCGTCGATCCCCTGGCCGTCGGGCAAGAACCGGGCATAATCGACGATGGCGCGGATGCGCTCGTCGAGGTGATCGACGATGCCTTGTACCATCCGCTCGGGCGCGGCGATCTCGAGGTAGTGCGCTGCCAGGACCTGGAACGGATCCGAAAAATCGACGTGTTTCTTGAGCGCGACGAGATCGCCCGGGCCGGCCGGGATTCGCTTGAGCCCTTGCTGGTCCGCGAAGTGAAAGTCGTAGAAGCGCACGGGCATGTCGATGGCCTCCAGCATCGAGGAAAACTTGTCACCGAGCAGGACCGGCGACCCCGTGAGCACGATGTTTAGCGACGATGGCTTTTCTTTTGGCATCGAATGCTCGCGCTTCTCGACCAGGCCGTTGGCGATTGTCACGCGCTGTTCCCACGGTGCCAGGGCGATCTCGTAAAAATCTTGCAATTTTTGGATGCCCGCTATCGACAACTTCGCGTACTTGGCGATCGCGTTCTGTAGCTGGCGGGCTCGCTCGATGGTCTTGAATAGTCGTTCCGCGTCAACTTGCCCGCCGGCGATGGCCGCGAGCTTCGAGGCAACGCCCCGCAGCGTGCCCGCGAGCAGCTTGAGCGACCGCGCCGTAGCCTTGTAAGGGATCGGCAGCGGGAGCACCTCCATCCCGAAATACCTGCGGACGGCCTCCATCGAATGCCAGTCGCCGCTGCAGAAGTTCGTGTGGACCATGGCTTTGATGGGGGGCAGGTCAGGCTTGTCATCCCGTGCCGCTTCGAGGAACCCGATCATCTGGCGGGAGAACACGCACGACGTCGGCGTGAGGTAATCGAGGCCGCGGGTTTGCCAGGCTTCGCTGCCGCCGACCAGCAAGTTAACGGCGTCCAGGCCGCACGCGGCAACGATCTCCTCGGGAAAAAACTGGTGCCCGTAACCAGCAACGACGGGACGTGTCGAACCCCGGTCTCGATGCTTCCAGAAGAGATCACATAACTCCTCGATCAAGGCATATCTGGAATGAACAAAGTAACGGCGTTTCAAATATCACATCAATAAGCCGCATTATGCAAACGTCTTAAAACCCGGAACACCCGGGTGGATGGTAGGTGCATCATGCCCAACCGAGCCATAGATGAAGCGGTCGAGAACACCAAGATCATCGACACGCACGAGCATTTCTCCGATCCCGCTGACATCATCAAGGAAGGGGCTAATCTGTTTTCTATATTACCGCGAGGTTACGTCGGGTTCTTCGACTTTTACCCGGGCCTGCGATCGGATCTTCTCCAGTTCGCGAAATACCCGGAACTGCGAGACAAGACCATTGCCAAGCTCGTGCAATTCATCGATAGTTACCGCGAGTACGAGTTCGTCGACGTGCTCGACGCGGGAATCCGGCACCTGCACGGCGGCTCCATCAAGCAAATGACCAAGAAAGCATTCCAGGAGCTCAACCACGCCATCGAAAAGGCATACGGGAAACAAACCTACCGCGATAACGTCTTGAAGTGCCTCCACGTGGAGCGGGTCATCTGCGACGTCCCGCACCATTCCGGGGGCCTTGGCACGGGAATGGCCGCGAGTTTCGACCCGGACATGTACAAGCCCGCGCTGCGCGTCAACTCGCTGCTTTTCGGGTTCGATCCCGGTGCCTGGAGCCCCGGCACGTGCTTGATGCGGATCGCAGCCGACGAGCTAAAGATTATACCGGCGTTACCGACGACGTTCGGTGACTTCATCGACTGCGTTGACGCGATCATCGACTGGTCACGTGGAAGGGTCGCGTCGTACAAGTGCGCCAGCGCTTACGAGAGGACGATCGACTTCGGCAGGGCGAGGGACGCGGCGCCAGGATCCAAGAAGTGGGAGACGGCAAAGAACGCCTTCGGGAAGCCGTTCCGCGAGACGACGGGGCCAGAGCGCCTGGCATTCGGCGACGTCGTGATGCACCGCGTGCTCGGGCGCATCGAGGGCACGGGAACCCCGATGCAAATCCACACGGGAACTGCAATCATGCCGGGCTCAAACCCGAAGAACATCGAGCCCTTGATCGGCGCCTATCCCGCGCTGGACATCACGTTGCTGCATTGCGGGTTCCCGTGGATCGACGAGGCGATCGACATCGTCAAGCGCCATGCCAACGCCCACGCGGAGATGGCCTGGCTTCAGATGCTTTCTCACGAGGCTGCGATCAGGTTCTTGACCATTGCGATCGCCGAGGGGCTCGACCGAAAGGTGATCGCCTTCGGCGGGGACTGCGCTTGCATCGAGGGATCCACGGGGGCGTTGCTGGTGCTCAAGCAGGTCGTGAAGGAAACCCTGGCGCGCTGCATGGACAGGGGGCTGGTTCGACCCGAGGACGCCGGGGCGCTCGTCGATCGCCTGTTCTACCAGAACCCGCGGGATCTCTTCTTCAAGAAAAACGGGTAGGGCCACGTGGCGTTCATTGGAACCGCAGCGCGTGGATCGTCGCCTGGTGCATGCGGACGTGGAGCTTGAGGTCGACGTCCGAGAACTCGCTCGTGTCCCCGCTGCCGTGCCATGTAACCCCTTTCCAGAGCAGGTCGCCTTGGAGCGGGTCGCAATCCGTTGTCTCGAAGCCCTCGATCGGCTGCCGGAACCGGGAATCGTACAGCCCGATCCGTATCCAGCCCTGGGGCCCGGTACTGGCGTTGATGGCAATGGTTGGCGATTTGGAATTGAACGTCACCGTCCAGAACTCGCCCTCCCCGGCGGACGTGATGCCCGTGAAGCCGTCCTCCCGGAATCGAACCCGGTAGAGCCCGCCGACGCGGCCTTTCTGCGAAACATCGAGCAGGTGCCACGCGTTGTGCGTGAACGGGTACGCGCCCGCGAGCACGTTCCACTCGCCGGGCCGCAGCTGCCAAATGCCGTGGCCGACGTAGAGGGCACCGCCGCGTGCCGCGAAGGGCTGCCTTCCCGGGCGGTACCAGTGCTTCCCGTCCTTGCTCGTGTATAGCCAGGCATCGAGCTTGTCGGACGTGCGGTGGTACATTGCGGGTAGCATGATGAAAGCATCGTGCTGGGCCTCGGTACCCGGCCACGCGTGGTAGGCGTTCGTGTAATAGTCTGTATCCGCGTCCAGCCCGGGCTCTGCATGCAAGACGATCTCCGGGTCGGGCCAGTGCCAAAAATCATTGCTCTCGCCCCGGGCTATGCCGCGGCGGTCTTGCCGCCAGACGCGGAAGTACCCGACGTATTTCTCGAGGACGGGATCCCACTCGACGATGTCCTCCGAGTCTGCCTCTGCATCGATGATGGGCTGCTCGCGGATGGTCCAATGGATGCCGTCAGGCGAGTAGCCCCCGCACGGCTTGTTTCCTGGCCCATCGAAGGTGATCTTGTATCTCTCGGCAGCCGGGGCATGGAAATCCACGAACACGTGCGCGCCGTGAATGCCAAGCCCGTCCTTGGTCTGGGAAGGGCCGATGAGGATGTTGTTATCCTTCGACCCGTTGAATTCCACGAGACCCAGTTCAGGACGGCGCCACGTGACCGCGTCGGTGGACTCGGCGTAGCAGAGCATCGAGACCCGGGGCTCGCCTGGGTGGCGTTCGTCCCGCACGAAGCACTCGTAGTAGAGCCGCAGCCTGGCGCCCTCCGCGATCACGGTCGAATACCCCGCGATGTAGAAGGATTCCCACGCGGTCTGTGCGGAAAAGCACGGCTCGGGGTCGACTGCCCCCGGAAACGTGGCCAGCTCGATGCCCCTCGGCACGAGCTCTCCCGAGGGGTGCAGAATCCCCCGGGCGCCCGGCTTGATGCCGTACCCGGCATCGACGTTCGTCCAATCCACGAAGACGACCTTGCGGCCGGTAAAATCGCGGATCCGGTCAACCATACTCCCGTTTTATGCGCTGAAAATAGATAAGGAACTATATGGGGAAAAAAAATCCTCCGAAGAATGCGAGTATTACACTATAAAGCCCGAGTAAAAAAGCCAACCAGGCTTCGCCCAATCGCCAGGTTCGTAACATTTTTTCATTCACGTTTTTACTTTTTCGGTCTGGTTTCTCGATCGCGCAAAGGAGCAAGATGAACGGCACCAATCCGATTATCTCGATGAATCCGATGGAGAATAGGATCCTTGTGCATCGAGATTCGACCACCCATACAGGAACCATAAGGGTGGCCAAGATACCCACGAGGGTGCTAGTGCCTATCGCTTTCCTATACCGAGACTTACGACCCGATCCCGAAGATTTTTCTCGTGCTAATTCGTCGGTTCTTGTCGAGTAGCCCGAGACGGGTTCAGGCTTCTTATTAAGCCACACGTCAATCAAGTACATCATTATATACAGTACCAGAGGCCCTAATATCAAGAATCCCAGCATAAATAGCCTTATCGTAGTGGATGTTATCCCAAGGAGGAAAGGCGAGAACATAGCGGACAAACATAGGATTAACAACGTGGAGAACGATGCTTTTAGCGCCCGCAGTTTTTTCCTCCACTCGTTCAGTGTACCTGTATGTGGTGATTTGTGCCTCTTGTACATCTCGGCCAATTCTTCCCCCGATATTCCCTTGACGTCCGCGCCCACCTTCCGGGAGAATAATAGTCCCTTCTCCGTGCACCACGTTTCAACGAACGCGATAAACTCCTCGAATGCCGGGTCCCGTTCCTTAAAGAGCCTTTCGATCCGGAGCTTCAACGGCTTGCCCGTCCTTCTTTCGAACGATAAATCCTCCAAGATTCCCGCCTCGACCGACTTGTAGAATTCGTAGGTGACTTGAGCGAGTTCATCGCGGGAAACCACTCCCTTTAACACCCCGTGCTTGAAAAACCGAACGGTGCCCCCATCGATCTCTATCTTGCGCTTTTTCATACCTTCGATGATGAGATAGGCCCCAGGAACCAGTCCTGCGAGAAGAATAAAGAGGGCCGATAAGGGGAATGTAAAGAGTAAACAGAAAGCGATGAGAATCGTAAAACCTACCAACAACGATGAGGCCCCAACTAATTCCAGGCGACGGTTTTCGAAGGATTTCACAATTTCTCACCTGGGATAAGAAATTTGCTTGAACATCATGGTCTCGTTTGCCTGGTCTAATGTCGTGTGCCAACGGCTCATCGTTCTCGCCTCCATTATGGAATCACAACTCGTGATCGCACGTTTATCTGCGGAAACATTGCGGATCGCTTCCGAACGGGTCGCCCGTGACCGCCCGCGCGACCGCACGGCAGCCACCGCAGGTGGCATTGCGCTTGCACTTGCCGCACTTCCCGTGGAAGCGGCCGCCGGCACGGTACGCGTTCATGGCGCGCGAGAACCACGAATCCATTATGCTCGCGTTCCGGATGTTCCCGATGGCCAGGTCGAGGCGGCGGCAAGGCATGATGTCGCCGTTCTCGACGATGCACAGCCCTGCCTTGCCCACGCAGCAACCCCTCGCCCCTTTTGCCCCGATGTACCCGAGCCACAGCGGGTCGTGGATGCCGATCTCCATCCTCCCCGCGCATGCCTTTCGCATGCCCGCGATCGCCTTGAAGGTCGCTTTCAACTCCCGCGGCGCGAGCACCTGGTTCCACAGCTGCGTCCCCGTCCCTTCCGGGACGAGCCGGCCGATGGCAAAGCTCGTGACGTGGTGGTCGAGGCAGTGCTCCATGATGCGCGGGACCTCGCGGGCGTTGAGCTTGGACACGGTCACCATGGCGATCGTGGCGAGCCCCGCGTCGTGGCACTCGTCGAGGGCGCGGGTCGCGAGCTTGAACGTGCCCTTGCCGCGGATGTACTCGTGCGTCTCCTCCATCCCGTCGAGGCTCACCTGGACGATCCTTGCACCGGCGGCACGCAACTCGCGGGCCTTGACGCGGTCGATGAGCGTGCCGTTCGACAGGATCATGGGAATGATGGACCGGCGGGAAGCTTCGGCAATGTACCCGGGCAACCGCCCGTCGAGCAGCGGCTCGCCGCCGGTGAAGTATATCTTGCCCCGGAAGCCGATGTAACGCACGAAACCGTCGAACTGCCTGATGATGTCGAGCACCTCTGCAGGCTGCAGTTCGGGCGCGGGGGACGGGGCGCTGTCCTTCGACCCCTCGATGTAACAGTGCTTGCAATGCAAGTTGCAGCGGCGCGTGATGTGGAGCTGGAGATAAAAAATGTCCCGGGCATGGAACGCTCGGCAAGTCGTGCGTGGCTGCGCTAGCGGCGTCTCCCCGGCTTGCACGTCCTCGGCGGTGCAAACGCTGCAAGATGGATCGCAAGTTGCCACGGTCTCAACCCCCGCAACCACCACCGCCGCCGCACCCGCCACCGCCACCGCACCCGCCACCGCCGCATCCACCCCCGGAACTCGAGACTGGCGCGGGAAACAGCACAGGTTCGGTGATTGTATCGATTCTAGTGAGGAACAAGGAGATCGGGGCCACCATTGCCGGCATCATGCCCGTGGTGTTGACGATCTCGTCGATCCAGGCGAATTGATTGATACGTTCATTATCGATGGATGCAAGTAGCAAGAGGGGCAATTTCTCGCGTATCGTGGCGGTTAGGCTGGCGTCGCCGCTCCTCTTCGATTGGAAGCCTTCCAGTTCTTGACTGATGAATCGCACCCGTTCCGGCAACAGCGTCAAGATCTCGCGTCCCAGATGGCTCAATCTATATTTCTTGAAGAGAGTGGCAAGGTATCCGATGATAATGGTACCGACGATGCATAAGATGAACACGATAGCTGCCGCCCCGCCGTATCCTTCCGTGGTAAGCCCGAGGGGGAGACCCGAGACGATGGTTGCGATGCCCGCCAAGATCACGAGGAATAACATCAATCCCCAGGATCTCATGACGCTCGACATGCCGACGATCAGCCCCTTCTGGACCATCGAATCGGCCAGGCCTTTCAGGTTCTGATGGAACGCGCTCCCTGCTCTATCGAAGACGCTCGGGAGCAGATCAGGCGTTTCTTCATCCGAGAGTTGTATCACTCTTGGGATCCTGGCAAGTAGATGCTGGTACACCCCCGACGTGAAAGGATCCAAGACCAACGCGTCGTGGGACGGCCACCTTCCAGTGATGAACTCGTTCTCATCCACGTCAATAACGCCCTTCGAGAACAAGTCGACCAAGGCGGCTTTCACCAGATGTACCACGAGCGTGTTTTCAACGTGCGGGTTTTCCGCAACGGTTCTTAAGGCCATGATCTCCACGAGGGACAAGTCCTCCAGCTTGACGTGAAATTCCGACACGAGCTGGTGCTCCTTCGTTTTTTTTTTCACCGCCCGCTTGAGGAGAGGGATGCAAGCGACGACGGGTAGCGCGAAGAGGAGCAAGAAGACCGGGGCGAAGTTCGTCGATTTTGGCGTGTATGTGAAGGTTATATCAGTCAAGGTATACAATATCGTGTACCGGTACACCCAATGACCATCCTCCAGGGCAATGCTCCCCGCGCCGCCCTCCGAGTTAGTAACTTGATCTGGCTTGAACCCGTCGGGGAACACGATGATGTATTCCGAACTCCCGACGCTCACCATGAATTTGCCGATGTTGAGCAGCTCGAGCCGGTTGGCCCCGAGGTCCTCGGCGAGCCAGTTCGTGGCCAGGAATTTCATGGAAACGGTCTTGACCCCGGTGAACCCGGGGTGCACGAAGGAAATCTCTTGATATGTGCGGCCGTCATCCCCATTGAATTCCCGATACGAGGATTGTAGTACCGTGCCCGTGTCTTCCCGGACCTCGATCGTCGAAACGGAGATCTTGCCAAAGCTATTTTTCGGGGCCGTGAAGCGCTTGAAGCCGCCATACTTCACCCCGCTCGAGACGTCGTATGTGATGTTGACCTGAAACTGCACGTTTATGCCCTCGATGCTTGCCTTGACCCGGTATTGGGAGACATAATACGTTTCGGCCAGGTCGATCGAGCTCTCCTCGGTACCCCCTTCAAGTATGTTGGAAGGTGTCCAGGAGAATGTAGAAACGATTCCTAGCATGATGAGCAGGCATAACATGACCTTGCTGCCACCATGGCGATGTGCATGCTTCTTCTCCATGTTCATGACCGACGCTTCGTGTCTATAACAGCCGTGAAAACCTAACACCGACCACGCGCCGTGCGCGTTCCGTGCCCGGCGGGAACCCCGACTATATCATGAACATCATTGCTATTAAGATTGGAGTTTGTGAACATTCTTGTTCACGATTGTGTTGGAGATTGATCCGAAACGGGGAGGGGGAGAATCGAACTCCCATGGCAGTACGCCACTAGCTTTCGATGTTTGCTCCGGAACTCTCAAGGCTAGCTCCTGCGACGAGCACGTTCCAGACTAGCTCCCTACCAGGTTAGGATACCTCCCCGTGAGATCAAGTTTGGCGTGGTAGGGCGGATTTGAACCGCCGAGCCATTGCTGGTACCGGGTTAGCAACCTGGCTTCATGACCGGGCTAGAAGACTACCACGCGGTTGATACGGGCGGCGGGATTCGGACCCGCGAAGCACTGAGCACCAGGCCCTCGACCTGGCGCGATTGACCTCTACGCGACGCCCGCACGGGTGATGCCGGGAACTGGATTCGAACCAGTGTTTCCCCTGCGGGAAGCGGTTTCTAAAACCGCCGCGATGACCGCTCCGCCATCCCGGCGTCGAAGTCGAAGACATCGTCGTGATATGTTGATACAAGGATGCTGGTGGCTCGGTTCGAACGAGCGATCACCCGCTCCGGGAATCAAGATCTGGGCCTGACGCGTTGGGCCACTCCGCCACACCAGCACGCGATGATCGTGCTAATTTGGATGGATCCGTGGGGATTTGAACCCCAAGCCTTCGCCCTGCCAGGGCGACGCTCTCCCGTTAGAGCTACGAACCCGATCGTTGAAATATCGATGAAAAAGAGGATGAATGACTAGATTCAGAGCGAGCCAGATGTGTTCTCCACGCCGGGCCCACCGCTCGATATCCGGCGTGCTGACGACGTGATAATCGTACAAGGTACCGAATTTCTCTATCCAGTGGCGGAAGCCCTCGTTGTGGATGCTACAGACGAGGTCCTCTTGCCCCGGTCGGAACGGTTCCACTTCGATGTTCATCATGATTACTACCGTCTTTTAAATTAGAATGTCCACTTTTTCGGAATTCCCTTGGTGGAGCTTCGAGCCAGGAATGTAAAGAATGGTCTAGACGGGTGGAGTTGAACCACCATGCGAGTGATCTACAGTCACTTGCCTTGCCGGTCGGCCACGTCTAGAATATTGAAGAATCCATGGTAAAGGAATACCCGGTCGAGGAATTGAACCCCGGAACTATCGCTCGTAGAGCGACCGTCTTTCGACTAGACCAACCGGGCGGAAATTCCCCGCGAGGGACCTGCACCCCCGTTCTATCCCGCGTGGAGGGATCGCCGTGAGCTGCTGGGCTAGCGGGGAACTGGTGGTACCCGGCGATGGACTTGAACCATCGGGTGCTGCCTTGTCGTGGCAGTGCCGTAGCGGCTGGGCCAGCCGGGTGCGTGTTCGACGCGGGCGATCGAGGGGGGAAACTTGGTAGCAGGAGACGGACTCTCACCGTCGTGCTCCAGGTTATGAGCCTGGCGGACTAGTGCTCTCCCATCCTGCTGCGAAAGTGGCGGGTGCGAGGAG
>JAUQYZ010000140.1 GCA_030587475.1 Candidatus Sigynarchaeum calidifontis
GCGGCGATGCCGATCCTCACGCATGATGTCATGATGCCATGCATCATCCAATCATGGCCCATAAACCGGGATATCATCCACACCGTGTCCAACTTTGTCTAGCAAAAACTGGACTGTTTAGCAACCCTTCGCCCGTGATATCCTTCTCTTGAACACCCATATATCCAGATGATATGTGTCCTTTAAATGCGCGACAAGTGTATATTAGATAACATCGAGGTCATATCTTGATAATCCCGCTGGATGCGTGAAAAATAATGGACCCTTCATTCAGGCAAGCTGCTCTCTTCAAGATAGTCGAAGAATATTTCCGACAGAAAAGTGATGTCCAATTCAAGCCCAACGTGGAACTTCGCGGGCGCAGTAAGGTCTGGAAAGTAGATGCATTGGTCGAAAACAGCGATGGCTCACGGTTCGGGCTGCTGATCAAGGACTGGGACAGGACCCTTGGTATCAACCAGATCCGCCAGATCCAGAAGTGTTGCTATGACGTCCCCCTCGACGGCGCCGTGGTCGTCACGAACTCGTTCAGCCCGAGCGCCATCTCCTATGCCAAGCGTTTCGGCATATCGTGTTACTCGCGGTACGAGATCCTGGCAAAGCTCTAATGCCCTTTCTTTCTCTTTTCTAGGAAAGCTATCGAATGTTGTAAAAATAAAGCAATGCAGCCCAACCGGAAGGCATGATATCCGGTGCTTTATCCAGTGCCGAGCCATATTTCACGGCCATCTCGAGGAAGAACTTGGCATGGAAAAATGCTTCTATCATCGGCCGCGTGATCCTTGACCATTCCTTATTGTGCGACATGTCGAAGGCGATCCCGCTCGCGCCTTGATCGAGGATTTCCTTGAATCGCAAGTTGATCTCGCCGCTGGAAGGCTTAAGACTCATCAAGGCATCTACCATACGCATCGTCATTTCTTGCACGCGGTAGACCTTGAAGGACTGGTGGTAGAATCGATAGACCATGTCCTCGCATTGCCAATGACTATTCATCTCTTCTAGCAATTGCTTCAGTTCCGTGAGATGTTTCTTTACATTGCAGAGCAATTCCTCGCTGCTTTGGAGGCTAATGGCACGCACCTTGTTTTTAATCTATTAGATTCGATAGCATTAATGAATAAAAGATCTCGCGAAAAACCGTTCTTCAATCAACGCTTGCAGAACTTGAGGAAATTTCCGAGCATCTTGATGCCCGCGGTCGACGACTTCTCCGGGTGGAACTGGGTCGCCACGAGATTACCGGCCTTGTTCTTCACGATGCACGCGAACTCTTGCCCGTGGATCGCCGTCGCGACGACATGCTCGGGCTTCGTGATCGGGTGAAAGCTGTGCACGAAATACATGTACGTCCCATCCGGGATTCCTTCCAGGAGAAAGTGCCCGCGATCCTTGTAAATCAGCGAGTTCCAGCCCATGTGCGGCACCTTCACCGTGAGCGTGGCTGGGAACCGGTCGACGATGCCGGGCAGGATGTTCAAGCCCTCGAAGTGGCCGCCCTCCGTGCTCGATTCGAAAAGCAATTGCATGCCAAGGCACACGCCGAGGAACGGCGATCCTTGCGATACTTTCTCGCGGATGGCATCCACGAACCCTCCGTCCTTCAAGTTCTTGATCGCGTCCTCGAACGCGCCGACGCCTGGGAGCACGACCGCGCCCGCCTTCTTGACATCGGCCGCGCTGGATGTCAGGATCGCCTTGGCGCCCGCTTTCTCGAACCCTTTCTGGATCGAGCGCAAGTTGCCCATGCCGTAATCGATGATGCATACTTCTACCATGATGTTCACCCGTGATCATTTCTTGACCCGGTCCTCCACGGCGCGGGCGTGCGCGTCGAGTTTCTCGAACCGCGCCAGCTTGCTCACGGCCGGGGCGAGGTTCTGCAGGCCCTCCTTGCTCGCCCTCGTGACCGGGATGTACTTGACGAAGCACGTCGTGTTGAGGGCAGAGTATCTCGCCGCCGTGCCGCTGGTCGGGAGCACGTGGTTTGTCCCGGAAGCATAGTCCCCGAGTGGAACCGGCGAGTTTTCGCCAAGGAATATCGCTCCCGCGTTCTTGACGAGCGGGAGCAACTTGGTGATGATCTTGTCATCAAGGCTCAATTGCAAGTGTTCAGGCGCGATTTCGTTGATGACGCGTGCTGTATCTTTTATGAATGCCGCGTCTTTCGTCGTTTTACCGAGCACGATGATGAGCCCGTTTTTCGACAAGGAAATTTCCAGGATGGCCTTTCGGTCGAGCGTTGGCAGCAATGCCTTGATTTCCTCGACCACTGCCTTTGCCTGCGCGTCGCTCGTGACCGCAGCGATTGCCACGGCGTCTTGATCGTGCTCGGCTTGCGCGCACATGTCCAGTGCAACGTTCTTGGGGCTCGCAGTCTCCCCCGCCACGATGAGTACCTCGCTGGGCCCGGCCGGCGAGTCGATGAGCACCTCGCCCTGGAGGAGCTGTTTGGCCGTCGACACGTACACGTTGCCGGGGCCGACGACCGCGTCGACCTTCGGGATGGTCGAGGTGCCGATGGCGAGGGCCGCGATGGCCTGCGCGCCGCCGACCTTGTAGACCTCCGATACACCCGCGATCCTGGCCGACGCGAGCACGATGGGTTCTATCTTGCCGTCCTTCTTCGGTGGCGTGACCATCACGATGCGCCGGACTCCCGCGACGGCGGCGGGTATCACGGTCATGAGCACGGTCGACGGGTAGAACGCCTTGCCGCCGGGCACGTAGACGCCGACGGTATCGAGGGGCCGGATGATGAGACCCGGCGTGATCCCCTTGGTCGTCTCGATCTCCCATTCTGCGGGCTTTTGCTTCTCGTGATACTTCTTGATGTTGTCCCGGGCGGTCTCGAGTGCCGAGATGATACCTGGCTCGGTGTTCTTGTACGCTGCATCGATCTCGGCCTGGGTGACCATAAGATGCCCGGGCTTGAAATCGACTCCGTCGAACTTCCGCGTGAAATCGAGCACCGCGGCGTCGCCACGCTCGCGCACATCACGGATGATCTCCATCACGGACTCCTTCACCTGGCCGAGCCGGGCCTGGTCGACGGTCGCCTTCCGAAGCTCGGCGGGCGAGAAACTGCTCAACTTCTTGATCGTGATGTCCATGGCGGATCGCGTCGTGTCGGTGAATGGCACGCGGGAAAAAAATCACTCGCTATCGTTCTTGTACTTTTCAAGCGGGAGGATCTGCCGGGGCTCGAACACGACCAGGCCTTGCGCCCACTTCCTGAAGACCGGGATCATCTTGAGGAAGTCCTCGCGAGGGATGACCGTGTTGATGGCGCTCCAGCCCTCGGAGCCCTTGCCCGTGAGCTTCGCGATGGTCGGGTTCTTGAGCGCGGGGAGGCTTTCGAGCATCTTCGGGAGATTCTCGTCACGGATGTTAAAAAACACGTGGAGCTTCTGGCGCGCGTCGACCACGCCTTGCAGCAAGGTCATGATGTCCTTGATCTTTTCGGCCTTCCACTTGTCCTTGAGCGTTGCCTTGTTCCCGATCAAGTATGCCGACGACGTGTCGATCACGTCGACGATCTTGATGCCGTTGGCGCGCAGCGTGCTGCCCGTCTCCGTGTTGTCGACGATCGCGTCGACCTCCTCGGGCGGCTTGGCCTCGGTCGCGCCGAAACTCAGGTAAATCTTGACCATCTCGTTGTCGCCATAAACGTACCAGGGGGTGATGACCTTTGGCTTCTTGTCGCCGTAATACTGCTTGTATTTCTTGCTCCTGGCGATGAAGTCGAGCGTCGTGTTGATGTATTCGGTCGAAATGCGCAGCTGTCGCTTGTTCTTGGCGAACTCGTCGAGAAAGTCATCGAACGAGTTGCAGCTCGTCCAGGTTTGCGGGATGCCGAAGACGAGCTTGACCTTGCCCGCGTTGAGGTCGAGCAAGAGCTCCACGTCCTTCGTCGTGCGCGTCTCGCGTACCCAGTCGATGCCGGTGATGCCGAGATCGCTCTCGTTGTCGCCGATCAAGTAATTCGGGATCTCCTGGGGGCGAAGCATCTTCATGTCGATCTCGGGATCGTTGAGGGATGGCCGGTACCCCCGGGAATCGAGGTAATACTTGTATCCCGCTGTTTTCAAGAGGGCCTCTACCGTTTCTTGCAACGAGCCCTTGGGAATCAAGAACTTGAGCTGCTTTTCTGGTTTTTGCATTATTTTTTCGCTCTCTTTTTCTTTCTCTTTACATGTATTGTTTTGATGGGTGATTTATGATGAATGTCGTGTTCCGGACTCTAGCAGCCGCTAGGAGGGATAGCCGGGTGCAAAATGCAAGCACAAAGTCGCACGGGGGGATGGCTGGCGGGTAGCCTAGAAGGATTCGTGAATCGCGTGATCCGCTTTTAGTGAACGCAACCGCCGGCCATAACCTTTTCACCTAGTAATCCGTATCTATCAAAAAGCACATCGTTTTAAAGGTTTGTTGCAAAGATTCCTTGGTGATGCTCGTGGCAGACCAAAATGACGACGCGACGAAGGCTTCGTGCAAGCAGCCGGCACGTGATGCGATCAAGGAGGAAGAAAAGGACGATGATGACCTGGACGAGTTTGGCAAGAATTGGGACAACATCCAATACTTGATCCGCAAGCAATTTTGCTGCAAATAAGGCGTGCAAATCGAGGATAGACGCGCAATGGCAGCCAATACGAAACCACTGGAAGGCATACGCATCATAGATCTTACGAAGTTGTTACCTGGTCCATTCGCGACCATGGTGCTCGGGGATCTCGGCGCGGAGGTCATCAAGGTCGAGCACCCGGATCCCACGAAGGACATGGCCCGGTTCGCGCCGCCATTCGTCATCGGTGAGAAGATACGGGTCGGGGCGCTTTATTACCAGATCAACAGGAACAAGAAGAGCATCACGCTCGATTACACCAAGCCCGACGGCCGCGACATCCTCTTGAAACTAGTCGCCTCTGCCGACGCGCTCGTTGAATCCTTCAAGCCCGGCACGCTCGAGCACTGGAACTTGGGCAAGGAAGTGCTCCATGCCTCCAATCCCAAGCTCGTTTTCGCGTCGGTGTGTGGCTATGGTCACGATGGCCCGAGGGCGAACGAGCCCGGCCACGACATGAACTACTTGTCCATCGCCGGGCTCTTGTCCATGAGCGGCGAACCAGGCGGGCCGCCGCTCCCCTTCCCGATACCGTTCGCCGACTACATCGGCGGGCTCTACGCCGCCATCGGCGTGCTCGGGGCGCTCGCGGGGCGGAAGCACGGGGGTGGCTCGTTCACCCACGTCGACGCGTCGATCTTCGAGTCGGTCTTCTCCTTGCTCCATCTCTACAACTGCAACCGCATGTCCGGGGCACCCGATTTCAAGAAAGGCGAGGAGGTACTCTCAGGCTTCTACCCGTTTTACCGCTTGTTCAAGTGCAAGGATGGAGGCTACGTGTCGCTCGGCGCTATAGAACAGAAGTTCTGGGACAACTTTTGCGACGCCATCGGCCACGCGGAACTCAAGGAACTGCAGTTCGCGGGGATCGAATACGTGGAAAAGGCGATCGGCCTGAAGCCGACCAAGAGCTTCGAGAAGATAAACCGTACCCTCGAAGCCGTGTTTTTAGAAAGAGAACGGGATGATTGGGTTGCATTCTTGAACAGCAAGGATGTTTGCTGCGCGCCGGTGCACGACATCACGAGCGCCTGGGGCGATGTTCAAGTGAAATCCCGAAAACTGCTCGTGCCGGTCGAGGACGACGCGTATGGAACCAGGGAACACCTGCGATCCCCTTTGCGATTCAATGGCGAACCGTTGAACATCGAGCCCGCGCCAGATCCGGGGCGAGACAACGAGGCCATCTACCACGCGCTGCAGATCGACGAGGAAACGCTCAAGCGCCTCAAGCGGA
The DNA here is from genome assembly GCA_030587475.1 of Candidatus Sigynarchaeum calidifontis. Lineage (GTDB taxonomy): Archaea > Asgardarchaeota > Lokiarchaeia > Sigyniarchaeales > Sigyniarchaeaceae > Sigyniarchaeum > Sigyniarchaeum tengchongense. The sequence continues at coordinate 5,865 of JAUQYZ010000140.1, forward strand.
AGCGCGTGATTTAGCCGTGCACCTTCTTGGAGGCCGCCCGAACGAATATTTAATTATCAAGGTTCTTTCTTAGACTCAACCCCGGATAGCAAAAACAAGACCAATAGGAATTGGGTAATTGCATGGGAATGTAGGATAGGGGTGAGTCTCCCGGACTGTGAATCCGGTCACGCCGGTTCGAATCCGGCCATTCCCACCATCGTTATTTTACAGAGATCTTTTTTTCATCGCGTTCTGCGTGATATCATCACGTATTTCGTGTGATGATACTTTTTGCGCAGTGTTGGCGTGATTGATTCTCGAACAGATGAGCCATTTAGCTGCAAGAGAATAGCATGGATATGGAAGATACGTTTATTTGTTTTCATACAGACGCGACTTAACGAAGAATAATGCCATAACCTTCTATTTACAATGGCATGATCCACCAATAGAATCCAACAGAAGGAACGATCACTCATGGCAAAAATTCAAGGCTGGGAGATACTCCTCGGTGAAGCGTGTATCATCGTGTGCCTCGTGTTTGCGATTTACTACTTTCACAAGGCACGAAAAACGGAAGCGAACATGTCCACGCTGAAACAGTTAAACTACGGCATGGGCATACTGTTCTTGTTCTTGTTCATCAGCCGCGTCCTGGACAACCCGCTTTACACCTTGACGAGTCCAACCTCGCCAATGGACTTGTTCGGGATCCCCCTGGCAAACGCAGAGATCTATTCCTGGGCGCAGTTCTTCGCGTATCACTACATCCTATTTGGCCAAATCGAGGTAGGTTACTTCTCGAACATGGTCTTTCTCATCGGGCTGGCCATCGCGGTGTTCTTCATGGAAAGGGCATTCTTGCCAAAAGTGCACCACATCTTCTTCATCTTCCTGATTACATGCGCGACCGTGTCGTTCCTCTACACGCCCCTCACGGGGATGAAGATCGATATCTTCGATGCGAACTTCGATGATCCCATCGCGATCCTGTTCACCGCCCTTGGATTCGTTGCATTCGCTGTCATCCCGCTGATCTACTGGGTGCTGGCGGGGAAGACCACGGGGGACCTGAAGCGGAACGCGATATTGCTAGGTTTCGGGTTTATATTCATCCTCGTGAACATCCACACGGTCGGCCATTCAGGTAGCGGTTATTGGTATCG
>JAUQYZ010000145.1 GCA_030587475.1 Candidatus Sigynarchaeum calidifontis
CTGGAGCCCTTGCTTCTCGAAATAATTGTTCTCTGTCATGATAGCCATGATTCGTCCACCTTTAATTCACGGGTTTTAGACAAATATGGGTATCACACGGATATAAACTTCACCCAAAATCGAGACGTTTGCGTTAAAACGGGTCGAGACGGCATTGCACGGGCATGTATCACTTCAGTCGTGACATCAAACGTTGAATAGGCTGAAACAGAAAGGCTTTAGAAGGCATAAAGAACTAGTTATACAGGCTCTTCAGAAATCAGTAAATAAATGTGATCACGACTTGATCGGAACGATAATGGTCTATCGAAGGAATTTACGAGGTATTTACGTAACATAATTAAATCTCGCTTCACGGATAACAACACAATAAATTCTTAGATTCGAGCTGTATTTCATGTCCTCTTTGTCTGAAGCAATTACCTACCGGATCAACATATCGAGCAAGAACCGGAATGTCCAGATCACGGTCGAGCCCCAGAAATTCATGAACGCGTTCCTCGGCAAAAAAATCGGTGAAACGGTGAATGGCGGCCTCTTCGGTTACGAGGGATACGAGTTCATGATCACCGGCGGCTCAGATGTTGCAGGATTCCCCATGCGCAAGGACGTGCAAGGCGGTGTCAAGAAGCGCATACTCGTCGGGAAGGCAAGCACGGGCATCAAGGCAAAGCGCTTCAACGAGGGTAATCGCATCCGCATCCTCGTGAGGGGCAACACCGTCACCGACCAGATCGTGATGGTGAATTGCGTGGTTACGAAGGAAGGCAAGGTGAAGCTCTTCGTCCCGAAGGAGGGCGAGGCAGCCGCGCCCGCGGCCGAGGGCGACGAGAAAGCGAAAGGCAAGAAGAAGAAAGAGAAAAAATAAAGGCGATTGACCCATGGTAAAGAAGCAAGTGTGTTCGTTTTGCCGACGGGATATCGAGTTCGGCCGAGGCACGATGCGCATCTTGAACGACGGCACGATCCTGGTTTTCTGCAGCGTCAAGTGCAAGGTGGCCATGATCGGGCACAAGAAGAACCCGCGCAAGACGAAATGGACGCGCATCTACGGAACGGACTGAATTTTCCTCCTTGTCTTCCCGAATTCTCGCAAGCGCGCCCTGGATCGCGCTTCGCGGATCGCCGAATTTGTCAAACGCTTTTAACCTTCTCGCGGCGTTCGGATACAGCGGAAAGTTCGTCTCGTAAAAGTAGAAAGGCTACCGAGTCCAGGTATACGTGGCGATGAAGAGATTTTAATGAGCCGAGTCATCAAGACGATGAGGATCCAGCTCACTCTGAGCCACCCGTGCTCTTGTTTTCACACGAACAGGCGCCCGCCCGTCACGATCAGCGACTGTCCGGTCATGTAATTGCTATCATCCGAGGCCAGGAAGAACGCAACGCCGGCGACATCGTCGGGTAGCCCCACGGGCTTGTGCTTGAAGCACGGCTGCTCCCACTCGTTAGCCGTCGCGAGATCCTCGACCGAAGCCACGCCGTATATCGGGGTCTTGATCACCCCGGGGCAGATGCAGTTCACGGCGATGCGGTAGCTGCCGAGCTCGGCCGCAAGCGTCTGCGTCAGGCTCACCACGCCGAACTTGGACGCCGAGTACGCGCCGAACAGCGCACGACCCCTCTTGCCCCGCTGCGACGACATGTTGATGATCTTCCCCCGCAGCGCACCTTCTGGTACCTCTCGTTTCTGCATGCGTTTTGCAAAATACTTGCACATCAGGAAGACCGAGCGCAAGTTGACCGCCATCACCTTGTCCCAGTCCTCCTCCCTCGTCGAGACGACCTTGGCCATCGGGCCGCCGATCCCGGCGTTGTTGACGAGCACGTCGAGCACGGGAAACGTCGCGTAGTAGTTCTCGACCATCTGCTGCACTTGCTCGCTGCTCGTCACGTCGGCGACGAGCACCAGGCTCTTCCGGCCGAGCGCCTCGACCTCGCGCGCCGTCGCCTCGGCCGCTTCCGCCTTGATGTCGTTCACCGCCACGTCCGCGCCCTCCCCCGCGTACCGCAGGGCGATGGCTTTGCCGATCCCCGATCCCGCCCCGGTAATGAGCGTCGATTTCCCGTCTAGCCGGTGTTCCATGCACTTCACCCGTAGCAATGTCGGGCCAGGCTTTGAAATACCTATGCACGAGCTGTCCCGCCCACGATTTTTAATTGTGTCCATGTTATATTGGCTCCCGTCATGATCGCTATCCAGAGAGTGGCCGCGATATTCTTGGGCCTCGCGATGGTCTCGACCGGCTTCCGCATCGTGACCTAGTCGACGGATCCGATCACGTGGTTGCTGAACATGCTCCAAAGACGGTTCGCGGGCGTCTCCTTCCCCGTGATCTTCCTGGACACGATATTGTTCAAGGGAGCATCAGCAATCTCGTTAGCCTTGCCGCAAGCATGGTTTATCACCTTTATCGACTAACAATGCTCACGAACCCGTCGCTGCTTGACCCGACACTCCGGCTCAACTTCGGGATCGGCGCCGCTTTCGCCGCCGTGCTCTTCCCCGCCGGGTACAAGATCTTCAAATGGGGCTTCGACAAGTCCAAGAAAGAAGGGGCGCTGGGCTGGTTCTAACAAGGCCTCTTGAAAAAACTCGAGGTTCTTTCTTTTTACTGCAATTCGTAATTCGCTTCACAAGGTGTGGAGCAAGATGGCGCGGATCAGCTCGCGCGTCGTCTCGTCGTCCTCGGTCGTCTCGGTCTTGAGCACCGCCTTGAGGTCCTCGATGGCCTCGATCACGTCCCCCGCTTCCTTCTGGATCGATTTCGTGTTGTCTGGGAGGCGGCCATCCCACTTCGCAATATAAGTGTCCACGGCCTTGGTCGCGGTGGCCTTGTCCATCTTCAAGCCGAGTTCCTTGACCCATAAATCGATCTCGCGCGTGGCAGCGTCGACCGATCCCGACGCGTGGATCACGTTGACCCCCTTGGCAATGCCGTACTTGCCGCGAAGACAGCCCTTCACGTGCTTGGCTTCCTCGACGAACCTGGGCCCGATCAAGTCGCGGAGGGCACCGATGATGCCGTTCCCCTCGACTACCATGACGATCACGCCGACCGGGACGGTCATGATGGTCGTGAGGCCCTGGAAGTACGGCCGGCCCTCGTGTTCCGCGAAATGACGCTTGGCGAGATCCATTGTTACCGGGGTTTGGGCGAAGGCGATTATCGACGAACCTGGCAGCTTTTTTATGGCTTTCAGCACGTTCACGCCGATCTGGCGGCGTAGCACGCCATCGGGCTTGATTAAAACCAGCGTGCGCTCGGTCTTGGCATCTTGACTCGTGGGTCATCCCTCGAAAACTGGGTTTGGTTCCTCTTCGCCCTCCGCGAGATTTATCATTTGCCGCGCCTTCTAGCACCCGTGATAGCCCATGCCCACCCCCGCTTCCGAGCAAAAAAAAGTCAGGGCACCGATCCTCTGCGTTCTCGGCCACATTGACCACGGCAAGACTAGCATCCTCGATTTCATTCGTGGTACGGTCGTGCAGAAGCGGGAAGTTGCGGGTATCACGCAGCACATCGGCGCCTCGTTCTTGCCCATCGATGACATTGCCAAGTTCTGTAAATTGAGCCCAGAAGTGGCAAGCAAGCTTATAGTGCCTGGATTGCTCGTGATCGATACCCCGGGGCATTCTGCCTTTGTCAACCTCCGGAAACGCGGGGGCGCGGTCGCCAACATCGCGATCCTCGTCGTCGAGGTCAGTTCTGGGCCGATGCCCACGACGTGGGAGGCGGTGCGCATCTTACGCGAGCGCAAGGTCCCGTTCGTCGTCGCGGCCAACAAGCTTGACTTGATCGACGGGTGGAAGTCGGATCCGAACGCCCGGGGTTTCAAGCAAGCCTACGCGAGGCAAGACCAGCGGACGCGCGAGCTCCTCGACAACGTGATCTACCAGTGGATGGCCGATTTCAACGCCGAGGGCTTTAAAAACGTCGACCGTTACGACAACATCAAGGATTTCACCCAGAGCCTTGCTATCGTCCCGACTTCTGCCCGCACGGGCGAGGGGATACCCGATCTCTTGCTGGTACTCATCGGGCTCGTCCAGCAGTACTTGCAGAAGAACATCATCTACACGGACGGGCCGGCAAAAGGGGTTGTACTAGAGGTGAAATCGACCCAGGGTCTTGGCACGACGCTCGACGCCATCGTATACGACGGGTACCTCAAGAAGAACGACATGATCGTCGTCGGCACTCTCGGCGAGCCCATCCAGACGAAGATCCGGGCGCTCTTGCAGCCTAAGCCGATGGACGAGATTCGCGACCCGCGGTTCAAGTTCAACAACATCGACATCGTGCACGCCGCCGCGGGCGTGAAGATCGCCGGGCCAGGCCTCGATACCGTCCTGGCGGGGGCGCCGTTCATGTCCGTGTGGTCGGATGGCGACAAGGAGAAGGCCATCGAGCAGATAACGGCCGAGATGAAGGAGATCGCCATCGAGGTCGAGGACAAGGGCGTCGTGCTTAAAGCCGATTCGATCGGGTCGCTCGAGGCCACGGTGCAGCTGTTCAAGGAGAATGGAGTGAGCATCCGGCGCGCCAGCGTGGGGGACATCGCGAAGAAGGACATCATCGATGCCGCGGCGAGCCAGTCGGACGCGTCGTACCTGTCCGTCGTGCTGGGCTTTGGAGTCAAGATCTTGCCCGATGCGCTGGCCGAGGCGAACAAGCAAGGCATCCGCATCTTCACCAACGACGTGATCTATCGCCTTATGGATGATTACAAGGCATACGTGGACAAGGTCAAGGAAGACGAGAAGCTCGGCGTTCTATCGGCACTCATCAAGCCAGGCGTGCTCAAGGTCATGCCAGAATACGTGTTCCGGCGCTCGAACCCCGCCGTGTTCGGCGTGAGGATCGAGAAGGGCTGCGCGGTGCCCAAGATCGGCCTGGTCAACCAGGACGGCGAGCACGTCGGGAAGATCCACCAGATCCAGGCCGACAACGAATCGGTCAAGGAAGCGAAGATGGGCCAGGAGGTCGCCATCTCCATCAACGACATCACGTTCGGCCGGCAAGTGAAGGAGACCGACACGCTGTTCATCGCGGTGCCCGAATCGCACGTCCGCGTGCTCAGGACAAAGTTCCGGGATGATCTCCGGCCGGACGAGCTCGACGCGCTGCTCCAGTACGTGGAGATCATGCGGAAAAAGGAATCGGCCTGGTGGGGCGTATGATCGCTGCTTGAACCACGTATCACGATACGAACAAAAATATTGATAGGCGAGTAGCCGTCCGCGAAGAACACGCCCTCGGGCAAAGAACCTATCGGTTCTCCTTCCGTCCATTCACCCGGCAATACGCCGTAGTAGATACCCGGCCAGTCGATGCGGTGGAGGTTGTTGCTGTCCACGCCCCACCAGATGCTGCCGACGTGCCACGTCCCGCTGCCGGGGTCTTCGACCAGCTCGATCTGGACCGCGCGGGCGATGGGGCTTTTCCCGATCAGGGAAAAGTCAGAGATAGGGGCAAGGTGATAGTGACAGACGGTATCATTATGAAGCGAACTACCCTCTTAGTTACAGGGCTCTTCTCTACCTTGTCTTTCATCATGTCTCTTGGGGTGGTTACCGCAGCCATAGATTCAAGAAAAGAATTATTGCCAAGACAGTCCTACGCCCAATACTACAGCATTAAAAACCTTATATGCTTAATGGTAGAAAAAAGTAGGAGTTGTGTAGGAACGCGCTTAGCCTTTCTTGACCTTCATGCCGAAGGATCCGACGAGATCCTTCGTGTCCTTTATGTGATCCTTAAGCGTGAGGGGCTCCTCGGACGCTTGCGTCTCGGAGTACTCGGACGCCTCTTTCTTCAAGAACTCGATCGCCAGGACGACGCTGTTCTCGACGAGGACGCGGGGAGAGTAGCCATCTGCGAAGAACACGCCTTCGGGCAGCGAGCCGATCGGCTCGAGCGTGCGCTCGACCTTCTTCTTGCCGAGAAACACTTGTTCCTTAACCGAGATCGAATAGGCGGCGCTCCCTATGATGACCATCTCCCTGATGAAGCCCTCGGGCACCTTGAGATTGCTGAGGATGCCGAGCACGCGGTCGACGCTCACGTCCGAGGCCAATGCCGCGGGTGCAGCTACCGCCGCCGGGGCCGGGGATGGGGCCGCCGCGGGCGCGGGACGTGCCACTGGGGCAGGCGCGGGGCGCGCTACCGGGGCCGGAGCGGGCCGCGGGGCCGGGCGAGGGGCAGGCGCGGGCGCCGGCTCGGGCTCGGCATACACGGGCTCGGGCACGGGCGCGGGTGCCGGCTCGGCTACGCTCGTCGAGAAGGAGGGCGGGGCCTGGTCCGGGTTCGGCGCGAACGCGGCGACGGCTGCTTCCTTCATCTCGTGTGCGACGATGGAACCCGCACGTGGCGGGACACCGATCGTCTTGAGGAACTCTGGCGGCTCGTCACCCTCATCGATGCTCACGACCTTGTTGGATAGACCCACCTGGCCGCGTAATTCTTGGGATTTCTTGGCGCCGATGAATTTTGACCTGATTTTTGACCTCTGGCCTTTCCAGAACCAGATAGTTTTAGCCAGTTCATCGAAGATCAAGAAACATTCGTTAGTGTTAAGGATTTCAGAAATCTTCTGGTCTGATTGGATCTCTCCGGTCTCTCCGGTATCGAGAATGCTGAAAATTTGGATTTAAATCACCTTTAGATAGTTTCAAGCAATATCATGCAAGATCTATTATCCATCGCAGCAATACCTAACCGGATTCACCTTCGTGGAAGCGGTCGATGGACAAGTATCTATCGTTAGGTCAAATAACGGACTTTAGGATTAAAAATCTTCTCAACACCAGAAAAGCCTTGCTCGATGGGATTCGGGGCTCGACATATCTCGATGTTATTCGCCTCCATATCCCCGGCATCCGAAGGGAGAAGCAACAAGCCAACTGCGACTAACCTTTCCTTTCCACTTTTTCCCCCAAATCCCCCGACCAACACATCCACGATCACATCCTCATCCGCGTGCTCATTCCCTCCCCCGTGCCGATTGCCCGGCACGGGGTTCTTCTCTTCCCCTCACAGACATCATCCATATGCATCACCTCCCCTCGTGCTCAAAGTCATTAAGTTAGCATTTCAATCATCTCCGCTTTTTCCGATATAGGTAATGGTTGAGGCGGCGGGTCGGCGTCAGCCGCGCCCGGGGTTTTCGGCGCCTCGGGCGGAATGGGCTCTTGAGCATGAGGATCTCGTCTTGATACGACAGCAGATGTGCGAGTGCTGCCGAACCGTCCATGAGAAACAAGCCGACGAGGTGATCCGACAGCATCGTATACGCGCCGGACTTGTTAACGTGGTACACGTGCTCCAGCT
>JAUQYZ010000174.1 GCA_030587475.1 Candidatus Sigynarchaeum calidifontis
CCACCACGTCCTCCCCCGCCGCCTAATATGGTGGCCAAGGTTTCTGAATGATCTCTTTCTCCCAGTCACGTTCCCCGGACGTGTAGGAACGTGCTTTGAATCGATAGCAAATGGCATCTCGTATTCGCCATCATGCCAGCATTCCATCTGGCTTCACATGCTCTCATCCTGCCATCGAACGAAAAAATCAAGAGCAAGTTTATAAAGAAGGTGAATGTAGTTAATTTATTGGATCTTAGGACTTAATCAGTACCTTTTTTTAACTAGGGGCGTATATTCCTATCGACGATCCCATCATGAACCCGACCGACAAGCCGCTCGACCTCGTTGCCATCGGGGCGGCGAACATGGACATCATTGCGAAGATAGACAAGTTTCCCGAGATCGACGATCAGGTGGCGGTGAAGTCCTTGTCGTACGCGCCGGGTGGCTCATCTGCGAACACGGTCGTGTCGGCGGCGAAGCTCGGGTTGAAGGTCGGGTTCGTCGGGAAAGTAGGGCGCGACCACAACGGGATCGAGCTCATCAAGGCGTTCCAAGACGCGGGCGTCGACACGGACGGGATCATCGTCGACGCGGACCTTCCATCTGGGCAAGTCTTCATCCCGGTCGACCAGCACGCGGATCGCATTATATTCGCCTTCCCCGGCGCGCCGCAAGCCTTGAAACGCGAGGACATTATCGCGAAGGCCTCTTTCCTCGAGAAGGCCTTGGTCGTGCATCTGGGCAGCCTGCGGGTGACGGAACCCTTGATCGAGGCTGCCCGGCTCGCTAGCGAGCATAGTTCGATCGTCTCGATGAACCCCGGCGGGATAAATGCGATGCGTGGGTACAAGGCGCTGAAGGATATCCTGGATTATGTCGACGTGCTCGTCGTTTCGAGGCGGGAGCTCGACAAGATGTTCGGGCGAGCAGATATAGACAGCAATGCAAGCATCTGCTTTGAAAACACGGGGGTAAAACTTCTCGTCGTGACGCTTGGGCCAAAGGGCAGCAAGTACTATTATGCCGGTACTTCGGGCGAGATCGAGCCCATATTCGACGTGCCCGCTGTCAACACGACCGGGGCAGGAGACGCGTTCTACGCGGGCTTTATAGCCAATATAATCAAGCAATTCAAGGAGTCCCTACCCGCGCTCAAGAAGGAGGGGATGTCATACAAGGCATCGTTCGACGAGTTTCTGAAGCTGCAAGGCGCTAAGCCGAGCTTTTTCCAGCAGTGCTTGACTTTCGGGAATGCCACCGCCGCTTTTATCGTCCAGGGTGAATCTGCAAGGGTTAACATGCCGAGCTGGGACATGGTCGTTCGCTTCATCTGGGAACACAAGCGTTCGGAAGCCGGGAACCAATGACGCAAGAACAGCGGGCGATCAAGCCGTCTCGCGTCTCTGGATCGCGAATAGCACCAGGATGACAGTACTCACCCCGGTTGCGAAGATCGTGGCGAGCAGATAGGGCGATGACGCGTCGACCTGACCGATGAAGGTGGAGATCAAGGTGGACGCGAGCGTCCCGCCGCCGATCACGCCCTCGTAGAGCCCTGCCTTCAAGCCCTTGCCCGTCCGCGTCAGCTCCATTAGCAAGATCAAGCCGATTGCATACGCATAGCCCGTACCACAGCCGTAAACGAGGAACGCCGGGAGGAGCACGTCCGCGGTGCGGGCATGATAGATGACGAGGCAGCCTGCTGCCATAGCGACGGGCGCGAGGAGGATGGCTTTCAAGAAGAACCGCTTTGGCAGCCGGCCCGTGTGCCAGAACGTCAAGGTTCTCCCGACGCCGAGCGTGAACGTGAGGATCCCGACGACGAGGACAGGATCAGTCCCATTTAAGACGAATCCACCAGTCACGTTCCGCTCACCGAAGGGCGGGTAGATCGAGAAGAAAATCTGGTTGCAAAAGGCGAAGACGAGCGGCAGCAACAGCAAAGAGGCCTGGAGGAACTTGAACGCGGGCCGCGGAAGTCTCGTGAAGAACCCGTCTATCTGCTCGTCGCCCGCGCTGGTTGTCTTCGACGCGGCAAGATATGCCCTCGCCTTCTTGGACGTGGGGAGGAACAAGATGGCGATGATGGCGATGAGCGTCGCGTGGGCGATCAAGTACCCGAAGGCGACCAGGTGGTCGAGGAACGCCACGAAGATGCCCCCGATGAGCGGGGCGAGCGTGAGACCCGTGCTCCAGGATATCATGAAGATGCTCAGCGACCGCGCGTGGAACCGCTGCCCGAAGGGCTCCGCCAGCTCGGAGATGAGCGCCTCGAGGACGGGGAAGACGAAGCCGAAGAACAGCGCGACGCCGCACAGCGCGAAGAACAGGTGCAGCGGGTGCGAGGCGAAGAACAGCACGAACACGTTCATGGCGGCGAAGCCAGCCATGGCGATCAAGAGGGAGTTCCGCCGGCCGATCTTGTCGGAAAGCTTTCCCAGCAGCACGGCGGAGAACATGTAGACGGCTCCCCAGCCCGTGGCCACGAGGCCCACCCAGAACTCGCGCTCTGCCGGTGATGCACCCATCCGGTCGGCAATGGCTGCCGTGTACAAGGATAGCGCGAATCCGAACAGCCCCGTGCACACATCGTTCAAGAACGACAACACATACGTGGCGTGGATGGTGCGCGTGATCCCCTTGTGCACCGGGTCTGCAACGCTCATGGTCGCGCGTCTTCAACGATGCGAGACCATTAAACAGACCCCGTTTTTTCCTCACCTACTGATTCGAGGTCGCAATCGTGGCGAAAGGCAAGGCGAAACCAGAAAAAAAAACACGATCACGAGCAGTCGTTCTTCCAGAGACGAAGGATCTTGGCCTGCCCAGGGAATTCCCGGGCGCGATCCATTACGGGAAGGACGAGGCGGAGGCCGTCCTCCGGGTGATACGGCACAAGTCCCCGTTCCGTTACTACGGCCCGCGATGCGGTTTCGAGGTCAAACAGTTCGAGGCGGAATTCGCCCGATTCATCGCGAGCGAGCCAGGCAATCCATGGCCAGATAACAGCGCTTACCTCGTCACCGCCGTTAATAGCGGAACGGGGGCACTCGAGGTCGCCCTCGACGCGCTCGGGGTCGGGTGCGGCGACGAGGTCATCACGCAAGGGTTCATGTGGGTGTCGACGATCAGCGCGATCGTCCGGAACCGCGCGATACCAGTCCTGGTGGATTCCGACGACACGATGAATATGGATCCGGCGGCCTTGAAGGGGGCGATCACGGAACGGACGAAGGTCGTCATCCCCGTCCCCATGCTCGGCGGATGCGCCCGCATCGGCAAAATAATGGAGGTCGTCAGGGAGGCGAACCACGACCGCGAGCGGCGCAAGCTCCCGCCCGTCCGCGTCCTGGAGGACAATGCACAATCGCTCGGTGCACATGCCACCGGATGCCAGGGCTCGACGGCTTCCGGGAAGGCCGGCACTTACCGCATCGGGACGTTCGGCGACGTCAGCATCTTCAGCCTCCAGATCAACAAGAACATCACGGCTGGCGAGGGTGGCGTGATCGTGACGCGGGACAAGTCCCTTTACCAGCGTATCGAGGCAATTCACAATGCCGGCTTCTCGAAGGCCATCGACACCCCCTCCAAGAACTGGTACGGCGACGAGCCGCTCGGTTGGGGCCAGGGGCGACGCATGACCGAGATGCAAGCAGCGATCGCCCGCGCCCAGCTCGAAAAGCTCGATTCCATCATCGGCAACATGCGAGGGAGCCACGATCGCATCGAGGCACGCGTCAAGCAGCTCGGCCTCGTCCCGCGCGCGAGGGCGGATGCGGCCAATCCCGGCGACACGGGCTATTACTGCATCTTCTACCTGCCCTGGCACGATGCACCTTATGACGTGAAGGTCAAGAGGGGGCGGGCCATCGCCTCTGCACTCGACGATTACGGGCTCCACCCGTGGTTTATGCACGACTTCGAGATCCACGTCTACTACAACATCCCGCAGCTCGTCGGGAAATGGCCTATTAGCAACGGCTGCCCGTGGGACTGCGCCCGGAACGCGTTTCACGCCAATTACAAGTACGACCGGGGCACGCTCCCACACCTTGACGAGTTATTCGTCACGTCCGTGGGCATCAACGTCCCGAGCCAGCTCACGAGGGAACAAGAGGAAAAAATAGCTGCCGTGCTCGAGGCCGTTCATGACAAGCACATGAAGCAAGCTTGAAGGCATGTTTCTTCCGCCCTTTTATCGGCCCAATTTCTCCTTCAGGCGCGTGCGCAGCGGCTCCACCCGGTGCTCCAGCAGCGTCTTGTCGAATTCTACCGTCGTGATGTCGCCCTTTTCTGCCCGCACGATCCTCGCGCCATACCCTTCCCCGAGCGAGACGACCTCCTTGATGGACGTTCCCTCGTAGACGACCGCACAGTTATCGTCGATCGCGAGCCCCTCGTATCCCCGGGCGGCGATGATCCCCTTGAATATGGCTTTTCGCTTGGGCTCGCGCAGGTAATGCGGGGTGACGAACCGCGGCAGCCATGACAGGCCACCCATCTCGACGAACTTCTTGTGGATGGAGTCCGTGAGCCCGCGATCGTGCCAGATGATGCACCCGGCCGACAAGCCAGACAAGACCGTCCCTCGTTCCCACGCGCGCTTCAGCACCGCGTCGGCATTGTAGAACCGCAGCGCATTGTAGAGGAAGAGCGTGTTCCCGCCCCCGACGTAGACCAGGTCGCTAGACAGGATCATTTCCTCGATCTGCGCGGGAGCATAGCGCTCCTTGAAAAGCAAGAGGATATCGACCTTGCACCCGTTCGCGCCGTAAACCTCCTCGAAATGCTTGACATACGCGGGGTTGTCGAGGGACGCGGCGGGGATGAAAAGCGCGCGGGGATTCCTGGAACCGCTCATGCCGATATTGTGCTGATCGATCTTCTCGGTCTCGCGCCGGCGCAACGATCCGCCGCCGATCGCGACGATGGTCTGCTTGGTCATTGCCCTTCAAAAGAAAGAAGAAGTGGATGTAAAAAAAACACGTGCGAGCTGGAGGCCTATCTCTCCCGCTTCCCCTCGATGAACTCTGCCACCCAACTTTTTGCGATGATATCAGAGGGCGGCTGGATGGGGGGATGCTTGAAGGAGAACGAGGCGATCGAGTCCAAACGACCAGAAACCTTGCGGTTAAGCGCCAGCTTCATGACGCGGATAATGTCGAACACGACGCCCGCCGAGTTCGGCGCGTCCTCCACGCGCATCTTCACGTCGACCTCCAGCGGCACGCCGCCGAAGGTCACGCCGTTCATGCGGATGTAACAGATCTTCTTGCCCAGCAAGAACGGCACGAAATCGGATGGCCCGATGCGGCACTTGGTCTCGTAGGGGAGCACGCTCGTCACGGCAGCGGTCTTCGACTTGCGTTTCGTCACGAGGCGGCTTTCCATCTTCATGTTCTCGAAATCGGTGTCCCCGCCGATGTTGAGCTGGTACGTGTCCTTGACGATGACGCCACGATCAAGGAATAGCTTGGCGAGCATGCGGTGCATGATAGTGGCCCCTACCTGTGATTTTATGTCGTCTCCTGCGCAAGGAAGGCCTCGCTCCTTGAACTCGGCCACCCAATCCTTGTCACCCGGCACTTGCTCGCTCACGATGAATTCGGGGATGCAGTTGATGAACCCGCAGCCCGCGTCCAGAGCGGCCTGGGCATAGAACCGCGATGCCTTGAACGATCCCACGGGGCAGTAGTTGATCAAGATCTCGGCCCTGGCGTCCTTGAGCACCTGCACGACGTCGCATGGCTTGATCTTGGGATCCACGTCCTCGTAGACGTGGAAGCGCTCGCGCATGTGCGGCGCGACGCCGTCGAGAACAGGGCCTGCTTGGACGATCGTCCCGGTCTTCGGGTATTTCTCGGGTGCGACGAAGTGCGGGGTCGTGATGGGGTCGCAATAGATGGCCTCGGCGACGTCCTTGCCGATCTTGAGCGCGTTCACCTCGAACGCGGCGACAACCTTTATGTGCTTGGGCAAGTACCCGCCGACGCTCGGGTTCATGAGGCCGTTGATGTACATGTCTTCTTCCTTGATGTTGCGGTAGTATTCGATGCCTTGTGCCAGCGCCGACGCGCAGTTGCCAAGACCCGCGATCGCGATGCGGATCTCCTTCCGTTCCCCTGTCTCGGCGCCGACCGCCTTCAACTCGCCGAGCGATACCTCGGAATGCTCGGCGATCTTTCCCGGTTCCTTCACCGCTGGTTGTACTTTCTTTCCCATGCTGCTCGCCCCGCTCACTTGATCCCCAGGATGAAGCTAGCAAGGTTCTTGCTGGCCTCCACCGGGTTCTTGACCGCCTTGGGTGGCTTCTTGAAGCCGTACGCGGAGATCTCGTCGAGCGCCCCGGACGCGCCCTGATTCAGCGCTACCTTGGTCGCCCGGATCACGTCAGCGAGCACGGATCCCCCGTTCGGTCCATCCTCGGTCTGGATCTTCACGTCCATGATGATCTCGGATCCGAGGAACCCCTTTCCGACGATCCAGAGCATTGAATTCCTGCCGTTGCCAAGATGTTCGACATAGTCCGACGTGCCCGCGACGATGGGGGCGTCGATGTTGAGCGCCCCCGCGACCGACATGCTCTTGATCGCGCGTTTCACGTCGCGGGCGCGGAAGATCGTGTTCAAGCTCTCGCTCCCGCCTCCCACGTCGAGCGCGTAGCTCTCCTTGATGTCGACGCCGCGGTCGAGCATTTGCTGCAAGATCAGCTTGTGTAGGATGGTCGCACCGAATTGATCCTGAAGATCATCGCCGATGAGCGGTAACCCAGCGTCCTGGTACCGCTTCGCGAATCCCTTGTCAGTGGCGATGCTCGTTGGCGTCGCGTTGATGAAAGCACAACCTGCCTTGAGTGATTGTTCCGCATAATACTTCACCGCCTCGTCAGCGCCTGAAGGAAGCAAGCAGAGCACGATCTCCGCGTTGCTATCCTTCAATGCCTTGGCGACATCGACCGGTGCGATGTTCGCGGGTTTGATGACGTCTCTCGTTTCATCGATGTACCCGTCGAGGGGATTTCCCATCAACACGGGCACATCGAAATCGTCCGATGGTTCCACGACGATCGCTAGCTCGTTCTCCTTGATGGCCTTCCCCACGGGCTTGCCCACCTTGTTCGATGCGATGTCGAACGCCACCACGACCTGGATATCGGAGATGTGGTAACCGGCGAGCGTGGGGCGCAGCAACCCCGTTGGTTTCCTAACATTCTTATAATACTCGATACCTTGGATGACCGCCGACGCGGCATTTCCAAGTCCCGCGATCGCGAGCTGGATCTTTTCTGGCATGTAATCACTTTTCCGTTGAGATGCGTTTCGCTTTTTGATGCGAGCGATGGTCATGCGGCTTATATTGAAGTACTTCATGGTCTCCTGGTATGTATGCGAGTCGAGGTAAGCGATGACCTCCGCATCGGGTGTTGTCTTTACCATGTGACTGACACAATCTCGGTCACATATAAGTGTGACTACTCGATTTTTTGGGTTGTATCAAGGCACTTTAACTTTTCTTTATGATAATCAGCTGATACCATTTCGTTGAAAAAGTGACTTTCCGTGACTCGAGAATATATCGTAAGGGAGTGAAGCCAGCGCGGGTATCACTCGTCATCGCCTGTATAATCGCACGAAGTCTGCAGGCATCGCCCGGCGCGCGCTGGGTGTCATTAGGGAGATGCCGTGGACGAGTTCCACGTAACGCGCGATGAGATGCCCCGTGGCTCCCCAGATGACGTGCTTTTTTCCTTCCGAACTCGTATGCTCGTATCTAGCGATGGCGAGCTTCTCGCCGTCGAGTTCATATATAGTATCAGAATAGTGATCCTTGCGAGTAAAAAAGTCGATGGGAACCTGGATGATCTCATCAACTTCGGCGGCGTTCTCGGTCATGTGAAAGGGCGGGCAGATGTAGCCCACGACCGGCGTGATGATGAACCGCTTCGGGCTGGAATAATCGTCGAAGCAGCCGAGAACCGTGATCTTCTCCCTCGGGATGCCGAGCTCCTCCTCGCACTCGCGCAAGGCCGTGTCGACCAGGGTGCGATCCCGGGCCTCTCTACGCCCGCCCGGGAACGAGATCTCGCCCGAATGGCGATCGTTCGCGTTCTTCGCGCGCCGGAATAAAACCAGGTCGTATGGCCTGGGCGGCGCGTGCGCGACGAGCAAGAACAGAACGGCCGCGTTCTCGAACCCGGCGTGGGACAAGCTCACCCGCGCGGGCGAATCGACCGATAGCAACCGCTCCCGGATGCGTTCCTCGTCGAAAGAAAAAGTGCTTTCCCCCCCACGTTCGTTCACGTCGCGTCACCTCGGGTGAATTCATGCAGGCGCTGCGTAGTTCACCGGGGCGGTGAAGGAGAACGGCCGCATGTAGAAGTCTCCGTCACGCGCGATGCCCCGGAGCATCTTATCCGCGAAATCGAGGAGCACGCCGAAATCATCCAGGGTCTGGTCGTGGCCGCCGTCACGGTAATGGATGCCGTTCCTCGTCAAAGCGTTCAAGAAGTCGAACACGGGCATCGACGCGTCGTAGACGGCTTGCGTCCCGACGGGATTCGCCCAGAAATCATCCAATGCATCGGTGGACAGCATCAGCCTCGGCGCGACGAGGGCCCGGAGGAAATGCTGGTCGAACGGGAGTTGTGCCTCGTTCCACGCGAACCGGCCGAAGTCTTCCTTGAACCATGCCTTGTACAGCGTCGACGAGGTCATGGTCGCTATCGTCTCGCACGCCGGGCCCAGGACAAGGAAGCTGCCCGCGCCGCCGCACCCGCTCCCGCTCGGTACGGTCATGGTGAACCTCTCGTCCAGGGCGCCCGCGAGCAACGCGGCCTTTCCGCGGCGCGAGTGCCCGGTGATCGCGAGGATCGCGGGGTCGATGCTTGGTACATGCGCGGTCCCGGTGTTGACCCACGGCTCGCCGAGCAAATAATCGGCGAGGCGCATCGCGCCCCATGCCCAGACCGCGACGCTTCCCCACGAGTGCCCCGGGTAAGCAACCTGGGCAGGCCCATCGGTATCGTAGCCCTCCGTGTCGGGGTCAAGTTCCTTGTTGTCGTAACACGCGAGCAAGTAACCGCGCTCCATCGCGGGCACGTTGAACCCGTCCCCGTCCCGCCCCACTTTCACGACGGCCGGGAACGGCCCCGTCCCGCTCGGGACGTAGATCCACGCGGTGAAGTTGAACGAGACCGCCGGGGTGGCATTGCTGGGGACGACCGTGAGGGTGACCGCGTGCAAGGTTCGGCCCCCGCCAAGGTCGATGGTCGAGGTCTCGGTGACGTTGATGCGGTCTGGGCGGCCTGGCATGGTCCCGTACTCGGTTCCGAGCAGCAAGTCCTTGATTTCCGCCCGCCTTGCAACCCAATCCGACTCTAATCTCACCCGGGTGCCGTTGTTGAACACGAACGGGTCTGGAAAAGACTTGATGACAAGGGGGTGATCGCTGCCGATGATCAAGTAGAATAGCGGGGTGAAAATCCCCGCGCCGATGACGACGTACCAGGCGATCAGCGCGCGGCGCTTGTCGACGGGTAGCCGGGGCTTTCGTCTGAAAAACTGCCACCTGGACGGCTTCTTGGCCGGCGTGTTTTCCAACCCTTTCACCATGCTTCACGCGACTTGGGTCACGGGCGACACTTCATTGTTTTGATCCCGCGATTTTATACCGCACATCACCGAAAAGGTTACTCGTGAACAATCAACCTTGCGCGGTGGATGGGCATCGTGAACGAGCAAGCCCTGTTTCTCGATAACAAGCACGTCTGGATCACCGGCGCGAACGGTTTCGTTGGATCGCGCATCTGCAAGGCACTGCATAAAAAGGGGGCGAACATCCACGTGCTCATCTATCCCGGGACGCAGACGACGAGCAATCCCGAATTCGTGAAGGGATCCGGTGGCGTGTAGGTTCCGATTGACATCACCAAGCCCGATCCTTGAACTGTTTCTCACCCTTGTCACGAAGGCCTTTCACACCACGAAACATGCGATCCACGAACAGATAACCCCGAGAATAGACGCGATCCAGCACTTTCAACGTCGATGGCTCCCTTGCCTCCGGATATCGAGCTGAAGCGTTCTATCTTTCCCATTATCCATCATCTCCATGACCCGATCTGGCTTATTAAACGTCCGAATGTACGATTCGTGCGAGTGCATGTGGCTTAACGAGGTTTCGTTTTTTCCGCCTTCACTCGTTCTATATAGTCTACTTGATCTTTTGGTGCCACGTTGAAGGGGGAGGATCGCGGCCGGTCAATCGAGGAAAAGACACCAAGGACGTGGACATCGCATGACAACCATGTTCAACACGATTCCCAGGGAAAAGGATTTGAAGCAAAAGCGAACGCTTTTCGTCGCCGACCGCGTGGCGGCCACCTTCTCGGTAATGCTCGCGGGGACGGCGGGGTTGACGCTCGGGATCCAGGTAGCAGGCTCCGTGGAACGCGTGCTTTCTTTCTGGTGGTTGGCGTTGCTCCTGCCTTTCGCGGGAGCAATCTTGCTCGCCAGGATGCGGAGAACGCTGTATTTCAAGTGCCACTGGGGCGCCATCGCCTTGCTCAACGGGTTGATCTGGTTCCCGCTGACCATCATCGTGGGCCTGGCGCTCGATAAATACGTGGCCGGCGTGGGCAACGCGTATTGGGTATCCGTGAACCTCCTCTTCGCGTACGGCCTCGGCTACGTGGCCTCGCGATGGTTCGGGATCTGCCGCCACGTCTCGAAGTCGCCGGCCCGGTACCTCGGGTGGGCGGTCTACCTGGCCTTCCTGCTCGTCGTCGGCATCCTCGTGTTTCCCGTGCTCATGGCACGGGTCGTCGAAGCACTCACGGGCGGCACGATCAACATGATCCATTTCGTCTTGTGCGCGTTCGGCGTGCCCGTCTCTTTCTTGCTGAACTATTACATGCTCTACGCGCTCCACGATGAAAAAGGCATGAACGTGTTGCAAGACCCGCCGAACAAGCTCTTCTACGTGTGCTTGCGAAACACGGTCGTGCTCGTGCTGATCTTCTGGGTGCTCCTGCTCTCGCTGGTCCCGCCTATCGCGGGTGGCGGGGGGAATGGCGGTGGCGGCGGTAGCAGTGGCGATGGCGGCGGTAGCTCGGGCAACGGTGGCAGCAGCAAGGCGATAAAGAAGCGTGCGACGTTGAGAGCCGAGGCCTTGCGGAAGTACGGCGATTCCCACGGGTTGGACAGGCTCGTGAACGATGCCTGGAGCAGGTTCAATCTAGGTGTTATGGGCTGATGGAGAAAGAGCCTGGATACGAGCACGATGCTCCCGCGCACCATGAAAACGGGTGGAAAAGAATACCAACGGTCATTTTCTTTGTTTCTTCAGCCGCTGCACCAGCACGGGCACAAGCACGGCCAGGAACGCCGCGGCTGCCATGGCCGCCACTTGCAGGAGACCAGGCAACCTGGAAAAGTCCAGGATCCAATCCAGCATCAACACCTGGTTGAGGGTAGCGTCTCTCTTGTAATAGTAGATGTCGAACCGCTCCGGCGGGTTGGCATTGGCCGTGTCGTTCATGATCCGCAAGAAATCGATGCCGTAGGTATCGAACACCCCGCCATTCGAAAAATCCCCCGGCACGTAGTAGGTCTGCAGCAAGAAAAACGTGACCTCCTTGATCCCGAAGCTCTTGGCAATGAGCACGTCGCGTTGAAGGTTGCCAAGGCCCGTCGCGTTCCCCCACGAGATCTGTTCCCGCTGGGGCAAGTCCCTGCCGTAGCACGAGGCGTTCGTGATGCCGAGGTAGACGCCCATCCGGTCCACCGGCACGCGCGACGCGAGGGTCTTCAAGTTCTCGTAGACGGAATACGCCGTGCCCCACGGGCGTCGCAAGTCCTCGGGCGAGCCATAGGGCTTGTCGCCGGTAAACACGCAGCGGTACACCATCGGCGCGTACGTCGTGAACCGGTCGGGGACCGCGCTCACTTGCCGTGCAAACGCTTGGATGTCGATGTCGCCGTCGAACGCGAAGTCGACCGGATCTCTCGGGAAGCTCACGCATTCCATCTCGATGGGCGTTCCATTGATGGTCCTCGCTTCAACCCAGTCGAAGATCCCGTTCCAGATGGCGATCTCGTCGGTGATCGACCCGTTACACGCCAGGTCCGAAAAAGGCGTGCTTTCGATGTCGAAACAAAAGCCGCGCCACCCGGGTAGCGTGCCGTTCGTCGCGTACGGGAGCAAGATGTTCGTGGCGGCTTCCACGTAGGTCGCAAGAGGGGCGATCGTCGGGGGAGATATGACGATGCGGTAGGTGACGCCCGGCATGATGGTCTCGAAATCGACGAGGTCGTCGACTTATCCC
>JAUQYZ010000209.1 GCA_030587475.1 Candidatus Sigynarchaeum calidifontis
TTCGTATCATGATGAATATGGAAGAGCAAAACGTGCTGAAGAAGATGATGCTGCTTGAAATAGATGAAAGAAAACCATTATCTGAAACAGCCGGATGATCGGTTTCTCAGACAAAAACCGTGGCTTCCGTGCAGCAAGCCGTTCGAATAATAAAGGTGTAAACAGCCTACAATTGTCAATGGGAAGAAAGAATAGAAACAATAGCCCCGTTAGATTCCGTCCTCGATAATTTCATTCGGACATAAAACTAGCCCCATTCTATGATATAGAATTCAATTCACCTAAAGGACCTACAGAGGTCAAGTTCACAGGGATTGGTTCTATAGTTAGCCTCCCATCAGACCAGTCCTATAGTTCATTCGTGTTATTGCCCCTCTTGAATTTCCTTGTCCGAAAAAGGGCGCTTTTCATCGGCGGCCCTGGGAGGGGGAAGACCGCATCCGCAGTATTGATGGGTTTACTTGCTGGCGAATCTCCTAAGGATATCAAACGCGCAATGGTTCATGGTCAGCCTCAGATGACCGTTACAGATCTACTCGGTAACCTATTACCAAGGGATTTACTCAACGCCGAAAGGATGGAGGAAATCAAAGTCTCGTGGCGAAAATGGATTGATATGCGAGTCAAAATCATAGATGAATATAACAGACTGAGCACCCGGGTTCAATCGGCGCTCCTTACATTGCTTGCCGACGGATATGCCGAAGTTCTTAACCAAATAATAGAATGTGGTGAAAGCGCTTGGTTCTTGACAGCAAATGATGACCTCGGAGGGGGGACGTATCAAGTTATCGAGGCGCTGAAGGACCGCCTCGACATCGTCGTGATCGCGCTCAACTTCAATAGTTTCTTCCTGGATGATCTGCTTTTCCGGGTCGAATCGGGCCAAAAGCCGGAAAATCTCGTGCCGAAGGACATCATCTTCACGCCCGAGGAACTCGACCTTGCTTACAAGGACATCATGAAAATCCCGATCCCAAAGCCTGTCTTGCGCCGGCTCCAGTTCTTCACGGCACAGTTTGATTTTTGCGATTTGGCGGCAGATATCATCGAGTACAAGTCCAAGGACGTGATCCGCCTCGCCGGGAAAACCCTTTCCGAGGTCTGCCGCAACGAGTGCGGTCGCGACAAGGTCAAGAACTTGTGCAGCCAGACGCAGAACGGCATCAGCGTGCGCGGCAGGCTCACGATCATCAATTTCGCAAAGGCCTTGGCCTATTTCCGCGGGAATCCCGAGGTCGGCCTTGACGACTTGCGGCAGATCGTGCCGTGGCTGCTCCGGGAGAAGCTATTCCCGAACCTGGAATCCCCCGCCTTCCAGTCCTCGCAAGCGCTGTCGGTCGACCGCATCGCGTGGATCCGCAAGCTGTGGGACAGCGCCATCGAGCTATACGAGCAGCTGGACTGGGACCACGCGGATCCCTTGATACCCATCGAGCAAGAGTTCAACCAGGGGCTTGACGGGCTCGCGGCAGCCGAGGTCAACCGTCGCCTCGGGGCGATCGAGAACGCCATCATCAAGCTCTCGAAAGATTCCAAGCTGCTGGCGTACGTCTACGACACCGTGCTGCGCCTCAAGTACTTCCACCAGCGGTATAGCAATTACATGAAATGGCTCGAGTTCCGTGGTTAGAGGCCCGTGGTCGACGATCGCTTTCGCAAGTTCGTGATGGACCACCGGACTTCCATCAACGACATGGTCGCCCAGCATTGGCAGCTGGTCGACGAGCATGTGAATCAGCAACTCCGCCACGGCTTCGAGCGCTGCGCGGAGCCGTGCTTCTTGGCACTCCCGCGGCCCGAGGACGAAGATGCCGTCCTCGGCGTCATCAAGCTCATGCTGCTGGCCATCAAGAAACGGTACTACGCGTTCCCGGAAAAGCACGTCGTGGCCGTCGACCAGGAGATCCTTTTCGAAAAGATCGCCCCTCAACTCGCCGGAGCGGGCGTGCTCGGCAAATCACTCGAGCCGCTCGTCTTTCTGTTCAATGCCGGGGAAAACTTGCGGGAACTCTCGCCGGCCTTCTACGACATCATCCACTCGCTCATTGACGCGATCGAGGCGCATCCCGCCGACTTGCAGGCCATCATCCACGTCGCGGCGTGGCTCGCGGGCGACGCGAAGCGGCGCGCCTACGCGCTGGGAATCCTCGCCGGGGGCCGCCTGCCCGCGGAGGTGCTTCCGATGGCCACGTTCAAGGGGAAGCTGCCTCATTCACTGATCACCGGCCGCCCGATCGCCTCGCAGCTGCACGACATCCTCACCTCGTCGATCGCCAGCGACCCATGGCTGTCGCCGGCCATCATCTCCGAGGATCCAGGCTTTTCCAAGCTCGCCAGCGCCGCGTTGGATGGCAAGTCTGCCGTTCCCGGAGATGTCGCGCAGGCCTTGGCGACGCGAACCGCCTCGAAATCCATGAAAAGCACCAACTCGGTAATATTTCTCGGCAAGGCAGGAACCTACGAGGGATTCGGCGGGATGTTCGACTCGCCGCCCGTCGTGGTCGCCACGCCTGCGGAGGCGAGCGCGATCGCTTGCACGACGAGCGGCCGGCTATTCCACGTGGATTACGGCGGCCTGGGGGCGAGGATCCAGGTGCTCGGCACGACCACCTGCAAGGCATTGGCGCACTCGGGGAACACCGGCTTGATCGGGCTCGACCAGGATGGTAGCATCGTCACGATGCAGGACGGGCGCGTGTTGGGATCCATCCCGGGCTATGCAAGACGTGTTATCGTTACGGGCGGGAAGCAGGCCGCGTTCTTTCTCGACCAGGATACTGGGATCGTTCATATGGTCAAGGGCAAGGCTATATCCAGGTTCAAGATCACGGATGGGGATCGGGTCGCCTCGATGGCCGCGATGGACGGCGATCGCCTCGCCGTCGTGACGAATGACAAGACCCAGCACGAGTGGATGCTCGGAGATGTTTCGGCCAGCGGGAACATCAAACAGATCGCATCCTTGGGAGGTAAATCCCTGGTCGCGGCGTGCGGGTCCTTCCTCGCGTGCTTGCAGCCCGACGGCACGATCCTCGTCGTGGACACGGCGAGCGGGACGATATCCCGCGTGCCCAGTTACATGGACCCGGCGACGGTCACGTCGTTCCACGTCACCGCGCGCGAGGTCATCACGACGCACGTGTTCACGCACGCGATCCATTTCCACGGGCCACCAGTTTAGGCGGAGACGAGATGCCATGACGAAGGATGACAAGCTAGGGGGTACCCCGTGGGAGAAGGCGAAGATCACGTGGAGTAAATATGTCCGGTTGCAAGACCCGGTCATGCTCTCGGATGCCGAGGCGATCTCGAAGGCGAGCATGCAAGGGGAGATCGCGCGCTTCGGGATAGCAACCTTGAAGATCGAGGTGAACACGGCCGAGTTAAAGGCGGCCGGCTTGATGCCGTTTCTCGACATCGTCCTCGCCCACGAGGTCGGGCACCACGTGCTGGCACCCGGGAACTTGCTCACCGACGCGAAGCTGGTCGATTTCGTGTCGGCAATGTTCCCCGGATCGGGCGCCAACTATGTCGTCAACATCTTCACTGACTTGCTCGTTAACGATTTTCTCTTCACCCAGCGCGACATACCGGTGCACGAGGTGTACAAGGCCCTCAAGGAGGCCACGATAAAGGCCGGGAAGATGGGCAACGCCGACAAGTTCTGGACGCTCTACATGCGCATCTACGAGATCCTGTGGCGGCTCCCCGCGGGCACCCTCGCCGAGAAATTCATCCCGTCCGACATCGAGAGGGACGCCAAGCTGTCGGCCCGCGTCCTCCGCACGTATTCGAGGCGCTGGTTCACGTGCCTCAAGAACTTGGCTTACATTTTCAAGGCCTACATTCCAGCGGAAATCCAGCCGCTCGTGGTGAGGCTGCCATCGTTTGACAAGGTCGTCGCGGGCGAGGGCTCGCTCGACAAGATCTGGGGCTTCGCCAGCGTCGCAGACGAGGAGGCCGGCAAGCCAGGCCAGCTGAACTACGACGGGGCGCTCGACGGGATGTTCAAAGATGGCACCGCCGGCCAGGGCCAGGGAAGCCAGCCGAGGATGCCGACCGATTACATCAAGACCCTCCAGTACATCGGTGCCCTGGAGGGCGTGGAGCCGGATAAAGCGTTGATGCAGTACTACACCGAGCTCGCGATGCCGCACGTGGTGCCATTTCCCACGATCGACAAGGCCACGGCCGAGCCCATCCACGAGGGCACGGAACAATGGACGACCGGCGAGGACCTCGACCAGCTCGACATCCTTGAGAGCATCAAGGAATCCCCGGTCATCGTGCCCGGCGTGACGACGCGTAAGGTCGTGTTCGGCGAGGACAAGGGTTCCGAGCAGAAAAAGGTGCCGATCGACGTCGACATCTACCTCGATTCCTCGGGCTCGATCGGCAGCCCAAACCTCAACGTTTCCTATCCGGTCATCGCGTCGTTCATCATCGCGCTGTCCGCGCTGCGGGCCGGGGCTGCCGTGCAGGTCACGTCGTACTCGGGCGCGAACCAGGCCATGGCGACGCGGGGATTCTCGCGAAACAAGGACGAGATCTTGAGAACCGTCTTGCATTATTTCGGCGATGGTACCCAATTTCCGTGTCAAATCCTCGAAAGATACGACGAACGACCGCTGGACGCACCGCCGGTGCACATCATCATCATCTCCGACGACGACATCTCCTCCATGATAGCGGAATACATGGTGAAGAACAAGGCCGGCGTGATGGAAAAAAAGTCCGGCCGCGAAACGCTAGCGCGGGCGATCGAGAAGGGCAAGGGAAAGGGGTCCTTGCTCTTGCGCTTGCCGTACATACAACCGGTCACGAAAAATGCAATCGCCGTGCTCGAATCTTTCGGCTTCGAGTATCACAACATCAGCGATTGGAAAGAAATCATCGAATTTGCCAAGCAGTTCTCCAGGAAACATTTCACCTAGGGGTGAAACGAAATAATGGATAAAAAACTAGCAAAAACCAAGGTGCTCGTGTCGCGCCGTGATTTCATGAGGGCCATGGACGATCTCCCGCGTGCCATTACCTCGCCTGATAGCATAGCCGCGAGCGGCAAGGACGCGTTTTTTCCCGTCTTGTGCGACTTCTTTAACGACGTGCTGGGCTTGGCCGTCCCGCGGGACGTGGTGCGGGGGCTGGTTGACAAGGAGCTGGACACGCCCCGGATGCAGTTCCTCCTCGTCGGGATGGGGTTCGTGGCATCGGCCAGGATCTCCCCGCTGGCCCGGCAAGCCGTCATAGCGCTACAGGGCGCGTACAACGTCGTCGAGTACCTCCTCAAGGAGCTGTTCTTGCTCTCCTTCTACATGGCCAAGGTCGTGTCGCTCGATGCGATACGGACCCAGAAGGATCGCAAGGAGGAGCTCGCCCGGAAGATCCTCGACATTCTCGGCATCGGCATCGAGGGGGAGAGCGCCGCCGAGTCCGCGGCGATCCTGGAGAACCTCGACAGCGTCGAGATCCAGAAGCTGTCGTCCGAACTCGAGGTGATCATCAGGAAGCAGATCAGCGACCGGCTGGCCGTGGAAGCGGCCGCGGCGAAACCATCGAGGGAGTGAGGGGGACATGACAACAGGAAAGGAACCCGCAAAGAAGGACTTGATCGCATCGCTCAAGGAGAGCCAGTACTCGCCGCGGTTCAACTACGAGGCCTCGGACATGCTCGGCCCCGCGTTCATGGGCGAGGTGCGCGAGTTCGAGGCCAACTTGAAGGAACTCAGGCAGAAACCAGCCGAGCGGAGGTCATTCTTCGCCCGGAAGCTGCGCGGCATGTTGGCTCAAGCGTCGAAGGCTATCCTCGATTACATGTGCCTCGACACGCTCAAGGTCGACCTCGCGGCCCTGGACGACGACGATGTTCTAGGACTGCTAGAGCGCGTGCCGTTCTCGAAACGCGAGGACCTTGCCCAGCGCCCGTGGCGCCACGTCCCGGTCGACTTGCCCCTCGACGACATGATCGTCTACCGCACCGCCGGCACGACGGCGGAGCCCATGGCCGTGCCATCGCACCCCGTGGCGACGGGGTGCTATTCTCCGATGCTCATCGAGGCGATGGCCAGGTGGGGCATCGACCCGAAGTTTTCGCCCGACGGCGTCGGCATCGCCTTGATCGGCTTCCAGGCCAAGTCCGTCACGCTCGCCACCCGGTTGCAACCCTTGAACAACTCGGGGTTCGTCAAGATCAACGTGATGGAATCGGAATGGCGGGACCCCCTCGACCCGTACCGGTACGTGCTCGAGATCACGCCACGCGTGCTCACGGGCGACCCGTTCTCCTTTTCCCAGCTGGCGCACCTTGGCGACATGTTGATCGAGCGTGGCGAGGCAAGGGAGCACCTCCACCCCGCTGCCCTCATCACGACCGCAGTGGCGCTCAAGGACGCCATCCGAAAGCACCTGTCGGCCAAGTTCGGTGCGCCCGTGATAGACCTCTACAGCCTCACGGAGTCGGGGCCGATATCCTACGGCTGCAAGGCCGGCCACGGGTACCACGTCCTCCCGCACGACATTCATCTCGAGGCCGTCGACAAGGAGGGGCGCCTGGTGAAGCCAGGGGAACTCGGCGAGATCGTCGTGACCGGCGGGCGGAACGCGTACTTCCCGCTGATCCGCTACCGGACAGGCGACTGGGGCCGGATCGACGCCTCGGAGGATTGTGAATGTGGCGACAAGATGCCGCGGATCCTCGACCTGGAAGGGCGGCAGCCCGTGCTCTACCACACGACCGAGGGCAAGTGGGTGAACAACCGCGACATCACGGCGGTGCTGCAGGGGTTCCCCGTGACGCGGTTCACGTTCCACCAGGACAGCCGCGGGGCATTCGTGCTCGTCGCCCGGCTGGCCCCGTTCGACGAGGACACGACAGATGAAAACTTGCACGATGCACTCCTTCCCGTCCTTGGCAGGAGCGCGAAGCTATCCGTGAAAATCGACCCCGCGCTGGGAGACCGGGACGTGGGGAAGGTGATACCGTTCACGACAGATTACCCGCTCTTCTACGACTGAACCCGACGACATGATGAGCCATGACCATCGACTTGCGACCCCCGGACGCGTCGAAGCTAGACGCGCCCTTTGCCGGCCGGGACTACAGGCTGTACGTGGCGGTCACGAACCGGTGCAACAGGGAATGCCCGTTCTGCTCGATGTATTCAACGCCCGCGGGCACGACGTTCATCACGCTGGAACAAGTGCTCGCGCACGTGCCATGCGAGGGCAAGTTCCAGGTGCAATTCGAGGGCGGCGAGCCGTTCTTGCACCCCGATATCAGGGAATTCGCGATGTATTTCTCGCGAGACGAGCGATGCGCGAGGATCATCATCTCGACGAATGGAACGCTCTTCCCGTTCCATCTCGCTGGTGAAAAGATAGACGAGAACGCATCAAGGGTCGCGTTGCAGTCATTTTTTGCTGGGCTTCCCGCGCGCCTGCTGCTCAAGGTATCCCTAAACCATCACTTGCTCGAGCACGATCCCTTGCTCTTCGAGAAGGCATCGTTCCTGCTCCGGTGCATGGCGGGGACGGGCATCGACGTCGTCTTCAACTTGCGCAAGCGGGACGACCCGAGGGTCGGGCACGACGAGGCACTCGAGAGGGCGATCGACGAGCACGGGCTCCGCGGCGCCACGAACTCGTTTTTCTTGCAACGATACGGGCGGAACTCGAATGATGAGGCTGCAGAACCACCGTTCCTCGTCGGTACGAACTGGTGCGCCGTGAACCCGGATGGATCGGCGTGGGGCATCGACTTGATCGGCCGGAGCGCGGCCATGCGGAGGCTGGGATGAATGGCGAGCACCACGATGCACGAGCGGCCGATTGACGAGATCACGGGTTCCAGTTTCGATCCGGCGCTCCGCGAGCTCAAGCAAGCCGCGTTTTCCGTGGAGGGGACATCGACGGCGGGATTCACGATCCCATGGGACGACCCGGCGCTCGGCGGAAAGACGTACCGGGTCTACGGGAACGCCAATTGCTCGATATACTCGACCGCCGCGTGCAACGGGAACTGCCCGTTCTGCGTGGAGAAGGTGCGCCCCGCCAGCAAGGGCTCGCGATTGGCCGACGTGAAGCGTTGCATCGACGGGGAGGCTTATTTCGCTGGGCTGGACAACGCACTGCGGCTCGTGCGGCCGCTGAACCCGTCGCTATCCATCACGGGCGGGGAACCGTCCATCGACCCCCGACTGCCGAGGATCATCTCCCTCGTGCAAAAATACGGGTTTCGGAAGCGCACGATCACGACCAACGGGTCGGGATTGCTCAGGAACGACCTCCTGCCGAAGCTCGTGGCGGGCGGGTTCAAGCACTTGAACATCAGCCGTGCGCACGCGGACGAGACACGAAACCAGGCCATCATGCAAGTCGAGGCGCCGCTCTCGAACTCGGACCTCGGCCGCGTCATCGAACTCACCCGTGGCACGGAATTGCGCCCCAGGCTGTCGTGCGTGCTGCTGCGCGGCGACGTCGATAGCATGGATGCCATCACGTCGTATCTCGACTGGGCCGCCGGCATGGGCGTCGACAACATCGTGTTCCGGCAGCTGATGGAATTCAACCCGGCACGGTGCGCGGCAGATCCCGTTATCGCGTATTCCGAGAGCCACCGCGTCGTGCTCGACCCGATCCTCCGGGAAATCTATCAGGATCCCGCCAATCACCACCATGCGTTCACGTTCACGAAACAAGTCGTCGGCTATTATTACTACATCGAGGTGTACAAGTACACCCCGAGACACGGCAGGGCCATCGATGTCGTGTTCGAGAACGCGGATCTGCGGTTCATAGATCGTGATCGCTCGCTGTCCCGCAATGGTTCCCTCGTGCACGAGCTCGTCTTCCACCCGTGCGGGACGCTCAATTCCACGTGGCTTCCAGGTGAAGGGATCGTCGCGAAGTTCCCTTGAAAATGGTTTTTTTCGACGCGTGCTTGAATTACCCTAGAATGGCAGACCTTCCCGTCGAGACGATGAGCACCATCATCAAGATACTTGCCGAAAAGTTCGGGCGCCCCGTCGATGTCATCAACAATACCATGGCCTTATTCAAGGAAGGCAACACGATCCCGTTTATCTCGCGATATAGGAAGGAAATCACGAAAGAGCTCGACGAGGTACAGCTCCGGGACTTGCAAGCAGAGCACACGTCGCTCGTGAACCGCGAGGAACGCCGGGCCACCATCCTAGCCAGCATCCAGGAGCAAGGGAAGCTCACACCGGAGCTGGAGCAAAAAATCAGGATCGCCGAAACGCTGACTGAGCTCGAAGACCTCTATCTTTCCTATAAGCCGCGCAAATTGACAAAAGCCCAGAAAGCGAGGGAGGCCGGGCTCGAGCCACTGGCCGACATCATCCTCAAGCAGCAGCCAACCGAAGGAGACAAGGTGGCTATACTCCAGCAGTTCGTGAACCCGGAGAAGGGCGTGAACAACGAGAAGGACGCGCTCGACGGGACCATGGAAATCATCTCGGAGAACTTGTCAGAGGATGCCGAGACACGCAAGTCGCTGCGCGAGATCGTCGACTTGGACAGCGATCTCCAGTGCAAGCCGATCGAGGCGCCGACCGACACGGAAATCAAGGAGGACGGTAGCAACGTCACGGCGAACGATGAAGAATTCAGCTACGCGAAAACGTCAAAGGACAAGTATAAAGATTATTTCTCGTTCAAGATGAAGCTCCGGCTGATGAAACCGCACCAGATCCTCGCCATCAACCGCGGCGAGAACGAGGGGTTCCTCGATGTCGAGCTGGTCACGAACGACGCTGAATTCGTCGCCGCGATGAAAGGCGATTTGATCAAGAACCAGGCGGGCATCTTCAAAGACGAGCTGGACAAGTCGATCGAGCACGGGTATGCCCGGGTCGCGCGGACGATCAAGCGCGAGTCCTGGGTGGCGAAGATCGAGGAAGCGAAGAGCCACGGGGTCAAGGTATTCGCCGAGAACGTGAAGAAGTTGCTGCTCCAGCAGCCACTCAAGGGCAGGAAGATCATCGGGGTCGACCCAGGCTACCGGAACGGCTGCAAGATAGCGGTCATCGATGAAACGGGTAAATTCATCGACAAGGCCACGGTTTATCCACACCCGCCGCAGAACCGCGCGGAGGACGCCAAGGCGATCATGCTCGGCCTCGTGAGGAAGCACCAGGCCTTCACCTTCGCTATCGGGAACGGCACTGCTTCCAGGGAAACCGAGCGCCTCATCGCCGAGCTCGTCCAGATCGAGCCGAAAATCGAGTACACGATCGTGAACGAGTCGGGCGCCAGCGTTTATTCGGCTTCGGACATTGCCCGCGAAGAGTTCCCAGACCTCGACGTGAACATCCGGAGTGCCATCTCCATCGCCCGCCGGCTCCAGGACCCGCTGCCCGAGCTGATAAAGATAGATCCAAAGAGCATCGGCGTCGGCCAGTACCAGCACGACGTGAACCAGACCGAGCTCGGCGAGAAGCTCGAGGGGGTAGTCGAGGATTGCGTGAATACGGTCGGGGTGAACGTCAACAACGCGTCGGCCGAGCTGTTGCGGCAGGTAAGCGGGCTCAATTCCAGGGTCGCTAAGGAGATCGTCGCCAAGCGCGACGCTGAAGGCCCGTTCAAGAACCGGGAGCAGCTCAAGGATGTCAAGTTCATGGGCGACAAGACCTACCAGCAGTCCATAGGTTTCTTGAAGGTGCTCGACGGCGACAACCCGCTCGACTCGACGTTCATCCATCCCGAGTCCTACGACGTCGCTATCAAGATACTCGACTCGCTGAAGGCGAAGCCTGCTGACCTGCGCGACCCGGCAAAGTCGGCCGAGATCAACCGCCAGCTCTCCGAGCCGAACGTCGTGAATCGGTTCGCTTCGTTAGCAGGGGAGGCGACGCTCAAGGACATCATCGACGCGCTCAAGAAGCCCCGGCGCGACCCGCGGGACGATCTGCCCGCCGTCATCCTCAAGAAGGACGTGCTCAACGCGGAAGACCTCAAAGTCGGCATGATCTTGAAGGGAACCGTGCGAAACGTGCTCGATTTCGGCGCGTTCGTCGACATCGGAATAAAATACAACGGCCTGGTTCACATTTCTGAACTTTCCAACAAGTTCGTGAAGAACCCCCACGACGTCATCTCCGTCGGGGACGTCGTCGACGTGATGGTGAAGGAGATCGACCTGCCACGCAAGCGCGTCCAGCTGTCCATCAAGGCCACGATGGCGCCGGTTACCGGCCAAGGCCCGGGGCGACCAACGAGGGAAGGACAAGGGGCGGGCAGGATGGACGGCCAAGAGCGGCCCGCCAGGGGGACAATGCCGTCGAACCCGGGCATCCAGTTCAAGGAACGACAATCACAATCACGGAGGCGCGACGACAAGCCACTCGTGAACCCAGGCATCACGTTCAAGCAAAAGCAAAGCAAGCGCAAGGACGAACCAGAAGCCGAAGGGGGCAAGGATCCCGGAAGGGCCAGGAGGGAATGAAAACCAACCGGCGATTACCTTTCAATATCCGGGCAAAACCGGCCACTTTTAGTGGGCATTCTTTAATATAATTATCGATATATACTAAGCATAACAACGGGGGTTGTCGTCCCGCCACGAACCTGGAACACGCGGCTCGCCGGATTGAGCACCAAGCCGTCATAATGCAAAGGAGATCATGAGGATGGTACGGCCGAACACCGAACGCTCGGAAGACACGATCCTGGCACTTGATTGCGATCCAAAGAACGTGCAATGGAAGTTGGTCAAGAACGGCATCAAGAAGTTCTTCGAGAAGAAACATGAAATCGACGAGTCCGACCGGTTCAACCTGGTGCTGTTCAGGGGAAATCCATCGTACCTGGAGGATTTCACGTTCAAGGTCGAGTACTTGCTCTCGTTGATCGACGAGGATCCGAAGTCCATCAATGCAATTCCCATCGAGAACGTCATCTTCATGAGCCTCACGTTCCTCATCGAAGTGTTCAAGAAAGTGGGTCAAAAGTTTTTTAGAATCATCATCCTCACAGACCAGGACACCAAGCCCATCACCAAGGAATTCATGGTCCAGGACTTGCTCGACATCACGAAGGAGATGCCCGTCTACATCGACATCGTCCGGCTCAACGTGAGGCAGGGTGACGAGGACGAGAACGAGATGAAGATCCGCCAGATCATCAAGTGGAGCAAGGGTGGTGAATTAATTTACATTCCAAAGCCAAAAAAGCTCTTCGAGACAGTAATGTTGGAGTTGGCCGATAAAAAATTTAATGAGGCGGATATTTGGGAAGAGGAGAAGGAAATCAAGATTCCTGATAAGCACGCCCCGTTCTACGAGAACCTCGCGGAAGATCCCAAGATGGTCGACAATCCTGGATCAATAAGATGCATGGCTTGTTTTAAACAAGTAGAAGACTCGAATAAACTCTTTAAATGCTCCGTTTGCGGAAACGCCGTCATGCACGAGAAGTGCTGGGCTTTCTGGAGTAAAACAGCCAATATCGGCGTAAGGAACGTGTATCGATGTCCTATTTGTTTCTCCCTTCAAAAATTACCACGAGAATTCGTCGAAGAAGTCCTCGGAAAAGTAGTCGTGGAAGAAGAAACGCTCACAGCGGTCACCCAGAACGTCACCGTTTCCGATCAAAACGAATTATTGAAGCAGAAAGATACCAAGGAAGCACCGAAACTGATTGAATCCTTGTTGGATTCACTCGGCTAAATCCTCATCTCTGGTATTCAAGCTCTTCTCGTAATCGATTAGAATATGAGTCAAGATGAGTACTTATCTAATTGGTACCGAGAACAAAAAAAAATTATGTAATATAGCCTAAATAAATCGCGCCGCTTATGCCCCGCCCTAGATAGCAAAATACACTAGTAGAATGCTCCATCGGACGGATATGATGATTCATCTTATCGCAATAGACAGTAACGCTCCCTACTCCTTGAATTGTAATAGTGATCGGTAAGAGTCCGCTAGTAATACTATCGAACATCACTGATCCATATACTTGCTGACTCGTCGAAATGGGTTCAAAATGAACATCACGTGCAAGGCATTCGAGGAATACATCAATCGAGCCGACAGTAATAGGAGTTACAAGCGGAGTGCTCCCCGGGCCATGCCAATTCGATAGCACAACCCCGTGCAGATTAGGAAGCGAATCAATAACGACAAGACCATTAGTAGAATCAAAGTGCATCGTCATCATTTCCAATATCGGATCTCCATTCGTACCCGCTATTGCTGACACTCGAACAGGGAGTTGGATGGATTGTGATTGACCTGGAATGTTCGTTACAGTGAATCTCTTGTTTATGTTCGATCCGCTAATATCAATCCATGGAATAGCTTCACCCTTACTATGGCGCAAGGCTAATCCTTGCAAGATCAGCCACGAGCCTATATTGGGAAACACGATACCTTGTGGATTAATCGAGTTCTTGTTGCTATCGAAAAGATGATCCACCGTAAGGCCATGTGTAGGATCAGCTAGGGAGCTTGGCTTGATATCCTCCGTGAGGGTAGTTTCCAGCATCTGTCCACCTTTCTGAAGATTCGCCAGCCTAAACGTCGTCTCCAATTCTGTTCCAATAAGAGAAACACTCGATAGATGCATATATTTTACAGCTCCGAATTCGACAGCATATCTCGCCGCAGACTGAACCCGGTCAAGAATCAACCGAATTTGGTCACGACCAAATGCTTCAGCAGGATCCGTGGACCAATCCGACCGAGCTGTGAGTTCGATTGCATCCCAAGGATTATTTGAACTAGATAAACTAGCCAGATTTATTCCGACGTCGATCAATAAGTGATTGTCCTTATAAGGACTCCCTTTGTGATTGCATCCAGTCCAACTAAGATCGAGCACCCCATGTAGCAGTCCATCAGCACTAGGCGCGAGTTGGCCAACCAGTCCTAGACTCGCGCCTGCATTCGGATCATCGAGTTTAAAACCGATCCTATTGCCTGCATAATCATCGATTATCATCCCTTCTCCTGGTACATCGAAGATCCGGTAGAGCGAAGCTAGTTTATCGGCCGCTTCTTGAATTGATGAAAAAATGGCGCCACCAATCGGGCTACCGGATTTATCAAGAACTAAATTACCGTTAGTATCTAAAGGATAGAGCTTATTTCATCATCTCTGATTTCATCCAGAGTGGCTTGATTTAATAAAAATGACTATTTTTCAAACCCGTTATCCTTGTTTCTATTTCGTCGAAGGAAATCGTTAGTCAGCAAGTAGGACAAGTGATACTTCATCAAAAAAGCCGTTCGAGGCTTCCAAGCTCGGGATTGTTGCTGATTCATCAAGTATTCATGATACACGTGCTTGTTTGAGTTTATCGAACGAATCATTGAAGGGCAAAAGGTTTATTTATATCTGATGGCTTTCTTTATAGAAAGCGTCTCGTGATCCGCGCCATGATAGTATTGCATTATATTCGGAAACCCAGTATCTATCAAACCCAACTTGATGATTTTTTGGGTAAAACCAAGCCAATTATATTTCACATGAACGTGCGATCGGAGTATAATGCCGGTAGGAAGGCTCTGTATCCACGGCACGCCCCAAAAAAGGCAGGACGACCACGGATTCACGTGCTTGGTCACCTCGAGACCCTTGATTATTGGCTCGGATTGGGCCTGGCGACGAGGATGGGGCCAGCATACTTGAAGCGGTGCAAGAGGCCGAGAATACTAACCCAAGACGAAGTGGATCCAACACTTGCAACCCCGTGGGACTACACGATATTGCATGCGTTTCCAAAGTTCACGGGCTACGTGGATTACTTGTTCACTGATCCTAGTTTTGCTTATTTTGATGAAGTCGAATTCGAGCTTGAATCGCGTGGCGTTCGCGTGGGTGCTCGGCCGTTAAAGACCATGATCTTGCTCGAGTTATTGCGAATCCACGTAGGTATCGAGGATTACTCGTCATTTCAAGCAATATTCCGCCTATTCCAACCAGGCGTGTTGCCGGGCCCGATTTCCGACATGGACTTCCTTCCAACCATTCAAGACTTTAGTCGAGCCTTGCACGCAGTTCCAGCATCCTATTTTTCAAATTTTCATCGCCAGTTAATCGACGAGCTAATCAGCAATGGTTTAATCAATTTTAACATAATCATCTGGGACGGGCAGTTTGTCCGAGCTAATTGCAGTAACCATCGAGACAAGAAGACCGGAAAGTACACGGATGTTGACGCTGGTTTTTATAACCACGATGGAAAAAAACTCGGCGTGGGATACGTCGCCTCGACATTCTATGCTTTTTGTGGCCGATACTTGATTCCATTGTATTGCGAACTCGTTCCGGCGAGCCAGAATGATTGCGTATCCTTATCGGAAGGATTTATGCACTTCTTGACTCTCGGCTTCCCCCTTCCGAAGGTGCTCCTTGCCGACGCCGGCCCTTATTCCATCGAAAATCTACAGTTGATCTGGTCTAAAAACGTCGTGCCGTTGATCAACTCGCGGAAAAACATTGTTAAACAAAATGTTCACAAACTCGGGGAGCATCTATATATTAACAAGGATTTCGTGCCATTACATTGGACGGATGATGACATCAAGCTTTTATATGCATTGCGAAGCGCGATCGAGCGTGCATTCTC
Source organism: Candidatus Sigynarchaeum calidifontis (assembly GCA_030587475.1). Classification (GTDB taxonomy): domain Archaea; phylum Asgardarchaeota; class Lokiarchaeia; order Sigyniarchaeales; family Sigyniarchaeaceae; genus Sigyniarchaeum; species Sigyniarchaeum tengchongense. Next base: position 15,596 of record JAUQYZ010000209.1, read on the forward strand.
TCATAACGTCCAAGTATACAAGGCCCGGCGGATGAACGTGATTGGAAAAGATGCCATGACGAAAGAAAGGTATCTTATCTTGATCCTGGACGCACTAAAAGCAAAGACCGCCTTCAAAATGGGCAGGCCAGACCTGATTGGTAAAGCCCGGTCATTCGAGCTGAATAGGAAAACGGCGCTAGGCGGGATGCCACGTGTCGCTAAGGATGCTGGATATGCAATTCTGGCTCTGGATATGAATAAGAATAATGGATCCGAATAAACAAAAGATGGATCGGTTGTTATCCAGAAAAATGAGTGGTTGTAGACCAGACATGTTTAAATCAAGCAAGATGAAATAAGCTC
>JAUQYZ010000252.1 GCA_030587475.1 Candidatus Sigynarchaeum calidifontis
AACTAAAGGCACTATACCTCTATTTTCGTGCAACACTTGAAGAAGAATCCAAGGTTTTTTATAAGGAGCATTGGGTCATGTTTTTCCAGCCAGAGCGAATGACAGCAAGAAGGCAACAACGTCTTGATGCGTTCCTTGCTCGATATCCAGAACTAGACGTGTACCGTCGGATGACATTGCAAGTAGGTGAGATATATCGACTTCCAGCTGAAAAGATCGATGGACACCAGATTTACGACCTCGAAGAAAGCAAATCCTTCTCGGAACGGTTGAACACGGTGATTAAGACGCTAAAGAAAAACGCAGCAAGCATTCTCCGATTCGTGGGGTTGTTTAAAGAGCATCCGGAGTTACCGAAACGATGCCGGGCAAGTACCGAGTGGTACAACGTCAAGTTCAAGCATCCTTTCAAGGCAGGGAATAATTTGGTGAAAAAGGAACGCCTCATGGCCCGGTTGCGGGCACAAATGCATGGAACAGTCGAGTGGCGGATTCCAGAGGCGAAGGTTGCTTAAATATACTTAAATGAAGACATTTAGTCCGCTTTGATGGAAAAAAGAAAAAGATACGGCTTGGGCATGTACCGTGGCGGTCATCTCTCCTTCGTGGCCTCTGCGTTACCCATCGAGTCCTTGGAAATGGCACGCTGCACGGCGAAGCCGATCACGCCGCCGAACCCCCCCAGGCACGCGCCGATGGCGACCGTGAGCACGATCGCGATCCAGCCGAGCCCCGGTTCCCCGATGATGATCCAGATGAGCAGGTCGGCCACCACCATGGCTGGTTGCGTGGCGATGTAGTACAGCACGATCGTGAGCCACGAGAGCCCGACCCCGAGAAAACCGCTCCACCACGCGAGCCTGGCCCGCTCCTTGATGAAGAGAAGGCTCCCGATGGCCGGCGGGATGATGCATAGCTGCCAGATGGTCGTGAGGTTGAGCAAGATCGCCGCGAACGAGACCGCCGCGGCGAGCCAGAACGCGTGCTTCTTGGCGATAGCCTGTAACTTTTCCGAACCGCGTGTAAGCATCATGCAATTTCACCTCACGTGAAGATCCACCGGGCCTCGTACGTCCCGGCGGGGAACGCGTCGGCAGTCTGGTGGAACGCGAGCCCGTGGTACTCGCCGCGCAAGAACAGCTGGAGCTGGTCGGTGTAGTGGCGCGATGCGGGATCCCCGCTGCTGCCGCCGGGGATGACCATTTTCGACGTGTCGAAGTCGTGGTCCCAGCGCGAGAAGTCGATGATCATGCGCTCGGAAGCGCCCCACCTGGCGCTCGAGAAGAGCCCCGCGTACGACGGGTTCGGGGTGATGCCTGAGCCAGACGCGGGGTACGGCCCGGCGGCGAGCGCGGCCAGGTAGGTCAAGTGGTGCCAGTACACCTGGTGGACGAGCCCGTATTTCCAATCTGCGGGTGCCTTGCCCGAGAGGGTCTTGCTCGCCGCGAGCCATGCCACGCCTTGCTTGATCGCCTCGCGGATGATGTCCGGGCAAGTTTCCGTTGTACCCGTCGTGGAGACCGTGTCGAACCACTTCGACGCGGGCGCGGCGAGCGTGAGGTTCTCGAGCACGCTCAAGGCGGGAAGGGCACCGAACGCGGCGAGCTCGTCGAACGCGAGCACCTGGTACTTGTTCAGGATTGCCGCGTAGATCGTCGGCGCGGCGAGGTCCTTGAGCATCTTGCAACGATCGGTGCTGGAATTCCACGCGCGCAGGATCGCCACGGACTGGTTCACGAGCAGCGTCTTCTGCCCGTCGGGGAACGTCGTGTCGTTGTCGAACACGCGCAGCAGCTCGGGCAGCAGCCACTCGGCGCTCTTGTCGTACACGTCGTTCTGGATCGCGGCCATGTCGTCCACGGACACGGACGGGTCGCTGGCCAGCAAGTCATTTATCCTGCGCGCCCGGTAGCCCTGATCCATCGAATCCTGGAAATAATACGGGTAGAGCGACCCGGCGCTCAGCTGGTTGGCAGATACGAGGTACCCCTGCGCGGGATTCACGCTGTGTGGTAGTTCCGTGAACGGGATGAACGTGCCGTTCCACTCGTGCTCGCCCGCCGACCCGTTAAGCACGAACCGGCAAGCATCGGCGTTTTCCGTCGCGTTCACGCCCTCCCGGAACGGCACCCAGCCCGAGCAGCGGATGGAGATGTTGCCGTGCCGGTCGGCATACACCACGTTCTGCGACGGGAGGGAGAATTGTTCCAGCGCGGCGTCGAACTCGGTCATGTTCCGCGCGCGGTCGAAGCCGTAGACGGCCTTGAAGGTTGTCGTGTAGTTGGTCAACGCGACCCAGCGGAACGCGAGCACGGTCCCGATGTCGCTGCCGGCAAGGCCATACGGCAGGTTCCCGTTGTCCATGACCACGCCGTGTATCGTCGAACGGATTTTAAAGGGTACAGGGTTGCCACCCTTCACGGGAATCATCTCCGTCACGGACCCGAACGGGTACCAGGTGCCCTTGTACAAGTAGTGCGTGCTGTTCGCCGTGTAAGAGTACCAATCGATATGGTCGCAGCCAGCATTCGTCATGCCCCAGGCCACGTGCTCGTTGTGGCCGACGATCACGAGCGGGGCGCCCGGGAGCGTGAAGCCCTGGCAGTTCATGTCCGAATCGAGCGCCTTGATGTGCGCCGTGTACCAGATCATCGGGAGGCTCCATTCAAGGTGCATGTCGTTGCAGAGGATGGGAAACCCGGTCGTCGAATTGCTCCCGCCCACGACCCAGTTGTTCGAGCCGAAGCCTTGCTTGGCCGGTATCGGCGACGCGGCCTGCGCCCGCTCGATCCAGCTGCAGATGGCATCGAGGTTGGCCATCTCGGGGCTCGCGGCGGAGAACGGCGAGATGGGGCGCTCGCCAGGGGCGGTCCCGTAGTCGACCGTGATCGGCTTCTGGAACGGCGTCACGCGCGGGAACAGCTCGTCCATCGCGCTTGCATAGCCCGCATCCTCGAGCCCTTCCCGGAGCAGCGTCCGGTAGACGTCGTCCGTCCCGAAGGTCAGCATGTTGTCCATTATCTTTTCGATCGTGAGGCAGTCCTCGGGGGTCCAGTGGGTAGGACGAATCCCGAGCAGGTGGAACTCGAGGGGCAAGGTACCGCACGTGTCGATGGCATAGTTGATGCCCGCGACGTACTTCTCCAGCTTCGCGTACATCGCCGGGTCGGTCGCTTTGACGTAGCCCGTGAGGTTCTCGCCCGCGGACCTGAGCCGGATGTTCCGGTAGAGCTTGTCGATCTCGAGGGCTTGCATGCCGACCACCTCGGCGAGCAAGCCCGCGGCTTGCCGGCGGATCATCTCCAGCTGGAACATGCGGTCGCGCCCGTGCAAGAATCCGAGCACGGCGACCGCGTCGATCTCCTTTTGCGCGTAGATGTGCGGCTCGCCATGCGCGTCCTTGATGACCGTCACCTGGCCGCTCAAGAACGGCATGTCGACGTTCATCGTGGCCGGAGTCCCGTGGTCGATGGACCAGAACCCGCCGTATGGGTTCACGAGGTTTCCGATGGCCGGGATCGACGGGTCGAGCGGGATCGACAGCGCCACGATGAAGCCCGACGCGATGCCGGCGGCAAGAACCAATCTGATGATGTCCTTGTACTTGAGAATCGTGTTTTTCCACCTCCAAACCTTGACACAGATCCCGATTTGAAGGTAAAAAAACTACTTGCTGGCATGCAAATAAGGAACCCCGGTTCCCTTGCCGTGGCGGGAAGTTCGCGATAGCGAGGCTATTTCTCCTCGGGCGGGGTTGGCAAGACGACATGGAATTCCTTCTCCAGCAGCTCCTGGTGCGCGAGGATCCCGTCGTGCAGGTCGGCCAGCTGGTCCTCGAGCCTGGGATTGAATTCCACGAGGGTCTCGTACACGCTGATCGCGAAGAGCAGCAGCTCGGTCGCGAGGCTGGCGAACGGTACTTGCTCCTGGTACTCGGGGCTCCCGGCGAGGAGCGCCTCGTCATCGACCGTTGCGGGATTGAACCGCAAGGCAACGCGCGCGGTTCCCGGGCCCGTGGCTTGCGCGGTCAAGAAGTTGCTGGTGTAGCAGAGTTCCGCCTGGTAGAGCGTGTCCGGCACCTTGTCCTTGGCCTTGAAAACCCTCTCCAAATGCCCGAGCAGGTCCAGGACCTCGAACGACGTTTCGAACAGGTTCACGACGATGCCGTCCTTGAAATACTTCTCCGGCAAGGGCTTGTCGTTCATGAAGACTTGGATCGGCGCGGTGAGATCAAGCACGTCCGCGTTCTTTTTCCAGTCCGGCTTGTCCGCGATGAGTAGCACGATGTTCATGTCGAGGTGAGAAATCGATTCTGATTATTAGAATCTTTCGCAGATAACCACTGTGTGCACAAAACGATAGCAGCTTGGCATGCCATCACGCGATGTCGGCACTCGTGACGGTCGGGCACAAGAACTTCTCGATGTATTCTATCACGAGCCGGGTGCCCTCGTCGTGGCTCACGTATGGCGGCATGGCGGGGTTGTACATGGCGTCGGTAAGATCGCGGGCGAGCACGACGTCGATGCCCCACGCGAGCATCTGCTTGATCGCGAAGCTACGGCCCAGGATGCACATGTTCGTGTGCACCCCGGCGATGATCATGGTCGTGATGCCCTTCAATTTGAAAAGCGCATAGATCTCGGTGCCCATGTCGGAGATATAATCCAATTTCTCGTCGATGTGGATGCCCGGGTGCTGGCGGCGCCAGGCGGGGTCGTTCGGTTTCTCCGAGCCGTTCACGTTCGTGTCCGATCCCCCGTCCGAGTCATCGATGGGGAGCGGGGGATATCTCGGTACCTCCACGACGGGCAAGCCAACGAGCGGGATCGCCTCCGCGCGGGCGCGGGCGGGATGACCCTCGTAAAAATCGAGCGTGTCGGACGGCGCGTGGACAATCGTGATGCCGCGCCGCCGTGCCGCCGCCACGGCCTTTTCAATCTTGGGTACAAGGGCCTCCACGCGCTCGGTGGCACCTTTCGACCAATGCTTGTCCCACATGTCGCAGATGACCAGCGCGATCTTCGACGCGTCCAGCTCCCTCGTGATTGTCGTTTTTACCCACGAGGCTCGGCCGCCCGCGTCCCTCCGCAGTTCCTGGCGCGAAAGGTGCAGAGTGACCTTGCTTATTGTCGACATGGATGATCGAAGGACGTGGCCAATAAAATACGAGTCGTTTTATCCGCGAGAATCAAGAAAAGACTTGGTCCATATTAAGGCCCTATCATGTCACTAGATGCGGTCTTGGTCACGGGTGCGACCGGCTTCATCGGTACCCATTTGTGTGACTTGCTGGCTAGACAGGGAAAGAATATTAGGGGATTTGCCTTTCCCGGCGAGAAAACTCGACACCTGGAAGACTTGGGCGTTAAGATATATTCCGGTGATTTGAGCAGGCCTGAAATGGTAAATGGCATCTGCGATGGGATCGATATCGTCTACCACCTCGCAGGCCGCGTCACTTATTGGGGCCGAAAGAAGGATTTCTACGATGCAATTTACGTTGCCACGAAAAACTTGCTGGATGTGGCTGCCGATGCCGGTGTATCGCGGTTCGTGTACGTGAGTTCGTACTGCGCGTGCGGCCTCGGGGGGCACTTGAAAGGTATAACCGAGGATACCCCACCTCGCAAGACAAGTATCTATTACGGGGATGCAAAGCTCGACGCGGAAAACCTGGTATGGCAATACCAGCAAGATTGCGGCTTGACCGCGACGGTCGTCCGGCCATCGAACGTGATAGGCCCTGGCAGCGTTTGGGTCAAGGATGCCATCGATAGTTATCTTCGCTCTCGCATCTTCCACTTGATCGACCACGGGCGATACAGTCGTGACTAATCGCCAAATTCTTGGTCAAACTTGGACACCGTGCCAGGAATCTCGGGATTTTTATCCGTTCGTGCAATTCCGCGCCATGAGCGCGTTCATCATCTTGATTTCTGTACAAAACTTGGTGGACGGGCTCGTCCTCGCCGGCACCAAGGAAATCGCCAAGGGAAGAACCTACTTTTTCAGGGACGAGTGGGACGTGACGTGGGAGCGATACTTCCGCGACATCGGGACAATGCTCGGAAAACCGCTGCCTTCGAGCATCCCCTTTGGTATCGCATGGAATCTCGCACGAATCAACGAGAAATTCGCGGAATTGTTCCATGCAAAAACGTTACTCACGAGGCACATGATCGGCATGATCGGCCGGGATCTCGACGTGGACGTGACTCGCACCAAGAATGAACTCGGGTGGCGCACTCGGGTCACCTACGAAGCGGAGATGGCGCGTATCGCGGAATGGGTAAAGCAAGAATACCGGCTAATGGATTGACATCCCCACCTTCTCGTGGCAAACCGGAACCAAGAAATGCCACGGCCCCTTTCGTTGCACATCGCGAGCATGATGGGCATGGCGATCGGAAAAGCGTGCGTGGCCTTTCCCGGCCTGGCCGTTAAAGGCGTTGTAGTGTGCGTGCTCGGGGATACAAGCACGGGGAATCCCGTCGCGATAGAGTACAAGATCCCCGGCCTCAACGATGGCGATTGCAGCGCGTGCGGCCGTGGGAGAGCGGCTGGTGGACTGAGCGGGAACGCGAAGTGCTTGCTCGAATCTATTGACGCGTTCTTGCACGGAAAAGGAATGCCGGACGCGTCGATCTTGAACGAACCATCGCTCGCAAAGTACTTGTCCACGCCATTCACGAGGCGGGTCGTCGAGGCGCTGCTCCAGACCAAGCCTGGCGAGACGATCACGTACGCGGAACTCGCGGCAAAGGCAGGAGTTCCAGGCGGGGCGCGGGCGGTTGGCAACGTTATGCGCCGCAATCCCTTCCCTATCGCCATCCCTTGCCACCGGGTCGTGTCCCGGGCCGGACTTGGCGGCTATTCAGGCGACGTGCGGGGCATCTCGTTGCAGATCAAGCAAGCACTCCTCGACATCGAGGCATCGCGCAAGTAAAGGTAGACTCACGTGACCCTCGTAGAATTTTTCATCATCTTCGGTGCCAGCTTCCTGATCGGGCTCTCCGGGGCGATGATGCCCGGGCCGGTCACGACCATGACCATCAACGAGACCCTCAAGTACATGAAGCGAGGCCGCGGTTGGCTCGTCGGCACAAGCATCGCGTCCGGGCACGCGATCCTCGAGATCTCCTTGATGTTCGCCCTCTGGTTCGGCGCCTCGTTTTTCTTCAAGATGCCGGTCGTGATGCTGGTCATCAGCCTCGTCGGCGGAGGCGCCCTCGTCTTTTTCGGGCTCATCGGGCTGAAAGCAACGCGGAAGAGCGCTGATGGAATGGTCACGTTGCTCGAGAAATCCCTGGATTCAGCCTTGGACACCCCTGACGCCAAATATCCCAAGATTCACCCGCTTATGCGGCCACTCGCGCTTGGTTTCGCCTTGAGCGCCGCGAGTCCAGGCTGGTGGGGCTGGTGGGCGACGATCGGGCTCGGAGCGACGCAACTCTCGAGCACACTTAGCCTGGAGGTGTTCGCAGACTTTTCTGTCTTCATCACGTTCTACGTCGGGCATGTATTGACTGACTATGTCTGGTTCACGTTTCTTTCAAGCATCGTGAGCCTCGGCAAGAAGCGGATCAACATCAAGGCATACACGGTCATCCTCGTGGCAACGAATTTATTCCTCGTTTGCTTCGGTGTCTGGTTCATTTGGCAAGGGATCGCGGGTTTCGCTGCATGAATCGTGATGCCCTGGATCCCGATATCGTTTCCATTAAGTGACGCGACCCGCGTGGTGATAGACCGTGCCGATGCCTTCTCATCTATTTCGCGAACCACGATACATTCTTTTCTCGGCGCCTTAAAAGGCATTAAAATAAAGATTTTTGCATATCATACACGCCGTGGACTTGAAATAGTCAATACAAATGGTGATGATAGTGAAGCCTTTGAACATCATAATAGAAAAGCATCCTGATGGGTATGTCGCCTACCCGCTTGGCATAATAGACGTGATCGTCGGCGAGGGGAGTATACATAAGAAAGCACTAACAGACGTGAAGTCGGTGATACAATTCCACATAGAATCGTTCGGATCGAAGATCTTCGAGGGTGAGGACATATTGGAAACCTTCATCGCCGCGGTTGCTTTGTAGATGCGATTTCCGGCGGAAATACCGAAGCATAAAGTGCTCAAGGTCATTGATCAATTCGTTTTAAGATCGTACGCGAGGGAAACCACATATCGTTAATCCGGGAGAATGATGATGGTACAAAAAAACCCAAGACGATTCCCAATCACTCGTCAATAAAGGGCTCGACGATGCAAGTTGTGTGCAGGGAAACCGGTATCTCTCGCGAAGACTTCTTGAACGCTCTCGAAAAAGCTTGAGCATGACGAGCGATTTTTCGATCCCTTCGGTCATATCCACATGATACTTTTTTTAGTCTCGCTCGGGACATGGAGAGCATGTCAAGCAAGCATACCTTCGACATGATGCATCTCATCCAAGACCTCGCGTACACCCGGCTCTCGGGCACACCCAACGACGAGGCCAAGTGCAAGGAATACCTGACTGCCAAGTTCAAATCTCTCGGCCAGGAACCCGTCATCGAGCCCGTCCCGTGGAGTACCTTCTCGACCAACGTGCTCATCAGGCTCGTGGTCTTGATCATCTTCGGCGGCTTGATCGTGGGGCTCTTGCTCGAATGGTTCCACCAAGCATGGGCGAACTTGATCTTCATCGTCGTGCTACTCGCCGCCATCGTGTTCACCGTAGGATCCCAGCAGAGCAAGACGGACTCGTTCGCGACCATGGGCAAGGTGCAGCAAACGTATAACATCTTCGCGAAGCTGCCCGCCCCGGCGGGTTCTGCAACCAAGGACATCCTCTTCGTCGCGCACCACGACACGAAGAGCCAGGTGGTCGTCACCCTCGTGCGAACCGTCAGCTACGTGCTCGGTTTCCTCATCAGCCTCGCCATGGGATTCACCATCATCATCTCCTCCATCGTGAAGATCGCCAGCGGGCTCCTGACGCACGACGTGTTCTGGGCGCTCGTCGTGCTCCTGTGCTGCAACCTGCCTTTCCTCGGCGTGCTCCTGGCCAACAAGACCATCGAGGGGAAGTCACTCGGCAGCCTCGACAACGCCACGGGCATGGCGATCGTCTTCAAACTGCTCGAGCACTTCGGCAAATCGCCTCCATCCAAGGCGAACCTCTGGTTCCTCATCACGGGAGCCGAGGAGTGGGGCATGTCCGGCGCCGTCGAGTTCTGGCGGAAGCACGCGACCGAGGGCAAGGAGCTCGACCCGGCACGGACGTTCGTTTTCAACTACGACATGGTGGCACAGGGGCTCAGCCACATCGCCAAGTTCGGCCTGCCCTCGGGGAAGCCGTACAACAAGCGGCTGAACGCCCTTTTCACCGGCGCCGCGAAGGACCTGGGCATCCACGTTAGCAGCTTCTGGCTGCCGATGCTCGGGACAACGGATGGCTGGATCTTCCGCGTTCACGGTGCCGAGATCATCGATATCATAAACGAAAAGACGGCCAGGTACACGCACTCGGGAAAAGACGTCCCCGGCGTGTGCGACGAGAAGACGCTACAAGACGTGGTTCGCATCACGATCGACGTGGTGAAGAAGCTGGAGGTGGAATGAAAAATGGATGGAAAGAGGTTCCTGGAAGCCGACACGAGCATGTTCCCGATTCCGCCGGTCATGGTCTCGTGCACGTCGAAGGACGGCAAGAAGCAAAACATCATCACGCTCGCCTGGGTCGGCATCATCTCCTCCGAACCGCCGATGGTCGGCATCTGCATCCGGCCGTCCCGTTTTTCCTATAACCTCATCGTGGAAACCGGTGACTTCGTCGTCAACATCCCGTCGGAAAGCCAGGCCCGCGTCGTCGACTATTGCGGGTCGGTCACTGGTAAATCCAAGGACAAGTTCAAGGAATCTGGCCTCACGGCCGGGAAGGCGAGCAAGGTGGAATCGCCTATTATCATGGAATGCCCGGTCAACCTCGAATGCAAGCTGGTCCGCGTGATCAAGGACTACTCGAAGAGCCATCATCTTTTCATGGGCGAGATCGTTGCCGTGGGTGTTAGCAGTGGCTCGGGAAAAATCGACGTGGACAAGGTCAGGCCACTCGCGTTCTGCAATGGCGAGTACTGGGGTCTCGACAAATTCCTCGGCAGCATGGGTTTCTCTAAAACGTAAAGACGCTTTAGAAATCTTTTTTTTTAATTCCCGGCCTATTGGTCACCGTTCAGCTCGTTGTACAGCCCGATGAATCTTTTTGACAAGTCATCAAACTTGATGGTGAAGTCCACGACCTTGTCGAAATAGCCGGGGAGGCGATCGCTCAAGAAATTCATCAAGTCCGCGAGGACGTTTTTTTTGCCCGCGATCGTGTACTGGTCGACGATGCGGAACAGAATGTTACGTTCTTGCTGGTATTCCTTCAAGGCCTTGATGATATGGGCACGGACAGCGACCTGGTTGAGATCGGGGAACGCTTCCACGAGCAAATCTATTCCCTTGTAGAGCAGCGCCTTTTGCCTGGTCGACAAGATGAGGGTCTTCAAGACCGCGTCGCTGAGCGTTTGCACCAGCTGTTCCATTTGCGATTCCGGGACCTTCCGGTTCGCGAACAAGATCACGTAAAAAGGATTCAAGTTGGCGATGCACACGCGTTTCTTCGCCGTCTTGAGCGTGATCGTCTCCATGGGCCCGAATTTCTGGACGAGATCGAGGAACTTGCTCGACCCGGAGATGACCTCCTTCAAGAACGTGCGCAAGTCCTGGAGCTCGTTCGGGGTTATGTAGTCAGAGATCTGCTTGAAGATGGGCATGAACACGAGCTTGTCGCAGATCACGACATTCACGGACGGCGCCAGCGCCCGTATAGGCGGTAGCAAGTCGATGAGGAGGTCGGGGGACAGCGCGATCGGGATCTCGGCGGTTTTCTTGATGGTCGGTATGAAATCCAGGAACATGTCCTTGTCGAAGGACACTTTTTCCTCGGAGAAGAGCAATGACGCGTACCGGCGCTCGAACTCGGAAAGTAAATAGCTGGAAAACTCGCGGAGAATTTGCTCGTTCTCGTCCTTGAGCACGATGAGTAACAGTCCAGTTTTCTTTCCCATGGTGACCAGGATCGAGTACGATGTCTGGTCGATCTTGCGTAGCAGCGATTTACCTTCACGATCAATTTCAGAAGAGACTGTAAGGATCGCTGTAATCATTCCCGACAAAAGCTCTTCGTTGAAGTTGTAACCCTGCTGCTTGAAATCGCCCGAACGCTTGAAATCATAACGGAGTAACGGGATGGATTGGTGGAAAAAGACCAAGGACAAGACCGCGTCGTTGAAGTTCGGGACGGTCACGGAAATCTCGCTGTCCAGCGCGTCATGGTTACTTATACTATTCATTCCGATCTATCCAATCTGATTACTGGCGAGCCTTCAATAATTGGAAGGTATTTCAGTAATTTTAAAAGACCGTTGATATTTAACGGGTTCTCTCAAGACCCGTTCTCCCCGGTCTATAAAACCATATCGCCCGACGCAAATCGTTCTCGCCGTGGTTCATTGCCAGCATCAAGTCCTTTTCTACCGCGTGGCTTGAACGGGTGCACATGGTTTCTTTGTTCTATAACACAACACATGACCGTCCGGAACGCTGAAGCCATCGTTGTTCCGTCTTGACCCGTCCTGATCGCGGGTGCATGTATCTCATGCCAGGGGCAA
>JAUQYZ010000261.1 GCA_030587475.1 Candidatus Sigynarchaeum calidifontis
CCACTTGTACAACGCATCCAATTTCTCGACAAACGGCGCGAGAATGTCGTCAAAAGGCACGGAAAAAAAGATCTTCGTCTCGACACGAGTCCCGTTTTCGTCGCACACCTTGAACACCTTATCCGCCACGAGCTGGAGCCCTTGCTTCTCGAAATAATTGTTCTCTGTCATGATAGCCATGATTCGTCCACCTTTACATCACGGGCTTTAGACAAATATGGGTATCACACGGATATAAACTTCACCCAAAGCCGAGACGTTTACGTTAAAACGGGTAGAAACGACATTGCACGGGCATGTATCATTTCAGTCGTGACATCAAACGTTGAATAGACTGAAACAGAAAGGCTTTAGAAGGTAAAAAGGATCAGTTAAACGGTCTCCTTAGTATTGCAATTAACCGATGTGGTGCTCCGCGAGTTTTAAATGGCCACGAGTAAGACATTAAAGTGCTATCCCTACATGGATGATCGAACATGGCAATCAAGACGAAACTCATGGAACGGCTCGGGATGAAGGTGCCCATCATCAGCGCGCCCATGGGACCGTTCTACACGACCGAACTCACGATAGCGGTTTCGGAGGCCGGCGGGCTGGGTGTCTTGTCTCACACGAATCTCGAAGGAAAGGATTCGCTCAAGGAAATGCAGAACAACATGCTCAAGGTCATCGAGCACACGGACAAGCCCTTCGGCTTCAACATCCGGACGGCTCGGATGCAGCCCGATGCCGACATGTTGTGCCGCCGGATCCCGCGGTTCATCATGGAGAACCAGAAGCTTCGCGAGCAATGCGTCTACGCCCTCACGAGCGCGGGAAGCCCTACCATGTTGCCAGAAACGGTGACGTGGAAAAAGCTCAAGGAAGCCAACCCGAATACCATGCACTTCCACGTGGCGCCTGCCAAGTGGCTCGCGGAAAAGTGCGTCACGCGGGGAGTCGAAGGACTCGTCCTCACGGGAACGGAAGGGGGTGGTCATCAGTCCTACGAGAAGGTCTCGACGCTCGTGCTCCTCCAAGAGGCTCAGAAAACATGGCCAGATGTTCCAAAGGTCGCTTGCGGTGGTTTCGCCACGGGCGAGAGCCTGGCCGCGGCCCTGGCCCTCGGCGCCGGCGCGGTCGCCATGGGCTCCAGGTTCATCGCGTCGAAGGAATCCGAGTTTCACGAAAGCTACAAGAAAATCATTCCGGACGCGAAGGATACCGACACGAACTTGTACACGGGTGTCTTCGGCCCGATCCGGTTATGGAACAACGATTACGCGAGATCCCATCCCGTCGTCGAGAACAAGGATGCAAAGATCGCTCAAGAACAGAGCATCGATGCCAAGGCCTTGATGGAGGATCAAAGGCACTACGAGCTGACGTACAAGGGGGACATCCAGAACGGTGCCGTTTTGCTCGGCCAGTCGATCGGCATCATCAAGGAGGTATCGAGCGTCAAGGACATCATCGATGATGTCGTGAAGGGGGCAGAAGCAGCGATCAAGCGCATCAACGCGCTGATATCATGAACACGAGGTGCATGTGTAATGCCAGTAACCAGATGGATAAAGGACGAAGCGGAAGTTAAAGGGTGCAATGAGAAATGGCTCGCCAAGTACAAGGCGGGCGACTACAAGGGCGACAGCTTGGACGACGTGCTCTTATTCTTCGGGGCGATGGCCGAGTTCGGCCTCATCAACAAGAACTACCGGGAGATCGTGGACGATGCCATCTTGCAGTACGGCGAGGTGGCCCAGTACTTCGAGGTGCGGGACACCCCCATCAAGGTCGTCATGGTGCAGAACGACAAGGACCACATGTTAGGAATCTATGACGGCAATTGGAAGGATATACAAGCCGAGGGCAAGTGGAAGAACCCGGTGATGCTCGAGATGGTGCCGGAAGCCATGAAGCAGATCATGGCGGGAAACCCGAACACGGATTCCTATTTCTTCAAGGGCGATCTCACGGTTCAAGGGCCCATCAAGTTAGCCGTTCTCGGAAGGGAATGGGTCACCACTTACTACGAGGAGAACGGCATCGACGTTTGATCCTTTTTTTTTCCAATTTTAACACGCTAACTTTCGCGTAGCCAGCGTGGTTTGAGCCTTGCCTTGAGCGAGTTCGTCGCCTCGTCGAGCTGCGCATAATAGACGCACATCGCGTCGAGCCGGGGCAGCGCAAGACGCAACCGCTCGATGAAATCCAAGTAGGAACGCCGGTCCTTCGGGGTCCATCCCGTCTCCGCGTAGGCAAGGGCGCGGGGAAATACCTGAAAATCGAGTCGCTGCCAGCTCGGCACGCGTTCCGTCCAGATCGGGCATTCCAGGCCAAGAATATGGCTGTGGTACCGTGCTTCGAGGCTTTCCGGGATCGGGTCGAACGTGTAGGCCTTCTCCAGCGGGATGCCCCAGTGATGGTAGTCCAGGTACATGTACTTGTGGTTGGAGACGATGGCCTTGCCCCCCTTGCGAATGAAATCGATCATTTTCTGCTCAGACCCGACCCAGAACTGGAATATCAATCGTGATGCATCGACGCCTTGATCGAGCAGCTTGTCAACGGGGAAGTCGAACCAGCCGATGGTCGTGCGGCCTTGGCTCGCCAGGTACTTCGCGATTTCGGCGGCGAAGTGAACCTGCAGCGTGTCGATGTCGGGATAGCCCTTCTCTTTCATGAATCCCTGGCAATCGGGGCATGCTTTCCACCGCTCCACGGGGAGCTCATCGCCCCCGATGTGGATCTTGTCGCCGCCGAAGAGGTCCATGACCTCGCGCAAGACATCCTTGAGGAACGCGTACGTCTTCGGCTTTCCCGCGCAATACGCGTGCCGGTTGCCCTGGCCGATGATCGGTACGACCTCGGGCGGTCGTGCACAGCTATACTCTGGATAGGCAACCAGCGGCGCGGTGGCATGGCCGGGCATCTCTATCTCGGGAAAGACCTCGACGTGGCGCACCTGGGCGTAGGCAATGACCTCGCGGATCTCGTCGTGCGTGTAATATCCGCCGTACCAGCGAGGGTCATCGAGGTTCGGGCTCTCCCTCCATTTCTTCGACAAGGGACGCTTCGAGGCGATCTCGTGCAGCCGGGGGAACCGCTTCGATTCGATGCGCCAGCCCTCGTCTTCCGTGAGGTGCCAATGCAGCTTGTTGAACTTGTAGAGTGCGATGATGTCGATCATGCGTTTCGCGAGTACCTTTCCGAAGAAATGCCTGCATTCGTCGAGCATGAACCCGCGCCACAGGAACCGGGGGTAGTCGGTTATAGCAACGAGGGGGACCTCCAAGACCAGTTCGCGTGGAACGACAGCTGCATCGAGGGCAGGCGGCAAAAGCTGGCGGAGGGTCTGGATGCCGTGGAAGCAGCCAGCGGGGTCTTTGCCGGTGATATCGATGCCACGATCCGTGATATCGAGCCGGTATCCTTCTGGAGGCAGCGAGTCCCCGCTACCAGCGATCGCTAGGGCAATCGCATTGGCTTGGCTGCCTTTTCCAGGGGCTGGCTGGTCATTCTGCAAATCCAGCTTTGCTGCGGGGCGCAAGAGCTCGGCGAGGTATTCGGCCTCTGCCTTGCATCCTGGCTGGCACACGATCTTGGTCTCTTTCGTGATCCGGAACGTCCCGGAACCAGGCTTGACTTCGACGGGTCTCGGGATGATGGGCATGCTTGCATTTTCCATACGTGACCGTTGGATCACGCCGTTAAAAAAACTACCACGATCGCCGAGAAGGGGGAAGGATTGCTACTAGCACCTCGAAGTACAAGCTCACCTTGATAAAAAAAGGTCTAGATCAAGCCAGCCAGCTGTAACAGCAAGATGGTCACGTAGACGAGCAGGACATGGAGAAGAACCTTCACGACGAGGGACATGGCCTTTTTAGCTACGTGCCATGCAGTCTCGTGGCATGGTCTCGGCATCCGGGCTTCCCGGGATGGCAGCGGGGGAGTACACGATACCTCGTGGGGTTCCAGCTGGTACCAGAATGCCGTTGTCTCCCACCTGCCGCCCCGGTGGTTGTTATGCCCGTGCTCGATGGTGACCTTGATCTCCCGCTGGAACGTGATCGGATCCTGGATGTGAAACCGGTAATACGTGATCTTTCCAACCCAGTTCCATCCACCCCCCTTGATGACGCCGTGATAAGCAGAGTCGTATTTTTCTTGGGGACAAAACGCCATGTTAACATAGTCCTCGGTTCCCGTGCCATATAGCGTGGGCTCGCCTCCGACGTCGTCGTCGATGAAGATCATGTCGTCCCCTTCACCAGGCCAATTCATGATCGGCATCCACCACCGCCGGGGATTGTCGATATTGATAATGCTGCCGACGTAATGGCCCGTGCCCTTTGCTTCGAGGATGACGTGGTTCCGCTCGTAACCACCACCATCCCGCGTGTTTTTACCCTTCAGGACTTGCCATTCGAGCCAGTTCATCCCCTTGCCCGTGCCGAGATCGATCCGCTGGTCCTTGTAATCCTTGCATCTGAATTGCACGTGAAAATAACCAAGTGGCGAGTCAGCATCGGCTGGCCACTCGTCGTATTTCTCGTAATCGACGTAGTAGTAAACCATGATACCCGGCCTCAGCTTCAAGGGATGGTCCGGATCCAGCACCTTCGACGACGGGTTGTCGTTCTCGATCTCGATGCGCGCGTGCTTCTTGAACGGCATGGGCCACCAGCAGTTGAAGCCCTTGCCGTGATCCGGGGACATCTGGAGCGGCTCCGCGCTGAACGTGATTCGCTGGCCATGCCCGAGGCCGAAAAAATCACCTAGCGGGCATTCAACGCTTGGTTCTGCTTCGTCATCCCACCATATTCGAATGATCACGTGCCGGGGCCACGATGGCGCGTTCCAGGCCATTTGCGTCGTCCAGATGTGGGTGATGCATCCCGGCCCGGCATTGTCGAATATGATCTTTCGCTCGCCAGGAGCAATGTGGAAAAAGTCGAGATTCCCGCCTGACCTGTCGTATGATGACACCCGTTTCCGGTAAAATCGCTTTATCTTCGCAAGATCACGCAAGGAAGACGATCCAAAATTCGGTGCAGCCATAATATCCTATTTCGAGTTAGAATATTAAACAAACTGTTCCCCTGGATCGTGGATTGCTTCCAAGGCTTCATCCCCCCTCATCGACCGCCAGCAAGGCAATCGTGGCAACATGGCGCAATTACAAAGGAAAACACGAGGAGAATGACTGATTAGCTTTTCTGGACGATGCCGAGCTGCATGTTGATAATGTCTTGCCAGTGCTCGACATCCGTGTAAAGCTTGTTCCCGAATTCCTGGCTAATGTGCTCGTCTGTCTTGAGGCTATTCATCCGGTCGATCCACACGTTTATCTCCGCGATCACGCCCTGCACGTCTTTATTGCTACTGAAAGACTTCATGAGGATCCCCTTCACCTCGTGCAAGACGTTGGATATGTCGCCCGCCTCCCAGTTCAATCCCGCGTAGTTCTTGAGCACCTCGATATTGCGCCCGAGTGCCATCAACTTCAAGGCCTGGCTCTTGTCCTCTGCCTTGATGCGCCGGATTAGCTCGATCTCGTCGCGCAGGTTCGTGATGATCTTGGCAAGGAAACCCGTGAGCTGCTTGTCGTCATTGCACCACACGCGTATCTCGAGCACCCTCTCGCCTGTCGTTCCCATGATGATGCGAGCGATGATGGGCTCCTTGTCGGTCTTGGAAATGGCGGAAAACCACGCCTCCAGCGAATCGGGGCGTTTCTCGTCGTGGGCGCAGCTCATGTCGAACTTGGAAATGGCGCGGAAGGCGGCGTTGTAGAGCAACTCGGAATCCAGGTCCTTGATCGCGAACATCTTCATGTCGCTTGCCATCCGAGAGGTCTGCTCCTTGATGTATTCGATGCTCGATTTGGACGGGGCGATGATTGGCTGCTTTACTTGCACCTCGACCGGCGGCACGAGCTTGGCGTGACGCTTCCCGTAGATGTCCTTGAACAGCACGGTCGCGGAAATGTCGGCCGTCCCGCATTTCTTTGGATCGAGGTAGAAGTCGATGCCGCGGGACTCGCCCGGGTTCAACGTCGGGAGACTCTTGCCTTGCTCGTCCTCCTCCGTCTTGAAGAAGTCCGACGCGTCCAGGTAGATCTTGACATCGTGGATGACGAGCTTCGAGTTATTCTTCACCACAACCTTGAAATGAATGCTGCCACCCTCGAAATCATAACCTCGCTTGATCTCCAATGCATTGACGAGTTCCTTGACAAACTCATCGATGTCCATGCCTCGTTCTTTCTGGATGACGGCCTTGAGATCAGACATGTCGCTCTCGCCGATGATCCTCGGCGCGGAATCGGCGTCGGCGTGTGATTGTGCTGCAGGCGCTGTGCCAGTCGCTGGTGGCTCCTGAATGAATAATTCTCTCGGGCTCAAACCATCTACTTCGGATATGAACTCGTTCGTGGAAACGTCGATATGCCCCTCGACCGCATCCGTTGCGATGAGCTCCTTCACGACGGTCGAGACGGCTTCTTCGTCACTATTTACCCGGCGTGCGAGCTCGGGAATCGATATCACGTCCATGCTTGCAATGACCGGCGCGAGCGCTTTCAAAACGGAAGCCTTGAGCTGGGGGGACGACGCGGCCTTCGGCTTGAATACAGGCCCCAGCGGCGCGGCCGGCTCGCCCGCATCGTCGACAAACATGGGCACGCCATGAGCCGAGCCGGTGCCGCCTATCGGGGTTTTGCACATCGGACAAACGGGCCAATCCTTCTGGCACCCGTAGTTGCAGCTGGGACAATAGATCACGTTTTCATCCTTCCACGGTGCCTCGGTTGCCGGTTGCGAAGAAACTTTCAAGTCAGCTTCCTTCCATTCGGCGGACTGCTGCGAGATCTTGGCGCCACAGTGAATGCAGAACATGTTGTAGTTGTTGTTTAGTTTATTACAACTAGGACACGCTACCTTGTCTGTCCTAGGCAGCGGCTTGCCGCAAGAAATGCAAAACCGGGCTTGTGGCAAGTTGGTACGCCCGCAAGATTGGCAATCCGGCATGCTTGGCGTCAACTCCGTGTTTCTATATCAAGATCCATCTTTTGCAATTAGAATTTAACTGAGTGAAAATATCATAGGTCGAACCGGCCTTGAATCGCCATTATTTGTCGATCGGCTCGAGGTCATCCTTGTTATAATAGCCCCGGCGGGCGCTAATGAAATAGATGAGGAAGAAAATGGCAAAATAGGATATGAGCACTATCGCTGCGTGCAGCGCATACCCGGGCGATGCATGCGGGACGAGCGCGAAGCCAAATCCCGTGAGCGCCCCGGTGATGAGCCGTGACCGAGTCGTCGCCTTCCGGTAACCGAAACGTTGTAGCCCCCAGTCGATGAAGACAGCTGCGGGGATGAAAATGTCGAGAAAAAAGGCCATGAACGGATCAATGTTGAGCCGGAGGGTCGCGAACGTGTACATGCTGAAGAATAGACCGGAAAGCATCGCCGTGCACCTCGTACAGAGGAAAACGGTCAATTTTCCCAGCACAATGCCGATGGCATGGTCCGCGTCCTCCTCCACGTGGTGCGTGAGGGCCGCGTTGTAGATCACCCGCGGTGCACGGGGAGCGACGAGGAACGCCGCGACGAGGCAGAAATCTACACTTGCCATAACGGGCAACGAGACGATCGCGTTCACGCGCATGGCTGCATCCCCGATCCACGCGAACAAGAAAACGATGCAGTAGGCCACGCACGCGATGGCAGCGATGCCGGCGAACCTCGCGTACGCGGCCATCCATGTTTTCATGTTTTCCTTGCCACTCATGCCAGGCAACATCGCGAGCCCGGGAATGCTCGATGGCGGCTTATTGGCTATGCAACGATTTTTTATCCAGCCAACGAGCAGGCTGCCAAGCAAACTGAAGATGACGTGGAATGCAGGAATTCCGATCGAGATCCCGGGGATCAAGCTAACCGTAGTACCGGCAAAGTCAGTTGCAAGGGTGTAGGCGTAAAAGCCGCCGACGGGAACGAGCACCGAGATCAAGGACGTGGTTGGCTTCCGGGAGAATGAAAGGAACGTGACGAGGCCCGATTGCACGCCCATTAGCGCGATTGCCCCGGATCCAAGTAATGGCTTTTCAAACTCGATCGCAATGTTTATCGCGTTCAAGAAATAGAGTAACATGAACGCGACGTTCCACGCGCCGAAATCGGCAAAGTGTCCCGTTCGCTTGCTTGCCATGGGATTATCAATCGACCTTTTATGTAGGAGCTACACATAGGATTGATAGCGTTGCGTTACACTCCGGCACGCATCCTTTCAAGAATGTCGAGCCTAGAGTCGTTTAAGCACTTTTGTACCAAGTGATGTTGGAGCCAAGGAGATGCCAATGCCGGGTGTATGAAGTCAATAATCGATGATAAATCCATGATGTTCAAGAAGCTATGTTCTTTTCTTTCCCGGATGGAGAAAACGTCGAAGCGGCTCGAGATAATGGCAATCTTCCAGGAGATCTTCACGCAAGCTGATCTCGTCGAGGGAAAAAGCGGGCCCGTCCACGACAAGATCATCTACTTGTGCCAAGGGAAGCTATATCCCGATTTTCTCGGAAAGCCCGAGCTACAGATGGCGCAAGAACTCGCGAAGCGGGCGATCGCCCAGGCGACCGGCTTCAGTCCAAAAACGGTTGCGGATCTTCTCAAGAAATCCGGCGATCTCGGGAGCACGTTCGCCATGCTCAAGCAAAAGGGAACCCAATCGATGCTTATAACACGTGAAAAGGACTTGACCGTGTCGGAGGTGCACGCAGCTTTCGTGCAAATTGCTGAGCTATCGGGTGCCGATTCTCAAATCAAGAAAGTTCGCTCCCTTGCCGGCTTGCTCGGGCGGTGCAGCCCCGTGGAGGCCAAATATATTGGGCGCTTCGTGGACGGGAAGATGCGACTCGGGGCCAACGACTTGACGATGATCGAGGCCATCGCCCGCCTTCTCGCGGGTGGCGCGAAAATGCCAGATAAGGATGATGCGGACGCGCTCAAGGCCGAGCAAGCGACAAAACGCGAGGTCATCGAACGCGCGTACAACATTTATCCTGACCTCGGCCACGTCATCAAGATGGCAATGCTCGAAGGCATCGAGCCGCTCAAGCAGTTCCAGCCGCAAATCAACGTCCCGATCCGCTCGATGCTCGCGCAGCGGCTAGACACGCTGGAAGAGTTCCCCGTGAAACACGGCGGCCCGTTTGCTTGCGAGTATAAGCTCGATGGCGAGCGAATGCAAGTGCACAAGCGTGGCAACGACGTGACGATGTTTTCGCGGCGACAAGAGAACATCACGAGCCAGTTTCCGGATGTCGTAGATTATATCAAGAAGTACATCACTGCATCGGAAGTCATCATCGATGGTGAGGTCGTGGCAGTTGACAAGACAACTGGCAAGTTGATCGCTTTCCAGATACTCATGCAGCGCCGCCGGAAGCACGACGTCGCCGAGAAAAGCGAGGAAATACCGACATGCTATTATGCCTTCGACGTGATTTTGCTCGAAGGAAAATCCATGCTAGATGTCCCGTATCTCGAACGCCGAGCCGCCTTGGAGTGCATCATTTCCCAAGACCCGCCCCAGAAAAAAGTTGTCCCGGTGCCCCAGAGGATCGTCTCGACGCTCGACGAGCTCACGATGCACTACAACCAGGCCATAAAGGATGGCACGGAAGGTCTCTTGACCAAATCGATCAAGCCGGAATCGGTCTACCAGCCCGGCGCGCGCGGCTGGCTCTGGATCAAGCTCAAGAGCCTCCAGCGGGGCAAGCTCCCCGACTCCATGGAGGTCGTGGTCGTCGGCGTCAACATGGGCGAGGGGCGCCGTGCCCGCCAGTACGGGACCCTGCTCGTCGCCGCGCGGAACGAGGACACGGGCACCCTTGACGTGGTCACGCGTGTTTCCTCGGGCATGGATGACGAGAAGGCCGAGTGGTTCTTGAAAAATCTGATCGTGGTCCCGTCGCAACCATCCCACGTGCGAAGCGGTGAAACGCCTGACAAGTGGATCGACCCGACCGTCGTGCTGGAGATCATCGGTGATGAGATAACCGAATCAGCAGCTACCGTCGTCGGCATTTCTATACGGTTCCCCCGGATCGTCCGCATTCGCGAAGACAAGAGTCCGGACGATGCGACGACCGTGGGAGAGATAATGGCAATGCGTGGCGGTGTGAATAACTGATATATAAGTTCTGAGATTGTTGTATCAACGAGATTCAAACCATCGATCGACGAGGCGTGCCACGTGCTGACCCGGCTCGAATTCAACAACAAGATAAATACATGCATAATTCACCTCGCGGAGAACATGTGCGAGGAGGAAACGACCAATGCGCTCGATGCGTTACAACACGACGCGAATGTGAAAAGCTGCGACCATTTCATAGCACTCATCCCTGACAAGTTCACCGCGTGCGAGGAATTCCGGCTACAAATCCACCGGCTTATCGTCTCGGAAAGGAAGCGAAACCCGAAATTCAAGATAGCTGAAGTTACCAGGTTACACCAGGTCATCGGTTATGAACGGTTCGCGAAGCTCGTGACACAAATGGTGGGACGAGAAGAAATCTTTGAGAAAATGGAAGATGCCATTTCTTGGCTCTCGAAATGACGCGCTCTTTCTTTTTGTATCCCTTTCTTTCAAGCAACCTAGGATCCAGGCTTCGCCACGTCCGTTCCAGGCTTGACGGCCAGCTTTACCTCCATGTCCGCTTGGACCTTGGACAGCATCAGCGCTCCCGCGAGGCACGCGGCGATGCCGACGATCAACGTGGGCAAGACTGGCTCGAGGAACAAGAAGAATCCAACGAACACGGGCAGGATGAAACTCGTGCCCATTTCTATCGGGATGACGAGGGTGAGATTGCCTGATCGCAAGGCGAGGATGACCGTCACGAAATACAATATAAGAAATAACGCCGCCGTATAAAATATCACGGATTCAAGAACGAGATCGTTGCGGAATATACCAAAGACGATGCGCATATCAAGGTCGAAATCGAGAAAATCACCCACGTTCCAGAGCAAGCGGGAAATGGCCGTGATAAGGATTGCTGCCATGCCCATCGAGAGCCCGGAGATGAATGCAAGGCCGATCGCCTTCTTTTTCATGGCGATCAACAGGATGCACGCAGCATAGGAAACAGCCATGACGATGGCTAGAACGCCAAGGCCGCCGATGATCTGGGAGGATGATGGATTTGGGATATCATCCGGCTTCGGGGTGAACGCGATCACGAAAATGCCAACGATCAGCATGATCAGGCTGATGATCTCTACCTTTTTCAATTTCTCCCCGAGGTACTTGATGCCTAGCAAGACGATGAATGCGATGGACGTGTTTGCAAGGGGCTGCGTGATAGTGATCAAGCCGATGTTAAGCGCATAAACGTACAACGGGATGTGGACGACCGTGAGCGCAAAACCGAAAAACCACTTCCGATTCTTGGCTGCGGTGAGCAAATATTTGATCAAGGACAAGCCTTCAGCGCGTATCTCGGTCTGTCCCTTCTTTTGCAAGAAAAATCCGAGACCTGCAGAGAAAGCCGTGATCAAGGCCAATACCATGGATAAAGGGATGTTTTCTGCCATTCGTCATCTCGGGAGGTAAGGCGAGGGGGCGTTTTAACTTTCTTCCCCGGCCCGCGAAAATCGCCGAGAATTCGCCAGGAGAACCCGATTTCATAATGACCTTCATGCAAATGAAATCAAGACGTGTCTTCTAATCATGCATGCCAATGATTTTACTAAAGGGCACGATTGAAGCAAGAACGCACGTGTTGACCGTGATGGTCTGGTCGTCCCCGAAATCAGCTGGGAATCTCCCCCCGATATTGAGCAATCTATTTATTGTCGATCGAATAAGTATAGAACGTTCTCTGAAGACCTATCATCACATGATCGAAAAACGACACGCGAAAGTTGATGACACATGGGTAAATTCGATAAAAAGGTCGTTCTCATTGCCGGGTGCAAGGGCGCAGCCGATGAGATTGCAAAGATCATCTGCGCCGAAGGCGGCACGGTCATCGTGAACGACCCGGACAAGGCGTTGACCGACGCGATCACCGCGCCGGTTGCCGAGAAGTTGAACTTCGGCATCTCGATGGAGGAAAGCCATAAGCTCATCGAGTATCTCACGGGCAAATGCCATACGGATGACAACACGAAGCAAATGGTTCGCGATTCCGAGGGGAAGTATCCCGCGCTGAACGCCGTGATCTTCAATTATGATGATTACAACTCGTGCAAGATGCGAGCGGATCAGATCACGGTCGAAGCATACAAGAAAGCGATGGACATCAACGTGAATTCCTTGTTCCACCTCGGCGGGGCACTCCGGGAGCAGTTCAAGTGGCAAGGTGAAAAGGGGCAGCAATCAACGATCCTCTTGATGACCAGCGTCGTCGGTCTCGCAGGCTTGACCCAGCTTGCCTCGCTGTACGCTGCCGCGAAAGGCGCCGTGAACGGGTTGGTGCGGTGCATCGCGAAAGAATATGGCCGGTTCGCGAACGTGAACGGGCTCGCGCAAGGGTTCTATGCCGATTCAAAGATCGGCATCGGACCGAAGGACAGGGCGAAAGGAGACTACTTGATAACGAGCACAGCACGTTCCAAGGAGGACTTGACTGCAAAGGACGTAGCGAAGATGGCCGCGTTTCTCGCTTCTGACGATGCGCACATGATAAGCGGCCAGATCGTGACAGTGGATGGTGGGCTTTGGACCCGCGTCCAAGCATGAGGAGGAAGGTGAACAAACATGAAATTACTCGAAGGAAAGGTCGCGATAATCACCGGTTCCGGGCGAGGAATTGGTAAAGCCATCGTCGAACTCTTTGCAGAGCACGGCGCTGCTATTGCCGTGAACGACATCGACGCGGACGTGTGCAAGGGTACCGCGGACGAGCTCAAGGCCAAGGGATTCAAGGCAATCGCGTGCAGAGCGGACGTTACCAAGGAAGAGGACGTCAAGAAGATGGTCGACGACACGGTCGCGGCATTTGGAACCGTGGACATCTTGATCAACAACGCCGGCATCACGAAGGACGCCATGTTTCACAAAATGGATGATCGCTTATGGTCGTTCATACTAGACGTGAACCTGCTCGGCACGATCCTTTGTTGCAAGTACGTGATTCCCATAATGACAGCCAAGCAATCCGGGAAGATCGTGAACACGTCCAGCGTCACCGGATTGATGGGGAACATCGGCCAGACCAACTACGCTGCGGCAAAGGGCGGCGTCGTCGGCTTCACCAAGAGCCTGGCTCGTGAACTGGCCATCAACAAGATCAACGTCAATTGTTATGGCCCCGGCTTCATCGAGACCCGCCTCACGGCCGTCAAGGCGGATGGCGGCGACCGCAGTGGCTTTGGCATGCCAAAGGGCGTTCACGACACGGCCATTGCAGCCATCCCGTTCGGCCGGGCGGGCCAACCGATCGACATCGCCAAGGTGGCGTTGTTCTTCGCTTCAGACTTGAGCGATTACATCACCGGCGAGGTCATCAGCGTTTCTGGTGGCCAGTTGATTTAATCGCCTTGATTTTCTCTTATTTTTACCACTTATCACGTCGGTGGCAACATGATCAACGATGGATCACTCATCAAGGCAGTCTCCGAGTCCAATTTTATTCATAACATATTTTTTTCGCAAGAATGGGTGTTTCTTCACGACTTCTTTGTCTACCGTAAGGAATCGGAGTGATGGGAGTTTCTTCAAGCAAGAGACATCTTGGATAGGATTTCTCTTGGCAATTAGAACTTTTATTTCAGGCGCCTCCTCGACACCATCAAAACGAGTCAAGCGATTCCCATTTAGACCCAATTGCCTTGTTTTCGGAAATCTCTTCAAACCGGATATTTTTGGAATACGGCAATACAAAAGATTAATCGATTCGATTTGTGGAGCGGATATGCAATCAAGATACTGCTCCATCTCATCTAACCTCCCATCACTGAACCCGAGATGCTTTAACTTGGGAGCCACGATCTTTGGAAGACCCTGTAGACGATTCATGTGCACGCTGAATCGCTCCAATTCTGGAAATTCAAGATCATCCCCTATCCCTTCAAGTTCAAAGTTTAAAAAGATGGTCAAGTCTACCATTTTCTTCATGTTTTCCAAACCGTTATTTCAAGCCTGGTCAAACTTGGACATCAAGGCCAAGTTTGTCCAAACTAAGGCTTGTCGATGTTTGACAAGCAAGCGGGCGATAACGGGCGCCCTCCCCTTTGGCGTGTAGCCGCGGGGATGTTGGTGCGGTTCGCACGTTGCGTCCTCCATTCAAGTCGCTGTCCACCTTCTTTTTACAATTCTCGTTCGTGCACGTGAACGTCTTCCCGTCCCGGTTACCCGTGGCACCGCACGCGTTGCATCG
>JAUQYZ010000282.1 GCA_030587475.1 Candidatus Sigynarchaeum calidifontis
GCACTTGGATTTGAAGACATACCGAGCCATCAGACTTTCAGCTATTTCAAGCGAGAACGGCTAACCGTGGAGCTTTTGACCGAGGTTTTCAATGCGATGCGTGATCACCTCGCACGCGCTGGTTGGATCGATTTTGCAAGCGTGACGATCGACTCCGCGCCTGTTAAAGCATTCGTGAACTTGGCAAAGGCAAACAAG
Source organism: Candidatus Sigynarchaeum calidifontis (assembly GCA_030587475.1). Lineage (GTDB taxonomy): Archaea > Asgardarchaeota > Lokiarchaeia > Sigyniarchaeales > Sigyniarchaeaceae > Sigyniarchaeum > Sigyniarchaeum tengchongense. The sequence continues at coordinate 199 of JAUQYZ010000282.1, forward strand.
GAGATCAAATTGAACGATGCGCTTGCTTGCTCGCTTATCGAGGACCCTACATATCAAGCCCTCGCGACAGGCGTGATAGCGGCCATGGGTTACAAAAAAGGCGGTTCCGGAAACGTCACGAAGCGAATCACGAACTTGAATCTCGTGGTGCTATATGAGATTGGCGGATTTTTGTCACAAGCAAAAGTAACGAAATATTTAGAAAAAACCGAGCATGCGGCACTATTGAAAGCAGTCCAAGGTGGGGCCAAGGTGCCTTCCGAAGCTACGATGTCCAACTTCAAGAAACAACTGATGACGGCTCTTAAATCAGCTGCATTCGAAGCGTTTAGGTCGCATGTTACGAAATTTCTCATCGGGATTTCAACGCCACAATATACGTCGGTTGACTTGCTTTTCCCGGGTCTATTCGCCGCGCTGCAGACGTCCTTCACGTATGTTGATCCGGATGCCCGGCTCGGCTATTGCGCCGCAAAGAAGGAGGTCTTCCTCGGTTACCGCGTCCAATTGCTTATAGACGACAAAAAAAGGTACCAGTAAAGGTCGAGACGTATCCAGCGAACACGCACGATTCCATCACGCTCATTCCGCTGGTTGATGAACTAAAGGTTGAACACCCAGGCGTGCAATTTGGCAACGTCAACGCGGATAATGGTTACCAAAGCCCAGAAAATGGCAAGGCACTCGCGGACCGGGGTATCAACAACAGCATTGCGCAGAGACAGGCGAGTCCCGTCAAGATTCCAAAGAAACGACGCAACCAGCGGAAGTGCATCGAAGGAATAATCGGGATCGGCGAGCAGCATCTCGGCTTTGAACAAACTCGCGTCCGGGGTCTTGAAAACGTGAAAAAAGACACGCTGTTAAAAACTATCTCGATGTTATTCCTTGCAGTCGTGTCGGCCGAGACGGGGATGGAGGACATGTATTTGAGGCCGGCATTTTTCTTTGGGTGAGAAGATTAAAGAGAACGAGGCGTAAATTATTTGTTAGACAGACTCCTGAATACTTGCCGCATGCCCGGCAGAAGATCTCGGCCGTTATCAACGTGAGACCAATTCCCAAGCACTCTTCGTACCAGATACAAGTGGTCTGATCGATCCTGCATGCCGCGCACCGAAGGCCCGGGCACGGCTTGTCCACCGGATCGTCGGACATGGCGTGCGTGCGACGATATTTAACTGCCAGCTCCCAGTGCCCCTCGGGCCTCCTGGGATCCGGCAGCACGTGGTAATCCGGCTTTATCAATGGTTCCGCTCCCGTCTTGCGATAGTATTCCGACAGCGCCTCGGAGGCCGCCTCGCGTGTCCTGTGATCCGTGTTCGCCAGCGCGAGTTTTAATGCATCAATCGCAAGGCTGATGTCGTGACCTTCCGATGCGATGTTCCAGAGGACGTTGGCCGAGTTGTGTGCCGCCTCCGGGTACGAGTGCCATTGCCTCAAACAAGTCTCCAGCGCCGCGAGGGTTCTCGGGGATGGCTGCTTGGCGATCCGAACGTGTCTCAAGGCGGCGCTGGCGTGCGTCCGCATCTTCGGGTCGGGATCCTCCAGCCCGATGGTCATTGGCTCGATCAGCGCCTCGTTTCGCCTAGCATGATCGTCTCCAGCATCCAGTATCTCGTGGATCGCCGCCGCTACCGTCTCGAACGCAAGCATGCTCGCCGCTTGCATGATTTCCTTACGAAACACCGGCATGGCATCGGCAGGGCCGTTTTTCTCGAGGATCGTCTCGAGCATCGAGAGCTCCGCATCTGTCAGCCCGGCCTTCAAATAGCGATCATCTCGGAGCAAACTTTCAACGTCATCGACCCGTTCCCGCGGTGTTAGGAGAGAGCTTCTCTCATGTCCTTGAGCCACACGGCTTTTTCAGCAAAGGTCTTCCGCGGGAACCGCTCGAGGAACCCGATGCGATCCGAGAGCATTTGTTTCATCTTCTCGGTGAGATCGAGCCGGACGATCGAGTCCTCCATGTAGAAACGCACCTCCTTGATGCTCACCCACTGCATGCTCGAGATGCCGCGGTCCAGGAGCGCGGCCAGGTCGATCTCGACGGGGAATTCCATCCACATGGACGTGCTCGCCTCGGTCACGATGAATTTATCGCTCGTACGGAGGAGATAGAACGCGTGCTGTCCTTTTGCAACGACCTCGAACACGTCCTCGTTCAAGTCCTTCTCATCGAACGCCAAGGGCATCTTGATGGTCCCGTCGCTCGCGGCGAACCCGATCACGTATTGCCCGCTCTCGTTTTTCGCCAGGAAATGCGTCATTGCCGATAGATTGTCCCATTTCACGCTGATGGGCTTGATCGACGGGTCCAGGGCAAAATTAAAGACCTTGTCTGTCCGGATGTTGATGTAAGTCAGTGCTTTCTTCTCTGGACTGAGGATCGCGAGGAGTTCCTGGTTCGGGGAGGCAGCGAGGAGGTCATTTTCGCCGAGCTGCAGCCGCGTCGATTTCTGGTTCAGCGACGTCTCCCCCGGCGTCCATCGCATGAGGATGCCGTTTTTCAGCAGCGCCTGGAACGTCGTGTCGTCCTTCCACCCGATGGCGACGGCGCTCTGATCGAGCTCCAGCATCGTGACGTGCTGCTCGAGCGCGGCGTCTTCCAGGGCGAGCATGTTGGTCTCGAGATAGAGCATCGGGTCGTGGGAAAGGTCGAGCATCATCAACTTGTTATCGTGCTGCATGAGTGCCTTGATGGTCCGTTTTTCAAGCCTCGACTCGGAAACGAGCAGCTTTTTCCCGTCCGGGCTCCATTGCACCTCGCTCGGCTTGATCCGCGTCGTCTTGCCCGTGAAGATGGCCGACTCGATCGGCTGGAATTCCTTGGTCATGAAGGCGAGTTTCGGCTCCTTCGTGATGATGGCCTGGACGTTCATGGTCGGGTGAGGTTGTATCGAGATGATCGGCCTGGTCACCTTCTGTATACTGGCTTCCGCGGTCCTGATCTTCGCGCTGGCGACGTGCATGTAGGTCGCGAGTTGGTCGAACACCTTGATGACGCCCTGGCCGTTTTCCACGAACTCGAGAGCGTCATATATTTCCTTGATGGTGAAGGATAGATCCTGGCGCAAATAATTGATGAAAACAACACTGTTGTTGATCTTCTTGGTGTCGGACTTGAACAAGAACATGTTGAACAGGCGATCGAGGAAAAACTTTAGATCCTTCAGCACCAGGAGCCGGGCTTGCGCGACATTCGCGTCCCCCGAACCCCTGCTCCCCTTCCAATCCTCGATGGCGGCGTAATGGGACGGCAACCCAGGAGCTTGGAACGCGTCGAGCGCCCGCAGTGCGTTGGCATTGCGTTGCGTGGTGGCCATGGTCGCGAGATCGAAGAAGAATTGCATCATGTCCCGGTACACGTGCCCTATATGTACCCGGTCAACGTGCATGAACGGGACGAAGTTCATGAAGCTGTCCAGATAGGTCTTGAGAAGTTCCGTCGTTCGCGCGAGGGCTTGTATGGCGTTCGTGGATGCCGCCACGATCTCCTTGAAGGTCCCGATCGCGGCCTGGAGGACGAACTCGTCAGCGGAATCGACGATCAGGCTTGTCCATTCTTCCAGGGCATGGTCGAAGGATTCCAGTGCCTTGTCAACGTGTCCCTCGCCGTTCTCGACCTGCGCGATCCCGACGAGCGCGAACGGGTGATCAGGAACGATGGACAAAGCTTTTTGAAAGTGTTGGCGTGCATGGTCAAGATCTTTCTGCTCGAGAGCCTCGAATCCCATGTCACAATAATCATCGATTATCAAGGATTGCACGGCCTTGGCCCTATCGTTGTCCGGATCCAGCGAGAAGATCTCCTTGATGTACCGCAGTGCATCATCGTATTTCTTTGCGTTTTCATGCTTGGTTGCGAGATCATGGTAGGCATCGATGATACCCTCCTTCGCTCCCAGGTTCCCCTCGTCCAGGCGCAAACTCTCTCGGAATGCATTGATCGCTTCATCCAGCTGTCCTTTCAAGAGGTAATTCTTCCCTAGCCAGGTCCATGGATTGGCGTCGTATGGGTACATCTCGATGGCTTTATGGAGGAACTTGTCGGCCTGAACAGCGTCGCCATAGATGTGGAAGTTGATGCCTTTCTCGAAATTAACATCCGCGACTTTCTTTCGATATTCCCAGTTTTCTGGTTCCAGCTCGATGATCTTTTCAAGCACGCGTATGAAATTATCACGCGAGTCGAGGAACTCGTATTCTTTTGCATAGATCTTGTATGGTTCTATGGAATCGGGATTTATTTCGATTGCCTTGTCCAGGCACCGATTGACGTCGGAAAACTCGATTTGTTGTATCTCGCGGTCCTTGGTCTCCATCGCGGATCGGGACTTGATGTCCGCGAGCAAGACCCACGCTTCCAGGAAATCTTGCTTGATTTTCGTGGCCTTTGCAAGGAAATTCTTGGTGGTTTCCATGTCGCCCGCGTTGTAGGCCTCAAGTGCCTCCTCGTACAGTTCCAGGTGGTCGAGCGGGAGTCCATTCTTCAGCTTCTCCTTCCGGGTCTGGCTCTCCCACGCCGCCACCGCGTCATCATCGAACGGGTCGAGCTCGAAGCCTGCTTCTTTTTCGAGCGTCTCCACCTTTTGTTTTATGATGGCGCTTGCCGCGCCTTGGATATTGGATGAACTCCCTAATCCAGACGAGGATAATCGCTTTTCCTGCGATAATTGCATTTCCAGCGCTTTTTTCGCGCAAAACAAGGCGAGGGGCTTCTTGTTCATGACCTCGTAGGTCATGGTAAGTTGATCCCAGTAGGTTTTATCGCCCGGGTCGAGCTGGACCGCCCTCTTTATGGCATTCCTCGACTCGTAGAAATCTGTCAAGTCCTTGTAATGCCCCTCGAACGAGTAGGAGAACACCCCGACCTTCTTCTGTGCACGTTTCAAGAAGGCCTGGGCAAGGTTATACCAGTCCACGGCGTTGTCGCCCTTGAGCGCCAAGGCTTTCGTGTAGATGGATATGACATCATCGATGTCCTGGTCGGAATAGGAATATAACTTGCTACTGGCAGATCGGATGAGATCCTTGTAGGTTTCTTCCCTCTTTTTCTGCGCTATCTTGTCGTATTCCGTGATTTCTTCGAGTTGTTGCTTGATAGCACTAGAATCATCGATCCTTTCACTTGCAGCGTTGTCGTCGAGAACATCTTTGAGCTCTATATCGATATCGTCGAGTGCAATCGATCTTCCAGGCTTGTTCCCTTTCCGCGGTGCCTCGCTTGCATCGAGCGGCTTGGACGGGATCCCCGTGGCGATCGTGGGAGAATCGGGCAATCCTTCGAGGTTCTGCAAGTTCGCGATGAAAGGCTCCAGGGAATCCATTTCTTGCAGCGTTATCTTGAATTGCGCGATGATCTTCGGATCGGATTCGAGCAATGACGTGAACTTTCTTAACAGCACAGGATTCTGCTGAAGGCAAGTGATGAGCATCTTTCGATTCCGTTCATTCAAGGTGCTCGTGATTTGCAACCACAAGACCATGTCACCGGGGGATTTTACCAGCCGGTCGAGCTTCTCCTTGAATTCGCTTTCAGCCATAATCCTTGCCAAGGCGCGATTGTCGAATGCTAGTGAAAAATAGACTGCTGGGGATTTATATGCGCTTTTAGGATGAAAAAAGGGAGGTAACGCCATCGTCCCACGAGAAAAAAACCAAAAGGAATAAGTGATTTCGACTCGAATATCGTATCGAGCCACGCTCGCTGTTCGTGGGCAAACATTTGCTATGGAGGCACGTGTCGTGTTCTCGGTGGACGCTTGGTTCAAGCAGCATGACTTTTCCTCGTACCGCGCTTATATTCTCCCCGATACCTGTGACAAGCCAAGTGATGCCACGAGGCGCGGCAACTGCTGGATGCCGCGGAGCCCGGATGGCTTCACGATGGGCAATTGCCACGTGTTTGCAGCCATCGGCGTCCCACTCGTGGAAGCCGAGCATATCAACGAATTCTATACAAGCCCCCGAAGTGACGTTCCCTTCATCAAGGACTGGGATCTTTCTCGGATGACCGTGCTCGTCGGGCCGGACAAGGCGACGGCCCATTTACAATGTATCCCCGCCGTGTACAAGGTGCAAGAGTTCCACGGGAGCTTTACCATGGACGGGAACCAGGTGGACACGTGGTTCAAGGACGCAGCACGCCAGGTGGCCATGCGTGTCAAGGGCACGTCGATCGTGGCCACCCGCAGCGACGCGGGGCTCGTGACCCTTTCCACGATCAACTTCACCCCGAGGCTCCCGGACGAGCCCGTTATTCACCGGGTCGTGTCCTTGAAAAACAACGGCCCCGCGGCCATGGGAGATCTCGCCATCGACGTCACGTTCGAGAACCGCGCATCGTCGTGGGCATGGAACCTCGATACGAGCCGGAGACAACTCGTCGTGACCGAGCAAAGGGACAAGACGTCCTTCGTCGTGAAGGCCATGTCCCTTGATGACGGGCTTGGGGTCGGAGCATTCGCCCGAGAAGAGAGACCGAGCAGCTTGTCTGGATCCGGCGGTGACTTCAAGGATGTGGCAGGTGACGGCACGGGCTTCCTCGTTATGCGACTCTACCTCGGTCACCTTCCGCCGTGGGCAGAAAGGACCGTGTACCTGTCCTTTTTCCCCGTCCTACCCGCGGGCACGATCGATGCGTCGCTTGGTTCGCTCGATGTTGCCCGGATACAAGCCAGCCTGGAACGGACAGAGAAGGCAAGCGCCGCCGATCCGGGTATCGGCAAGCTGAAGGCCTCGAACCCCCGCATCGCCGACCTCTACGACAGCATCCTCGCCATGGGCACTTGCCACCTCGGCGAGAAGGGCATCCACGCTGGTTCCGTGTACTACTCGCACGGCCGCGCCTGGACCCGGGATAACTTCTGGATCCAGAAGGCGTTTCACCACGTCGGGTGCCACGCCGCCGCCATCAGCAATTGTAAATTCTTCCTCGACGCATGGATCCACAACGGGCGGCGATTCGCAAACAGCTACGGGCTGAACTCGTACGGGATTTCCAATCCCGGTAACGACGTGCTCGTGGAGCTACCATGGTATTTCGTCCTCATGGTGACCGAGGCGGCGAAGTGGGCGCCGGAAGCAGCCAACCAGCTCCCCCGGGACCAAGTGGTCGAGCTCGTGCGCGCGGCGGTCACCGAGGCAAAGTATTTCCCTGGATATTTGTTCCCGTTGAACAGTGACGAGACCTGGATCTGGGCTTGCGACGTGTTGGAAACCGGCTTCGTGCTCGATAATGCCATGCTCGCGCTTGCCGCTCTTGTATCTGCACGTCGCTGGTTGCATGGTTTATTGGACGCGCCATTGATGCGATCGATCGGCGAGCTCGCAGCAAGGATCCACGCGTCGATAATCGAACATTTCTTGATCCCCCATCGGAACAGGCTGGCCGTCGCGAGGGACGATGATGGCACCCTCGACGAGAGTGCCATCGTGGTTCCCTTGTCCATGCCATTCATCCACGACGTGGTGGACGAGTATCCCGACCTCCTGGATCCTTGCATCAACAGCCTCGTCGCGTGCTGGCATTTATGCAGCCTCCCTGTCGATGGAGGTGGCCGGATTGTCCGGTCTCATTCGGCGACTACTTCGCTCACCGGGAATGCGCCCGGTCATTTCATCGAGGCTATCGGCCGGGTAAATGCCCGGCGGCAAGGTGATGAGTTGCTCGAAGGGATCTTGAATTTTGTCAACGCGACCGGGTCTGTAAATGAATTGCACGACATCTACGATCCATCATGGGGGACGGAACATCGCCGGCTCTGGGACTCCATGTCCGTGCTGCAAGGCATCGTCCAATATTTCATCGGGACGAGGGTCCTGCCCGGGGCGGTCGTCTTCACGCCCTACTGCCCGGAACGAATCGACGCGATTTCATTCGATGATCTCGCGGTGCGAGGGCACGTCTACTCGTTCCGCATGGCGAGAAAGGATAGCAAGCTGCTCTGCGCGGTCAAGATGGACGGGAACGAGATCGCGCGTTACGAGGGCCTGCACGAGGTGGCGATCGATACCAGCACCAATGGCGTCCAGATCACCCCCGTTCGGGACTTCGCAGGGTCGAAGTTCAAGGACCGGCCACGGGGAGACTATTGGGGACGGATCATCCCTTCGATTGCCGATGCCGGCTCGAGGGGGACATCGATGGCGTTGATCCACGACGGCACGAGCAAGAACCATGCCATCGAGATCGAGCGCCAGCTCGCCTTTTCCCTGGGGTGCACGGTACCGATCCACGCCGAGTCCGAGGTACCATCGGTGAACAAGCGCTACAACCATTTCATCTGGATCTCTCGTGACGTTCCTTCGCTGGTTCGTGACGTCATCTTGATCAAGGACGTGCTGGACGAGTTCATGTCGAGGGACTATAACATCATCGCCTTCGACCCGCGCTTGCCCAAGCGCACGGTCTGCTGGATACCAAACAAGGGACACGTTTACAACGACACCAACAGGTTCATACAGGACATCCGGTTGAATGTCCTCCCGAAGCGGCAGAAGCCCATGAGCATGCACCCGCACGGCTTCTTGCGCCTCTCCGACCTGGTAGGGGCACCGGCCGATGAACCGGTCGGCATCGTCGTGAAATGTAGCCATCCCGCCGTGCCTGGCACGAGTGAAGCGCCCGGTCCACCGGCACACGACTTGCACCTTTTCATCCAAGGGGATGAAGTGTATTCCTTTTCCGGGGGCACCGGATCGTGGCAAGGGACGCTCGGGCCCGCATCGAGCCCGCGGGCGATGCCGAAACGCGATGCCTACTTGCTCGTGACGGCCGTGACCCCATTTGCACCTTTCGACCTCGCAGCGGCTGGCATTGCGACCGGAAAGCACGCGGTCCAGGTCTGCATCCAAGCGGATGCCAAGATCCCGCTCGTCGTCGACATCACGTTGAGATTGCCCCAGAGATGGCACCCGCAGAACCTCCGATCACCGCAATGGGAGCGCATCGACGATCCCGCCCGCTACGTGAAGCTCGCGAGCGGGGAGAAGGAGTTCCGGATAACACTGCATCCCGGTCGCCCCGTGAGCCGCCACATGAGGACGAAGCTGCCGGACACGTGCCGGCACCTCACGTTCGTCTTCGTGAAGTACCCGCGCCTCGCTTGATCACGGCCCAGAAGGCGGGGCACGTGGCAAGTCCTTGTGGCAACGGGGACAAGTGCCGGTGAAAAAGCTGGCCTTCACGAGGAATTCCCCGCAATAGATGCAGTAGGAGATCGACTTGTCGACGTCCGCTGATGCCGGGCCGCCGAACCTTGCATGTCGTTGGACCGGCCGGTATTGCTCGGGGATCTCCGCCCCGCAGCCCGGGCACCTCGTGACCTGAACGCCCGCGGGAAACGCGATGCCACAAAAGACGCAGAATCTCGGTTTCGCTGGCTTCTTTTGCATGTCAAGCACGTCGATTTTTATAAAAGAAACGGTAGAAAGTAAAAAAAGCAAGGTCTATTTCTTCCGCGCAGTTAGTACCGACACGATCGAGATGATCAGGCCGTTGATTAGCGCGTAAATCATCGCCACGATGCTCACATTAATAGCATATGGCCACATCAATGGAAGGAGCATTATCGAGCGTTGCGGCTCAGGGAGTAATGCAGTGGCTTCCTCGATTGGATGCTGGAATGTATAGAATGCCGGGTTCAACATTATGAAGGCATCGAATTTCCACTCCACGGAGAGCATGAAATTGTAGTAGATGTGGATTATATTCAATACGACGCCTGCCGCTCCGACAACAACGAACGTTAAAAGCGAGTTTCTGATTGCATCCTTCTTTTCCTTCGCGACCGCGCCAGCGACGATACCCGTGACAATGAAGGGAACAAGCAATCGGATTAATGCAATGAGGGCCGGCAAAAATATGAGCGGATTACTACTCCACGGATGGTACTCGATGAGGATAGGAATTATGCCGTCTCCGATTACCGGGGTCGGGGATGGATTAAAAGCGAGGTAAGCACCAACTCCACTACCTATGACCGTGATCCCACTGGCCAGCATCTCGAGGCTTTGCGACGCGCTTGATAAGACGTACGTGAACCATCCAAGGGTGTCTGCACTCAAAAATCCGATATAATTCTCAATATAGGTCAAACCCGTCTGGCCAGGGAAAGTTCCAAAGGATGTCAAATATACACCAGTGACATCCATCGTGGTAAGCCAGCCGACGAGGAAGTCGATCCCGATGGTCGAGCCAATAAACACCGCGATGGTAACGAGTAGTTGTGGGAATTTTTTCATGTTTATGCCGCCTCCTTCAACCCCAGCCCTTGCTGGTGACAAACACGCCGATAGCGCACCAGATGAAAGCATTCAGTGCGCTCATGATCAACCCGCCGGTCAGAAACTTTGCAATAGTATCGAAGGATACACCCAACGGCATCCAGCCGACAATTTGAAGGATCATTCCAATCGCAGCAGCGACGAGCAAGCCGACGAAGGTCGACAAGAAGATGTACTTCACGCTGCCCGATTTCTTCTCTACGAGTGCACCAATCAACGCTGCCACTATCACCGGAACCACGGCACCGAGAATAACGAAGAGCAAGCTCAGATTCGTGGGATCTGTAATGTAGGCCTCAGTTCCCTGGAACACGCTGAGAATGACCGGGTTCACGAGGTTCAAATAAAACACGGGCGCAATCGAAGCGAGGCTTGAAAAAAAGAGACCTACAGATTCTGGTAAGTCTAAATATGATCCGATGAGGGTGAATAACAACGACAAACCAACGTACAGCGCGATGGTGACCACGAAGCCCTTTATGAATTTCATGTCAATCGTTCTCCGTTTACTCTTCACGCATCGAATAACTCAAGTAGGTTGTTTGATACGGATATAGATAACTCTCTTCTTTTACCTTATAATCTTAACGACCCGCCCGAGCCTTGACCGGTAATGAAGGGGAATGAATTATCGCTAGGGTTAATTGATCTTGATGCCTTGCTCGACAACATTCCGTCCCGGAATCCCATTCTAGGAAAATTAATGAGTCTGTCTAACTAATAATTCACACCTCGTTCTCTTTAAACTTCTCACCCAAAGAAATATGTCGGCCTCAAATACATGTCGTCCATCCCCGTCTCGGCCGACACGACTGCAAGGAACAACATCGAGATTGCTTTTAACAGCGTGTCTTTTTTCACGTTTTCAAGACCCCGGACGCGAGTTTGCTCCAAGCCGAGATGCTGTTCGCCGATCCCGATTATGCCTTCGATACACTTCCGCTGGTTGCGTCG
>JAUQYZ010000006.1 GCA_030587475.1 Candidatus Sigynarchaeum calidifontis
CATCCTCGATCCACGCATCGCGTGCTTGCTGGCCTTCGATCACGATCAACGATATCCGCCGGTGCCCTCCCGGCGTCCGGGTACACGTGATCTTCCCCGCTGCATCCCATCGCCGTATCGTCCGGGTGCACACGCCCATCATCGACGCGGCGATGCCGATCCGCACGCATGATGTCATGATGCCGTGCATCATCCAATCAAGGCCTATAAACCAGGATATCATCCATGCCATGTCCAACTTTGTCTAACAAATCATGAACTGCTTAGCAACCCTATCTACTACTTTTTTGCTTGGCAAGGGACATGTCAGAAACCTTTTTACAACGTGACATTTAAACAACTCAGTTATGGAAGCCATTCGGCTTGCATGACCAATGACTTATGACGATTTGAAACGCAAATCAGAACGAGGTTACGCAAATAATGTCATACGTGAACGTAAAAATTCCAAAGGAAACCCAACAGGAAGCGCTAGAAATTCTTTCCGAGGTCATCAAAAGCGGAGGAAAGATCCGCAAGGGCACGAACGAGGCCACGAAGGCCATCGAGCGCAAGCAAGCCAAGCTCGTGTTCATAGCCGCTAATGTCAATCCCCCCGAAATCGTCTATTATCTTCCCCCGTTGTGCGAGGAGAAAAAGGTGCCATTCATCTTCATCGACGACAAGAAGGATCTCGGCGCCGCCCTTGGCCTGGAGAAGATCAGCTCGGCCGCGGCGGCCATCGTCGAGGAAGGCAAGCTGAAGGACCGGGTCGCGGCTATCATCGAGCGCGTGAGCAAGTTGAAGTGAACCTCCCATCCGGGTGAGTGAATGTCCGAGGAAAAGAAGTCCAAGAAGGCCCCGAAAGAAATTGACGCTGCAACTGCCGCGGGCGATAAAGGTAGCAAGGATTCGAAAGGCGGTGACAAGGCCGCTGCTGCAGCCGCGGAGCAAGCCGACGAGTCCGTGAGCGCCGAGATCATCCAGGAGGTTGGTCGCACCGGCATCACGGGCGAGATCATCCAAGTGAAGGTGCGCGTCCTCGAAGGCCGAGACACGAACCGCATCTTGACCCGAAACGTGAAAGGCCCCGTGCGGCTCGGTGACATCCTCCTCCTCCGGGAGACCGAGCGGGAGGCCCGCAAGATCAAGCGGTGACCGTCATATACCCTCCACTTTTTTCACGATAACGAGACAACCAAACACGACAAAATGATGCATCATGCTGATACCGATCCGCTGTTTCACGTGCGGCACGCTCGTCGCCGACAAGTGGGAAGAATACTTGAAGCTCAAGGCACAAGACAAGCCACCAGAGGAGATATTCAAGGCCCTCGATCTCGAGCGGTACTGCTGCCGGCGCATGCTGACCGCCCACGTCGATCTCATCGACGACGTGCTGAAGTTTTCCAGGCAGCAGTGAACGCCTCGGGCATCGCTTCCGCCGGGCACCTTCGACGGGAAAAAACTGTGTCGGGGAAGCGCAATGTAGATAAAGCCGTGTTGTCCTACTTATTCAAGGTATAAAACAAACCGTCGTGGCGCCATGTTGAACTCCAAGGACGCGGGCAGGGAAGGCGAGCGCCCGGGCCCGCCAGCTGGTGGCGAGTCCAGGATCAAGGTCAAGGCAATCCTGCAATGCCCGAACTGCGGGTTCCACAAGACGTTCTCCAGGACGTTCGACCGGAAGGAACTCGATCAACTGGTCGTCTCCGCCAAGGTAATGAGCTGGGCCGCTTGTGACTGCGGCGATTTAATCGAATTCTCGCTTCAAGTCGAAGTCTGAGCAAATCGGTGCGTACACAGGCGCCCTCCTTCTTTTCGCGCGTTTCCTTCTCCTACCAGGGGGCATTCGGCCACTTCCCGCGGTGATATCCTTAAATTCTAGCTCTCGCTTTTCTACCTCCAATACCATTCGGAGCATGAAATATCGTGTCCCAATCGTACAGCAGTGGCATGGCGGCCCCGGGAGAGAGCTGCTTGCTCGCCATCGTCATAATGTACTTTTATTTCGCTGGAGTCTCTGTCTTTACTATGTTCATCCCTTTCATGCTCATGATTGGTGGGCCCTTTTTGATCATCACCAATATCATCGCCTGACCATGCAAAATCTCCGTCATGATACTTTTAATCTTCGTCGGGAGGCGGTTGGAGCGCAAGTTTATCTTCATCGCTGGCTTTATCTCCCTCGCCTCGCTCGTGTTCGATTTCTTCTCCGGCGTGTTATATATTACCCTGGGAGATGCCCTCGAGCAAGTCCTGGTCGTCGCGGGGGTGGACATGCACGTTGCCATTGCCCTCTCCATTATACTCGTGCAGAATCTGCCCTCTGCTGTTTTATCTGTCCTGTTCGCCGTGTGCCTCATTAAGGACGCGTCTAGGAACGAGATCGTCATCGCGATCCCCATCATCGCGCTCGCCCTCATTGTGAGCGGGATCGCATACGGATTCGTCAGGATCTGGTTGGACTGGCTAATGATCTCCACCTTCGGCATCCCGTTCGGCGTGGGGTCGTCGGTATTGTGGGGCGTGTACTTCATCCTGGTTCGAAATTCCCTGAGGAACACGCCAGCAGCGACGAGCACGTTAGAAAAGACGTCGTATCCTTGATATTTCTCATACTTTTCTTTTATCGAGCCGCCGCGCTCGCGTGGAAGACGTCATGCTCATTCGACAAGTCCCGCAATTTGGATGACGCTCACGCGATCCTTGGAACCGATTGCAAAGCGCCGGTGGGCCGGATCGCACGCGAGGGCCGGGAGCCCGGGCGGCTTCATCATCGCGCTCGGCTGGGCTTGCTCGGGCCCGGCATAGAGGTCCTCCCAGCGGGCGATCACCTTGCCCGTTGCCACCTCGACGAGCTTCGGGTGGTCGTAGAACGAGACGACGTGGCGCGGCCCTGCGGGCATCATGCGCCCGACGAGCTCGGGCATGAGGCGTGAACTCGTGATATGGCCCGTGTCAAGGTCATATGCCTGCAACAAGTAGTGGCGTCCGGCCGGGCGCTTGGCCGTCACCCCGAGGTCAACGGGATTGCCGGCATGGTCGGTGATGCTCAGCTCGGAGCCCTCGACTCGCCGGATCTTCCGGGGATCTGCAGCCCCTGGACTTTCTTGCACGCCCTCCTCGGCGGGCTGGATTTCGAATTCCTCGTCCCCGAGCGGGTCGACCGCTACCTCGAGAATGCTTGCAGTCACGACGCTATGGCCACAGATCGCGACGCTCTCGGGCTCCCAGCCGAGAGAGCCGCCCTGGGGAATGCGTATCCCTGTCCCATCAAGGTGATCCGGCTCCTCGAGCGCTGTTTTGACATCGTATGCTTGCACGATGTTCCAAGGCTGCCATACCCACGCGTTTTCCACGAGGAAACGCCCGTCCTCGCTCGCGAGCAACCTGGAATGGAAGATGTCGCTGCTGCGGTATCCCCGCTTCGTGAGCCGATCCCCGCCGTCGACGAGATCGATGTCCAGCGAGCAATAATCGCCGGGGCAATGGGCGATGGCATCCCGCCCGTCGGGCAAGTTAAAGACCACGATAGGAAACGCGTAGTCGCGGGCATAGTAATAGCTGCGGTCGATCTCCCGGATCTGTTCGATGCCGTCGACACGGATCAGCAAGCCTTTCGTGCCGTACTTCTCATGAAGCACGGCGTACTCGCCGTTGGACGCGATCGAGTCGAACGGGAAGGCGAAAACGCGGGCTATTCTCGGTTCCTCGGTGGTCCCGTCGATGGAGTATCTCGTCCCTCCACCCAGCAAGTCGACGAGGGAATCCTTGTACCAGGACAGCGAGCGCAAGTACCGGACGTTCACGTCTGACCGGACGAAACTTACCATGTTCGTGGTACCTCTTAGCTCCTGGCCTTCGCCAACACATCCCGGAGCGTTTCGAGCGTCGTCGTGACCGCCGCCGATGCCTGGTGCGGGTGGATGGATTCCATGCTCACGAGCGCGAGCGTCGCCGACATGCCGCCGGGCAAGTGCTTGAACTTCTCCCCCGCCAGGACCGACGCCATGCGGCGCACGACGTCCTCGGTGAACATCGGGTCCTGGTGCACGGTGCGGATGAGCGATGCCTCGTCGGGACGCTTCAAGATGCCCGAGATGCGGCCGGACATCGACGACTCGATCGCCTCGATGATGTCGTAGAGATCGACCGCGCCGGGCGCGGGCACCTGGAGGGTGATCGTGCCCGTGGCGCGCTGGTTGTGGGTCGCGAGCGGGATCACGTTTAAAATATTTTCGACTGCGGCTGGATCGAGCTTGATGTCATCTCGTGAAGCGAGTATTTCCTTGGCAAACTCGCGCGACATCTCCTGGCCGCAAGGACAAGCGATCATGCCTTCTGCCGCCACTGTAATGGTTAGCTTGCACGGGTGATCGCCCTGTCCCTTGCGCCCGCGGGTGGCGTCTGCGACGCAGCCTAGCCGGTACGAGGCCTGGGCCGATGCTTGTCCCTCGCGCTGCCTGGCCTGGAGGATGATCGGTCCCTCCATCTCCACGTGGCAGTGGTCCGCGTAAGCGTGTTTATCGAGCATGGCGCGGGCGATCCCCACGGCAAATTCCTCGATGTTTTCCTTGGGCGAGAAAACCTGTTCCGAGATGCAATCTTCGATGGACTCCGCAGATCGCGACATGTGAGAACCCCGCTGCATAGCTGGCAGGTTCACGTAGGCCTTTATCAACACGTCCATAGAGTACCGGCCATCCTTGCGCTTGATGTCGATGCGCTTCTTCACGCCCTCGATTCCGACCTGGTCGAGGGATATGGGAAAGTCGGGCCGCTCGGACTGCACGTCGTGCTGGAATTCATGGCGCGCCATAACACGCGGTGTAATGACCCCGTGGTTAAAAAACGAGGGCTGGCGATGGCATGTGACCGCGCCGGGCGGCGTCATGTCTCGTCTTGGACGTAGACCGCTCCGAGCGCGAGGCAATGTTCGGCGCGGGCGAGCTCGCGGCCAATGTACATGACGTGGCTCTTGGTCAAATCGTCATGCTTGGCGAGAATCTCTTTTCCCATCTTTTCAGCAGATTTACCCTGGAACACGTGCGCCATTCCATCCTTGGTAAAGGCAGCGGCGTAGATCTTGCCGCGAGCATGGTCGACCATGAACTTGAAGTAGATGCCCGATGGGTCGGCGCGGCATGGCCGTGGGGTGCCCGGCGCGTCGGTGTCTATGATGGCCGCTCCCGGCGCGGAACCCGTTGCAGGTATTTCGAACGACGGGATGGCCCTGTGCTTCCTCTTCGCGTTGAACGCGTCGAAGGGCAAGTCCTTCGGGTGCATCCCCTTGAGGCGCGCGAGGTAGGCCATGTCGCGCGCCGCACGCAATTCCTTCACGGAGCCAATGCACTTGGCCGAGTCCTCAGACGTGAACAGTACCCCGGCACCAAGCTCGGCGCCGATCACCGCGAGCAGCGCGTTCACGCCGGTGGAATCCGTGTCGATCATCTCGGTCACGTTCGACGCGCCGATGAATAGTGGCACGTCGAGATCCGGGTCTTTGAACGCCGCCCGGGCAAGCATGTTGAACGCTTCCAGCGAGATCGCGAAGCCAGGCACGATGGGGCTGTTGAGGATCGGGTCGGCGACGATGCGCGTGAAGCCCAGTTCCCGCGCTTGCTTGACCAGCCGGGAGAGCGTGCCGACCCGCTCGCCCGGCGTCGCGGGGAGGGTTCCCGCCTTCACGTTCGTTGGGATGATGACCAAGGCAACGCCAGTATCGAGCGATGGCAAGATGCCCGCGTTTCCCTCGTCGATGCTGAGGACGATGCTCGCGCCGGCGTCGACCGCGGCCAGGATTTCCTTCTCGTCGAGGCTATCGATGCTCACGATGCAGCGCCATTGCTTCTTGATCCTGGCGATGATGGCGGCAAGGGCCTCCGGGTCTTGCTTGCCTGGCGTTGCACCAACATCTATTATGTCCGCGCCGTTCGCGAGGAAATATTCAACTTGCGAATCGATCTCTGTTGCTGGTTTTCCCGCGGCGTTGATTATCTCGGCCATGATCGCGGGCGGGAAGTCTTTTCCGATGACGAACTTCGAACCGGCGACCCGGAAGTTCCGGCCCTGCACGCGGAGCTGGTCGAGCACGCGCTGGTTTTCTTCGTGTTGGATCGAGGATGGCGGGCTGCCTGGGTGATCCAGCAGCGCGGCTCGCTCCTCCAGGATGGCCAGGTATCCATCGCGTTCTTGCTCCATCGTCCGCTCGAGGGTGGCTATCATCTTGGACAGCTCCTGGCGTGGCGCGCCCGCGTGCTCTCTCGCGATGCCCACGACATCCTTGATGAACTGGTGCAGCTCGGCGGCATTGCGCGGCCCCTTCACGATGATAGCTCCGAGCTCGTCCTCCAGGGCGGTCGTGTTCCAGCGGATCATGCCCGGCAAGATGATGATACCGCGTGCCATGTCCGGGTGATCCAAGACGAGCTTCTTCACGTTGGCACTCGTGAGAAACGATGCAACGGACACGGGCGCGGTGATGGTCTTCACGGACGGGAACTTGGCGGCGAGGGCCGAGACACTCTTCTCTGCCAGCTCCCCGGTGACGAGCCAGATGGTTCGGTGCCCCTCTGCCATGTGCGTGTCCCTCGTTCTATCCTTTCGCGAGCTTGTTCAGCTTCTCGTGAAGCACCTTGAGTCGTGAAGTAATATTGGCCTTGTTATAGGCTCTTTCGCGCATGACCACTTTTAAAACCTCGAACGCGGTGAACTTGAGCATTTGCTCCATGCTCTCGTGCTTGTCGAAAAGAAAATTGCGCAGCTTGGCGTTGACAGTCGCCGTGATCGTGCAGATCACGTTCTTCCCGTCCCCGTTCGTGTAATTGAACATGTACGCCATGGCCACGGTGTCCTGGTCGGGAAACGGGATGATGGCAAAGGCATTTTCTTGATCAACGATGAACCGGGGATCGTTGAGGCGGGCACGATCCGGCTTGTCGCCCACGAGCAGCGAGATGGACTTGAGGCTGATGTTGGTCAAGTCAATGTAAGATATCTGATCGCCGGGGGGATACCACGCCACGGGCGTCGCTCCCTCCTCGATCAGCTCGGAATACACGACCGCGATGATGTCACCGGATACGTGCTTGCTCGTGGCGCTCATGGTGGAGATCCTCCAACCTTTTTTCTCAATATAATAATTATTTCTTTCATGCTTAATTATTTCTTTTATGCAACCCCGCGTTATCGGGATCGATCCAGGGTCGGGATCGTGGGACATCCTGGGGCTCGAGGGCGACGACGTGTTTCTCGACCTGTCGGTACCCACGAAACAAGTGCTGGCAGAGCCGCGGAAGCTGCTGCAGATCATCGAGAGCAACGGGCCGATTGACACGATCGTGGCACCATCGGGGCACGGGATCCCCCTGAAACCGATTGCATCCATGACCGATGGCGATATCGCGAAGGCCAACTTGCGCCGGTCCTCCGACCCACACGTCATGGGCATCGGCAGGGTCTTGCACATGCTCAAGGATGCGGGCATCAAGGGATATGCGATCCCTGGCGTGAAGCAGCTCGAAACCGTGAAACGTAGCTTCAAGTACAACCGCATCGACATGGGCACCGCGGACAAGGTTTGTGCCGCTGCTGCGGCCATCGTTGATCAAGCGAGCTTCTTGAATACCCCGCTCGCATACACGGGCTTCATCCTTGTCGAGGTGGGTTTCGGTTTCAACGCCTACATCGCCGTGGATGGTGGCAAGATCGTCGACGGCATCGGCGGGTCGCTGGGAGGCATGGGATTCGGCACGGCGGGCCGCCTCGACGGCGAGCTCGCCTACCTGCTCGACCACGTCTCGAAGAAGGATATCTATGGCGGAGGCCTGTCGGCCATCGTGGGTCACGAGGACCTTTCGCCGAAGGAAATATTCCTCATGGCGAAGAAAGACGAGCGCACCGCGGACGCGGTGTCTGGTTTCTACCATGACATGCTCCAGGGCATATTCTCCCTCGTGCCATCCTTCTCCGACCCGGCAAATATCAAGGAAATCGTCGTGTCCGGGCGCGCGTCGAGCGAGATCGCCGGTCAACTCTCGGACCTCTTGAAAAAGCCGTTCTCCTTCCCGGTCCGCACGGTGGGCTCCATTGCACGCATCTCCAAGGTCGCGGCGCAAGGCGCGGCTTTCATTGCGAATGGTCTGGCGGGTGGCCGGCACAAGGGGCTCGTGGAGACCATGGCGCTTGAAAAATCGAACCATGATCTCCTCGACGACATCTTCGTGGGCAAGGTGTCCCTCGATTGACTTGGCAAGCAGAAATAAATCCAATGGAATTAGCCCGTCAATCTCGTCTTTCATTGTTGTTGACGACGAAGACGGTGTCGCGATGGAGTTTCCCATCGAAACGCCGACGGGGCGAGGCTCGTACAAGATCCCCGAGAAGCTGCAACAGGCTATCGTCCCTCTCCGAAACCATCGCGCAACTCACGTGCTTGAGGAGGTTGTCTATTGGCAATAACGACATTTCCTCTCTCCCCGAGTCTATCGTGCGACGGATAAAGGATCTGAAAGACCGGGGTAATCATGTTGATGATTCTTTGTTATCCAACGCGAGGAGTTTTTTTAGTAAAACGAGCGAAACAAACGAGGCCTTTTTGAATATTTTAGCAGCGATCTCCAAGAATTGGATGAAAAGAATCGAAACCCATTGTTTGAAATCCGGAAAAATACAAGTAAGGATAACGAGGCAGAGAAATATGTTACGATGCCCCATTTATCTGGCGCGTGCTATCACGGCGCCCGCGCGGGCGTGATCCTCTCGCGTCCTTGCTGGATGCCGCCTTGCCGGGCACGGATCGCCCCACGATGCGGCCAGCGGGGCGGGACATGGACGCGAGATGGGTGATGGGTGAATGGAAGTTTTTAAGTGAAATCGAAGCTTTAAGAATATCGCGGGTGTTTTTTCCATAGGTATTCGGTTTCCCGCCTTGCCAAGCTATTCAGTCGAGAGATCGGGAGCCGACATCGCCGGATTCGCGAACGGGAACGACCATGGCCGAGATCGTCAAAGCTGTCATTCTCAGTATCTTTGGAGACGAGGGTCCAGTTCCGGAAGTCGTTCTGATCAACGAACCGGAAGGGATACGCGTTTTCAAAAAAGATGCCATCAAGGATGTGACAGGTATACTCGATCTCGGAGCCTTATTACACATCAGCATGAAAAGCGTCTCACTCTTGATGGGGGAGCATTTATATCAGGACGGGGATGCCGAGGTCGACTCGATCAAGTTTTTCGGCATACTTCCGTTCCCCGACATCAAAATGGATGGCTTGACGTACTTTTTCCTCATCCCCGACCAAGGCGCGCGTGGATCCGCGCGGGCATCGACGATCACCATCCTGGTCTCGGAGGAGCACAAGAATTTCTTCTACGATAACATGGCGGAATTGCGGTCGCTCATCGTCGAGCATGCCATCCAAATAAAGAAGATGCTCACGAATGCCGAATTTGCATCGGTCATGGTGGATCTCTTCAAAGCGATCAATGAATTCGCCGAAAAAAAGGTCGCTTTTCCCCTTGCCTCCAAGCGCAGCCTCAAGATCGTGTTCGCGGGACTCGATAACAGCGGCAAGACGTCGATGATCCTCGGGCTCGAGAAGAAATACTCGAACTTGGCCCAAGTGCAGCCAACCAAGGGCGTGAGCCGCTCCCAGTCGACTATTTTTGGCGTTTCAATTGCAGTCTGGGATTTAGGCGGCCAGGACAGCTACAGGGCACAATATGTCAAGGACGCGGCCGAGCTTTACTTGTTCGACATTGACTTGCTTTTTTACTTGATAGACGTGCGTGATAACAAGCGATTCGAGGAATCCGTGGATTATTACAAGCAAATATTGAATGTCCTGGCAAAGTTCGAGCAAAACCCTCCCGTGATAGTATGCTTGCACAAGAGCGAGGCGACGCAAGAGCCTAGTGCCCAATCCGCGCTGAAGAAGAGCATCGAGGCCGCTCGCGAGCTCTTCAGCGCTGCGTCGGAGGATTTCTCGATTAAATTCTTTGAAACATCGATTTTCGAGCCATACAGCCTCTCGACCGCGTTTTCCTACGGCCTCGCGGCCCTTAGCCCGAACCGCGACATCTTCCGCCACCAGCTCGAAAAACTTGCCAAGCATTCGGCGGCAAAAGGCATCTTGCTCGTCAGCGAGAAGGGCATCATCATGTCGGACTACGCCGTCGACGAGGAATCGGGCAAGCTCTTCGAGCTCAGTGCCCCGCACTTCACGGCGCTGTACAGCAATTTCGAAAGTTTCGTCTCGGCAAAGTCCAAGCGGGCCGTGTACATGATCGAGAACACGACCGTCACGTTCCACGTCCTGGACTGCGATGATTTCAAGGTCTACGTCCTCGCCTTCCTGACCGACAAGAGTGCCATCGACAAGATCGAGAAGCACCTCGGCGAGTTCAAGGAGAACGTGAAGGGCCTCATAAAGGAGTACATCTGATCGCCGCTGCGGGTTTCACCGCGGCCGGGACGCCGGCGCTCATTCTATCCCTTCACCAAGCACGTCCTTGGCCGCACGGGCGACCTTGTCACGATGCTCGGCCCATGCATACACGCGGATGATGTTATAGTAGCCCTTGAGCATCGAGAAGAGCATCGACAGGTCCGACAGCTTCTGGACGGTCACCCCGCCGCCATCCGCGTAATCGACGATGGGGATGTCCTCCGGGTCGAACGAGGTCGCGTGCGCATAGGGCACGGTCGACAAGTAGGGCACGTCGAGGAAAACGTCTTTCTCGCCCACCCCGGCCTTGGCTGCGATCCGTGATTCGAGGTCCCTGATCTCCTCGTCGCCGAGCCGCTTGGCAGGCTCGCCCGTCCGGTTCACGTTCTCGTATACCATCTTGAGCATCTCCCGTCGCTTGAGCTTGACCATGAACGGTTCGTCCTGGATCGTCGTCCAGAGCGTGTAATCGTCCCATTTCAGGAAATCCTTCGGTTTATCCAGCACGCCGAGGTCAAACTCGTCCTTCTTGGCCTCCAGCGCGTTGTAAATCATGATCTGTGCGCTGCGGCTCGTCTTGTGGAAATATATTTGCTTGAAACTGTTCACCCGCAGCAAGAAATAGCCCTCGATGATGGGCACGCCGATCTTGATGTCGAAGGCGAGGTTCCTGCCCAGCACGCGGGTCATGAGCAGGATGCGCTGCACGTCGAGGTTGCCGACGACGGCGCCCGTGTAGTAGGAATCCCGCACGAGATAGTCCAGCGAGTCGCAGTCGATGGTCCCCGCGACGACCTGCCCCAGAAAAAGCCTGTCCTTGTCGACGGCCTGGCCCGTGGCGAGGTTCCCGATAACCTCCGGATCTAGACCCATTTTTTCGAGGCGCGAACCGAGCTCCTCGGAGATGAGCCAGCGCGTGACGTCCTCGTGGTTCTTGTGCCGTGCCTCGTAGAGCTTCTCGAACACGTGCGAGAACGGCCCGTGGCCGATGTCGTGGAGCAAGGCAGCGCTCATGACCGCCCGCTTGTCCTGCTCGGGCACGACGACCTCGCCCGCGTTCGCGTTCAGCGAGTCGCACAGCCTGCCGGCCAGGTGCATGACGCCGAGGCTGTGCTCGAATCGCGTGTGCGTGGCGCCCGGATACACGTATTCCGTCCCCGCGAGTTGGCGGATGCGGCGCAGTCGCTGCACGGGCACCGAGTCGATCAGTGGCTCGAACTCGCGGCCGATGGTCATGTACGAGTAGAGCGCATCCTTGACGAACGGCATCGAGGAATCCCCGCCAGCACGCTGTATATATTTTATTCAAGGCACGGGTTCAAAAATGCTCTCTTGAAAAGGGGATAAAAAAGTTTGAACGGTGGTTCGCTCCTTCCCCAGACTGAAGGCTCAGTGATACCGCTTGTGCGTCGCGATGAGGTATATAAACCCGATGCTGGAGAAGGTCACCATGATGATGGCAATCCAGCAGAACCATTCCATGAAGAAGGTCGTCGGGTTATTTATTATATATTCAATCGTGCCCAACAATCCGTTCGCCAGGATTATCGTGAAGCACACGAACGCCACGCCAAGCGCCCAGGCTTTCTCTTTCCACAATCCCAATGCCCCGATCAGCATCCAGGCTCCAACGGGGAGACTTCCCACCATCATCAAAAACGTTAACGTGCCAAGACCTACAAAAGGCCACCATGACGGCAAGGTAAGGCCAAAATAGTGTGTTATGTAATACACGACCGCCAGCATGATCGTCATGGCCCCGACGATGAGCATGAAGAGATTCAGGAACCAGCTCGATTGTTTTTCTTTCTTTTCTGACATGTTCTATGCATCTCGTCCATGCAAGGCATCGGCAAGGCATGGTTCGGTTCCTTGCGGGTGCCTTGATGACCTTCATAATGTTAAGGCAAGATAATAAGATTGTCCGATCGCGTCAGCAAGATATTGGTATCTGGCTGGCCAAATGGGGAAAAAAAGCTTGTTCGCGGGGCGTGTTTATTCGCCGAAAATCTTTTCTACGGCGGTGGCCATAGCCTTCAGTTTTTTCTTCACGACGTCGTGGCCGACGCCAGGCCCGTAGGCACGGTCGAACGCGTTCATGCCGCCGAACCCGCAGTCCGGCTTCACGAGCAAGTTCTCGGCCCCGAATCTTTCCTTGGCGACCTGCAGGTGTTTGGCGATCTCGTCGACGCTCTCGACCACGTCGTCGGGTTTCTTGCCCGGCATCGGCACGGGGTTCGTCTGCAAGCTCCCGAAGGCAAGCACTTTTCCGTGGTCGACGAGCATCTGCTTGTCGAAGATTTCTATGTTTTGCGGCGAGGTCTTGAACTCGTGGTCGAGGTGGTGAATTGACGACTCGAGCAGCAAGTCGCGAAGCCTCGGGGTGATCACCCCGCAAACGTGGAGGGAGCCCTGCTTGGCCAGGTTCTTCGCCGCGATGTCCAGGACCTTCAAGATGAAGGGCCTCTCGTGGAACAGGATCTTCCGGCTGCCGACCATCTGCGAGAGGAAGGGGTCGTCGATCGAGACGATCGTGAATCCCATGTCGACGTAAGCTTTCGTGACGCGGGCGATGTAGGCGGCCATCTCCTCCACGAACTCGGGCACCTGGTGGGCCCGCGTCTCGCGGAACAGCAGCGGCTTGTATTTTTCCTTGGGGCCGGCGTCGTCCATGATGATGTTCGAGCACAGCGTGAACGGCCCCGTGAGGCAAGCCTTGGTGCCCGCGATGCGTTTCTTGACATCGGGAAATTTTTTCAAGATGTCCAGGACCTGTTTCCCGTACTCGGTGGCTACGATGTCCCTTGGCGCCTTGAAATCGCCCGAGAAATGGAATTCATTGGCCACCAACTTCAAGCCCGGGACGAGCCTCGACAGTGGAACGAGTATCTGGTGGTTCATGTCGACCAGCTGGGGATAGCACGGGATCGTGATGCCCGCATCCACCTGGTCCAGGAACGCCTTCTCGAAGTTGGCTGGCGTGTTCTCGAGGGGAAATGATCCAACGACCGTCGTGTTCATGGTTCGGTCACCTTTATCTCGTCGAATCCGAGATAATATTAAAGTCATTGGCTGGCATTCTTCATATAATCATTCCATTGCCACGAGCCGTCCGGCCACGAGAGACCGACCATGAAAAAACTGTTCAAGAAGAAAGAAATCGGCAAGGACACGGCGTTCCTCGACCTCAAGGACAGCATGAAGAAGATAGACGCGTCCGTCAAGAAAAAGGAGCAAGTCATCGCGGATCTCAAGAAGAAAGCGATGGCTGCACTGGCGCAGAAAAACGAGAAACTTGCCAAGGTGCATCTCTCAAAGAAACTCAAGCAAGAAAAGGACATCGAGAATTTATACAATATCCAACGCAAGCTCAGCGATCAGATGGACGCGATCGACCAGGCCGAGACCATCGAGAACGCGACGAAGGCCTTGTCTACCGCGGTGGGTGTCTTGAACAGGTACGCGAAGGTCATCGAGAGCCTCAACGTCGAGAGCATCGTGGCGGATTCGGAGGAGGCCCTTGCCGTCGTCGACGAGGCCGCGGAGGCGATGGGCGACACGACGGAAGATGTCCTCGCCGACGACCAGGTCACCAAGGAACTCGAGGAGATGCAGGCCGAGGTCGCGCTCGACATGGGCGCCAAGCTGGCGGGAACCCCCGATGGCGAGATGCCCGAGAACGTTTCCGTGGAGGATCCGGAGGCCAACAAGCCGTCGGCCGATGATGTCAAGAGAGAGCTCGAAAAGCTCAAGCGCGAGCTAGAATAGGATTACAGCGTTCATGGTGAACTAGCAGTGTCAAAGATCCCGGAAAGCCAGAAAGATTTCATAGAACGGGTCGAGGAATTACTCGACGAGAAGATCAAGAAGGGCCTGGCGATAAAGGCGTTGTCTGTCGGCACTCACGGGGGCAACATCGTGGCCTCTTGCATCAAGCCAGACATCAAGAAATACAACGCCAAGGAGATGGTCGCGGCGACGACGTCGATCCTCTTCATCTCGTCCAAGGCATCGTCGAAGATCGCCGAGGACAACCTCAAGCACGTCGTCACGTACGGCCCCACGTACATCCTGGCGTGCTTCCTCACGCGGAACATCTCGTTCGGCGCCATCCTGGACAGGCAAGTCGTCGAGCTGGAGGGCATCGACCCGTACGTGTCCGAGCTCAACGAGCTCGCCCTTAAAATCTCCGCGATCATCGAATCTTCCGATATCAACTACGGCGATATCTTCTACAGGATAAAGGTGGCCATTCCCGACGCGAGGATGTATGCCATCGTTACCAAGGATGGCCTGCCCATCAAAATTCAAAGCGACAGCATCGACGAGGCCCGGCTCTCGGCGTTCGTGTCTGCGATCTTCAACGTGAACAACCTGATCACGGGCGAGGACGCCGAGTTCACGACCATCATCGGCGAACAACAATGCATCATCATCCACGTGCTCGATGAAGCCCGTTTGCTCGCGATTTCAATACCAGCGAGTGGCAGCTCGAACTTGATGCGCTACGTCGTGCGCATCAAGGAACTCATCAAGCCGTGAGCATTGTTTCCCTTCATTTTTTCTTGGATGGCAGTTCCATCAGGTCATTCGCGACGATCACGTCCCCGGGGAACGCCTTTTTCGCCCCCGCGACGATCTCGCTCTCCTTCCCCTCGAGAAAAACGGAATAGTGGACGATCACGAGATGCTCGGCGCCCGCGCTGGTGGCAATCCGGCCGGCGCCCGACGGGGTCGAGTGGTTGAACCGGGTGGCCGCCTTCTCCTCCTCGTCAGGCATGGTCGCCTCGTGGACGAGGTACTCGCAGCCGGCGGCGAGGGTCGCGACCTCGCTGGTCGGGCTCGTGTCCGAGGAATAGCAGAGCGATACCACGGCCTCGCCCTTCGCGCCTGCCACGTCGATCCGGATGGCCCGCGCGGGCGGGTCGTGCACCGAGCGCGCGTGTCGCCTCGTGACTTTCCCTTTCGGTGCGAAACCCGGGATTTTATGTGGCTCGCCGAGGTGCTGCTCTTCCAGCGGCTCGTACACCAGCTCGAACGAGAAAAAACCCGCGGGGGTGCCCATGATGTCGATGAGCCTCTTGACGTTCTCGATGACATAGCCCGGCCCGATGATGCGAAGCGGCTTGGTTCGCCTGGCGACGAGAACGTTTTGCCACAAGAAGGTGACGATCCCGCTAACGTGATCAGCATGACCATGAGACATATATACACCCACGATGTCCCGGATATCGATGCCGAGTTCCACGAGCCGGCGGGTGGTGCCCTCCGCGCACTCGATGAGGAGATGCCTGCCGTCGATCGTGAGTAGCATGCTCGTCGGGTTACGGGCCTTGGACACGGCGCTGGCGGCCGTCCCGAGGAAGGTGAGTTGCCACGCGGTCATGGCCTTTCACGTTCGAGGAATGCATAGATTGCTTTGATGTCTTGCTTCGCGGCCACGTCGACGGCTCCAGCAGCATCCAGCGGTCCGTGGTGCATGTATGTCACGACCGGCATCCCTCGAGACACCGGAGTGCCGGGAGGCGTGATGTCGTGCAATTCGCCATGGATGGCGAGCGTGTCGAGGGCCGGCATGGTGAAATCCTTCGCGACGAAGAGGATCCGCTTGATCGCGTGGCACGCTGGCGTGTACATGCGGGGGAGGCGTCCGGGTGCCAGGAAGGAGTTCACGTGGTCGGCGATCAAGTTGCGACCGACCGAGATGGAGGCCAGCTCGGTGCTGCCCGGCACGCGGGGATTGATCTCGACGACATATGCCTTCCCTTTCGCGAGCACCATGTCAAGCCCGTAGAGGCCCTCGAGCCCGAAGTCCCGGTGGAGCGCCGTGATCAGGCTATCGATGGAATGATCGAGGTCCGGATCCCCCTTATCGAAGGGGATGGTGTTACCGCAATAAGAGAACCGCTTTGGCGCGCGCAGCGTCGCGTCGCCGATGGCCTGGAGGGTCTTGCACACGACGCGGCTGTCGATGGCGAGCACGCTGGCATCCGTGGCCCAGGCACCGCCCACGAACTCCTGGACGTTGAATGATACCGACGCAGTCGGGGTGCCTCGCAACCCTTCCTGCGCGAGCCGGAACACCTGCTCGAGCGAGCCTGCCCGCCGGGCGAGCTCGATGCCCGCGCCCCCGGCGGTGCGGGTGCGCTTCGCGACGACGGGGAAGGCAAGCTGGTCGCGGATCTCGCGGGCCGCCGCCGCGGGATCCGTGGCTGCGTCGATGGTCACGTGCATCGTGTCCGGAACGAGGAAGGGGCTTGCGATTTTCCGGAACAAGTCGTGGATGGCGCCCAGGTTCCTTGCCCGGCCGACCGCTTCGGAACTGCTGCCAAGCACGCGGCCCAGGCTGGCAAATTGCGTCCATGCACCGGGCTCGTCGTCAAAGCCGCTGCCGGGGAGGATCAACGGCTTTCCCCCGCCCCGAGACCGCGCGAGGCGGTCGAGCGTGGCCAGCGCCCATGCCTTGAAATGGTCCGCATCCTTCGGGCCTGGGCTTTCATCCAGGAAGTAATGGCCCTCGGCGGCGTATGGCCGAATGTCGAGATCGCCGAAATAATCGATCACGACGGGGCGATACCCGGCCTCCGCTAGCTTCTGGGCGATCGGGCGGCAGTTGAACCCGCAGCAGATGATCTCGGATCCCGTAGCTTTCATGATGATAGGTCCCATTCATCGATCGGCGGCATGCCTTTTCTATGCTGCCCCATTTACAAGAATGCATGGTACTGCTCATCGGCCATCGCGGCTTCCGCGTTGGCGTGGTGGAAAACACCCTCCAGGCATTCTCGCTCGCCGTGGCACGTGGGATGGACTACATCGAGCTGGACGTGCAGCTCTCCGCTGATCACGAGGTATTCGTGTTGCACGATGCTTCCCTCGACAGGACGATGGGCGTCACGGGCCAGCTGGCCGAGTTGACGGCCTCGCAAGTCGATGCATTCAACGCCACGAGGGGTGACGCCGGCGTCCCGCGCCTCTTGGACGTGTTCGAGCGAGTACTCCTGCCTTCAAGCCCGGCCGCGCGCCCTCGGCTCATGGTCGAGCTGAAGGGCGCGGGCACGGGTATTGCGACCGGGAAGCTCGTGATGGCACGTCACGTCGAGGACGTCGTGGTCTTCAGCGGGAAAGACCTGCGCGAGCTCGCTGCTGCCCACGAGACGGCACCGCGCGTGCCCCTCTGCCTGAACATCACGTCATGCAAGGAATTCACCAAAAAGCAGCTCGTCGAGGCCAGCTGCATCGCAGATCTGCCACTCCCTTTCGCGATGATATCCCTCCGGGCACGCGAAGTTGGCAAGGAATTCATCCACGCGTGCCATCGGCTCGGGGCGCGAGCGCTGGCATGGGATTTCGTTCGGGAACGGCGGCCGGCAGATGCACTCGAGCGGCTGGTTCGACAAGGACTCGACGGGGCGCTGATCGACGACCCGGCCATGGTCGAGGAGTCACGATCCCGCATCTTGCACGCGCTCGGTTCTCCTGGATAAGGCAGATCTGTTCGAAGGAACCCGAGACGCCCAATGTCATTAAGTTAGCATTTCAATCATCTCCGCTTTTTCCGATATAGGTAATGGTTGAGGCGGCGGGTCGGCGTCAGCCGCGCCCGGGGTTTCCGGCGCCTCGGGCGGAATGGGCTCTTGAGCATGAGGATCTCGTCTTGATATGACAGAAGGTGTGCAAGTGCTGCCGAACCGTCCAGGAGAAACAAGCCGACGAGGTGATCCGACAGCATCGTGTACGCGCCGGACTTGTTGACGTGGTACACGTGC
>JAUQYZ010000019.1 GCA_030587475.1 Candidatus Sigynarchaeum calidifontis
ACCGTCACGACGATGTAATTTTCCCCCTTCCCAACGACGTGGTGCGGTTTCGACCTGGCTTGCACCTTCATTTTTCGCCCGCACAACTCGCACGTCGGCGTGGGATTAAAATCGAGCTCGATCCGCTTTCCATGAAACCGTCTTTGGAATTTCTGCACCGCGCGAGACATGTACCCATATCCGCACGAGGAAATTTGAATGTTTCGCCCTTTTTGTCGCCGTCAGGTGCCTTTGTTAAGTCTTTAATGAAAGCAATGGAACCGGCACGTGCGCCGTATCCTGTCGCCGTGGCGATTCTCATTCCATTCTCCGCGTTCCAGATGATCACCGTCTTGTCTCCCGACCCGGTGGCGATCTTCTTGCCGTCGGACGAGAACGCGATCGCTCGGATTTCATCCTTGTGCCGTGCGAGAATGCACTGCAGCTCCCCTCTCGTCATGTCCCACAGCTCCACGGTATTGTTTCCCGCGTCCATGGCGAGCTTGTTGCCTCCGGGGGAGAATGCGACCGCGTTGGGTGCATGGGGACAGTCCTTCAAGATATAGCGCGCGTAGTCCCTGCCGGGACAAAACGGGCTGAGCGACTTGGCTTTCGATCCTTCCTGCAACACGAGTGATTGGTGCGGTCACCTTACTTATTAGCGAAAGGCACTGGTCGTCTCGAAGAAAAAACGCATACCATTGGTCTGATAATCGAGAGATGACAGAATCATTCAACCAATTTATCGATGACATCGGGCGTCAAGATCGGGCTATGCGGGAATGTGTGGCAATGCCCCACAATTTTATATACTAGAAAAGCGTATTCTAGATCAATCCCAAAAAAAGTGGATTTAGGAACGAACAGGCTCCGGGTCAACCGATTTCATGCGATGTCGCACGAACCGCGGGCGAGAAAGGAAATCCTGACCCCATATTCAAAATCAACATAGCCTGTTTATATTCTAAATCTTAACATTAAACATGCTCCGTAAGTTCGTCCTCAGCCGGGTGTAAAATCTTCACGAAAAAAACTACCGCATTTAGCGGCCGACGGACAATTTTATAAAACTCATACTTTTTTTGGGATGATTTCATCCCTCGAAACCCGCGGGCGACGTCGCTTCGCCCTTCCTTTTCTTTTGTTAACGAATTCAACATGGAAGAACTCGTATAAACAAGATCGTCACTTGCCTTGATTACCTTAAGTGGTATAGAAAAAGGCTCTTTCTACACATTTTTTCAATATATCACTCGAGCGGCTCTTGTCCTTCTCGCTGGATGATGTACCTGCTCCCCTTCTTGGCAAGAAAGCCCATGGCCACCGCTTCGAGCATCAATTTCTTGAGCTTGAGGGCATCCTTCCCCTTGCCCACGCCCATATCCCTGCGAAACTTGCTGAACGACACGGCGTGGTACTCCTCGTCGCGGTATACCTGGATGAGCAGCTGGAGGTTTTTTCGGTTCAGCTTGACCTTCTTCATGGGCTGGGTCGCGGCTTCCTCGGGAATGGCCTCTTGCTCTTGTTCTTCCTCCTGCTCCTCCTCGGGTTCCTTGGCCGAGATGCTGGCAAGTTGGCTAGCGAGCTTCGCACCACTTTCCCCTTCCGCCTTCGCCCCGGCTGGCTTCGCCGCGGGCGCCGCCGGGAGGAACGGTACCGCCTTGTTCCCGGACTTCTGGTCCACTGGTTCGACCTTGGATTCGACCCTGGCTTTCTGGACTGCGGCAGGCTGGGCGGCCGGCGATGGTTTTGGCTTCGCGAATGGCTTCTGAATGGCCCCGGCCACCATCATCGGCTGCTTTTTCCTCGCGATGGCCGCGGCTGCGGGCCTGGGCGCGGGCTTCGGCGCCCCGCTCTTCAGCTCGGAGTCGTCCTCGTCGGCAAGGTCACCGGGTTCGAGCTCGATGCCAGAATAGGCAGAATCGATGTGCCAGATGATAAAACTTATTATCGATGCTCCCGCGCAGCCGCCAGCAGCGAGCCAGAACCATGGTGACGGGATCCAGGTGGAACCGAACCAGATTCCGCCGATCATGACCAGCGCGATGGACGCTGCCATTAAAACGAAGCCCAGAAATCTCTTGTTGAAGGTTATCATTGTACTTCCGTCCGGGCAGGTGCTTTCTGATATGCAACCATGTTAGTGTCCGAAGGTTCTTTAGGTTTTCATGCCTCGCGGTCGATCATTCGAGGCGAAGGCGACTCGGCGTTCCCTGGCACGCGATCGCTAGCAACCCCCCTTTTCTCGTAGAACTGCCACAGCACCGTCCCGGTGATGAATAGTAGGATTCCGACGTTGATCGCTTGCACCAGTGGCTCGAAAAGGGCCAATACAGGGACTTTTTGTTCGAAATAAACCAAGATCGACACCTGGTAGAGCATGCACACCTTCCATAGTCTCTGCCCGGCACGCTCCGGGGTATATGCCGTGGCGACGAGCAGGAGCGGGACGAGCACGACCAAGTTATGCGACCACACCTGGACCTGGGCGACCATGAAGCAGAGCATGCCGTACACGAACGAGAACGAGATCCGCTTGTCCCGGTTCTGGTCTTGCATAGAGCGTAGCACGATCCAACCCACGAATATCATCGCGATCGACGTGATGAGGAACGCCCACGACGGGTTCAGGCCGAAAGACATGTATAACAAGCTAGAGAGCGACGTCGACGCGTAAACACGCCAGATCTCGAAGTCAGTGACGTTTCGCGTGATGATGGCGAGCAACAATTGCGGGATGGCCATGAAAATGATGCAATCTAAGATAAATGGGGGCAAGATCGACAAGACCGCCTTGATCTTTCCGCGGAAGGTCTTCGTTGCTAAAAATGCGAAGATGACGACGAAGACCAGCACGGGTTTCACCACGATCGAGAATCCCAGGAGGAACCACCCCGTAGCGTTCTTTCCCTCCATGAAATAATAGAGGCTGGTGATCCCAGTGAACAAGACTGGCGCCATCACCTGCCCAAGACCATAATTCCACGCCTGGAACAAGCCCAGCAGGATCAAGACCATGAACCGCTGCCCGTCGCGGGTCTTTGGCTGCTCGAGGTGGCCAAATAAGATGCGGGTGACGTAAAACGCGCTGAGAACATTCAAGCAAAAACCTATCGCGGTGAATACATAGGACGATGTCGGCATGTCGACGAGCGTTAACGGGTAAAAGAGAACCAGGAACGAGGGCAAGTATCGGAACTGCACCGTCCCGTACGTGACTCGCATGTAGTCGTAATTGTAGATGTTCAGCGTCTCCGCGGGGTTGAAAAACATCTTGCTCGCGTAGTAGTAAACGGCGTAGTCGTTCAAGGCCGGGATCTGCCGGCGCAGCGAGAATTCCGCCGAGAGAATGCCCATGAAGATGCAGATCGCGAGATTGCCGAGGACCGGGGCCTTGTATTCCTTCAAGAATGCCTTGAGCTCGGCAACCGGAACCCATTGTAAATGCTTAGCCATACAGAGATCTATCCGTCCCCGTCCTTTTTTGTACTACCGTGCAAAAAAATGGCCTCCAGATGCTTGATAGTTGAAAAATTTCTCAGTAAGCTTGGTGATACCCGCCCCGCGAAACCCGTGCCCGCACCGGCACGGGATCCACGAACCATCTTTCCCTCTTCTCCCCCATCCTTCTTTCCTCCTTCTCACGTTTTTTTCGGGGCGGGATCAATTCTACCCATCCCGCCAAAAAAAAAGGGAATTGGAAGGCCCGGTTACCGTGAAGGTTCTTCTGCACGCCTGGGGCGGGAGGCGAGCATCGCGACCAAGAACGCTGCCACCCACGCGACCACGACGAGCGCCGCGCCCGTCGGCCGGGAGAAGTCGCACACGAGGTCGCGCCCCAGCAGCCACCATAGGTTCGCATCGCGGTAGTTGTAATAGATATCGAAGCTCGCTGGCGGGTTCGTGTTCACGGAAGCGTTCATCACGTCAAGCGCGTCCATCCCGTAACTGCTGAACATTCCACCGAACCCCGCGGCATCCCAAAGCAAGAAATACGTGATCTCGGTGCATCCGAACGACTTCGCGATCAGCGTGTCCCTGACGAGGTTGCAGAAACCCGTTGAATTTCCCCACGACACGAGGCCGGGCTGGTACAGGTCCCGGGAATAGCAAGACGTGTTCGTCGGGCCGAGATAGACGCCTCGTCTCGCTTCTGGGAGCATCGACGATAACGAGTACATCTTGGAATACACGAAATACGACGTGCCCCACGGCTCGTCGAACGGCGACCACGCCTTTTGCGGCTCGTCGACGAGGCAACGGTAGATCATGGGCGCGTATAACGTGAACCGGTCGGGGATGGCGCCGTTATACCCTTCCAGTGCCTGCATGTCCACGTCGCCATCATACGCCAGGTCGATCAGGTCCGTGTAGGATGCCACGCTCTCCGTCTCGATGGTCTTGTTGCGCGACGCGGAGGCATTGTCGAGGTAATCGAACATCGTGTTCCATTCGAGGATCGAGTCCATGATGGACGGGTAGGCATCGCTCCAGCGGAACCCGTCACCCTCTATATCGAAATAAAACCCGAGCCATTGATCGAGGGTGCCGTTTATCTCGCACTCGCGCATCAACTCGGTTTGCGCTTGAACGGTCTCGGCCAGCTGGTCAATGCTCGGGGGATAGACTTGTAAGCGATACGTGACGTTCGGCATGGCCGCCTCCAGGGCCGCGAGTTGCAGGACGTTGGCGCTCGACACGGACATCGTCAGGTCGAGATTCACCTTGTGCTGGTCCAGTTCCGCGCAGAGCGCCGGCGTGTAGAACCCGGGGTTGTAAGCAGGCGCAAAGAAGCTAAAGCGAACCTGCTGGCTTCCGGGAACAACGCGCACGGGCACAGGCATGGCGCCGGCAGTCGCCAGTATGCCTGGTGCCGCGACGAGGGCGAGCATAATGATGATGCGGGCACCACGCTTGGTGATCGTTTGTTGCTCCTTCGTAAGCAGCCTGGCATCACCACGACCTGGGAATGCCGGGAACCAAGGTCCTAGCAGGAAGGATTTCCTCTGCATACCGAGCACGATGGATTCCACCAGGAACCGCAGCAATTGCATCCCGGCGTTTGCCACCAGAACGACGAAAATCCCGATGATGATGTAATACGTGTTAGCAAACGCTATGCGCGTCGTGTTCCCGTGGCGCAAGATCCAATCCCCGGGTATCAGGTACCAGAGCGCCGCAAGCACGAACGACACGATACCCGAGACCCGGTACCGGGACACGAGCAGCGCGAACACCAGCAAGCAATCGAAGGCGATGCCTGTGCATATGTTGAACGTGGCGTCCAAGGGGGGCATCAATCCCTTCGAGACCGCGATGGACGGGATGCCGATGAAATAATACGACATGAAGAAGAACAAGAATATAACGCACGTCCTGTTCGCGAGCGTGAGAATGCATAGCAGTTTTTCGTTCACGCGATCACCTCTCGATGATGGAAGGTCGAAAAATGAAAGAAATGGAGATCATGGCGGGCAAAGCCCGTCATTGCTCGTATTTCTTCATCAGCTCTTTCTCCGAGGGGAACGAGGTCTTCATCGTGTACGACTTCCCTTCCGCGGCCGCGATCGAGTACCGCACGAGCTCGCAAGTCCGCATGGCGCCGAGGATCCCGTTCATCTTGCCCTCGAACTCGATGGACCAGTTGCCCTTGAAACCCGCCTCGTGCAGCACCTTGCAAGCACGGGGGTAGTCCAGCTTCTTTTCGAAACCTTTTACGTCGAAATCGTATGCCTTTGCGTGCAAGTAATACGTCCGCTTCTTGATGACCTCGAGCGATGCCCAGCGCTCCTCGTCGGTCGGATAGTTGCCGATGTCGAAGATCCAGCCGAGGTTCTTCGATGGCCACTTCGCGTTCACGAGTTTCATGTACACGTAGTTCGAAGAGTAGGAATGGTGCGTTTCGATGGCTATGTTAACGCCCAGCTTCTCCGCATCGGCAAGGAGCGGATCGATCACTTTCGCCGACAAGTCAACGGCCTCGCTCATCATCTCGTCGTACTCGTCCTTGTCCTCCTTGTCAGCGTCGTCCGGGGGCGGGGCGAACGCCCTCGGGAGCGGGCCATCGCCGACCTGGAACCGGACGTGCTCGATCCCCGCGCCGTGTGCCAGGTTCAGCCATTCCTTGCCTTCGGACACCATCTTGCTGACCTCTTCTGGCTTGGCAAGTAAATGCACGTGCGGCCCGATTGAAAACACCTTTATTCCGTTATCCGCGAACTGCTTCGTGCCCTTGGCGAGCTCATTTTTCTCGAAGTGACGATCGAGCCATTCTAGCTGCGTGATGCCCATGTCCTTGCAGAGGGCGATAATCTTGTCGATTCCTTTCTTGGCAAGCTTGTCCCATTCATTTCTCACGCTGTAAGTATTGAAAGCTACATTCATTATTTTTCATCTCTTTTGGATGGTCACGTGTTATTTCAAGCTATTTCCAGATGTAATATACCCGATTCACATGAGGATGGTGATTCTTTTTCGTGCTTGGTAAAAAAAGGATCGTTCATGATTTGGTATATGCCAGACTCGGTGGAAAGCATTGGCCACTTCCAGGAATGGGGGCCCTACCTCTCGTACGGCGCCGATCCCGCGACGATGATGACCATCGCGTGGCGCTCGAAGACTCCGACCGCGGGCGCCTGGGTCAAGTACGGTATAACGCCTGATTGCAACAAGATCGCAAAGGAAGATGCCAAGGCAGCCACCCGGCAGCACGTGGTGAGGCTGGCTGGCCTCGACCCAGCGACCGTGTACCACTACAAGATCAGCAGGGACGCGGACACCACGTGGACCTTCGAGACCGGCCTCCCCGCGGGATCCAAGAAGCCCTTCGAGTTCATCATCAACGGCGACATGCACGCGTACCCGTGCAACCGGCTCGATCATTATTTCCAGCTCATGAATTCCGAAGCGCCGGATCACGACTTTTACGTCGGCCTCGGGGACTTCATCAATGACGGGCTCGACATCACGCACTGGAATTCCTTCTTCTACGACGCGCGGGAGTACATGGCCACGCGGCCCCTGATGAACGCCACGGGGAACCACGACACGAGCAACAAGGAGAAATACAAGAATTATCTCGACGCGTTTTTCCATCCCTATGTTAATCCCGCGGAAGGCGCTTATTACTTGATCGAGTACGGGAACGCCGTGCTCTTCTTCATCGACAGCTGCAACGCCGGCAGGGGGGATCCCCTCCCTGGCGACGAGCAATACGCGTGGCTGGATGAGAACTTGAAAAAGCACGCGAGGAAGGACAAGTGGATCTTCCTTTTCTTGCACCACCAGATCTACTCGACCGGCGACTTTGGCTGCCCGGTCATCATGAACGACGTGTTCCGGCCCCTTTGCCAGGAGTATCACGTGGACGCGGTTTTCTACGGCCATGATCATCATTACGAGTGCTTCTGGGTCGACCGTGACGCGGACTGGGGCGGCACGCTTTTCTTCGTCGCCGGCGCGGGCGGCGGGCAGCACCACGTCGACCACGGCATTATGGGGGACCGCGATGGCAAGACAAAGTACATCTGGCCCGGCCGGTTCCTCAACGTCCGCAAGCACGGTATCCCGCCACCATCGCCGAAATCCGATGGAACCACGCTGGGCTTTCGCAACGACGAGCTCGTGAAGCAATGCCAGCTCATCGGTGTGCTCGAGCCGAACTTCGTGCTCGTTCGTATCGATGGCGACGTGATGGAACTCAAGTGCATCGGCTGGCAGAAGCAGGTGTACCACCACGTCCGCGTGAAACGAGCGGGCGCCGGTCGCAAGTGGGACGCATCGTGCGAGATCCACAAGATTGATTACTGACCGATTCCCCTGGGTCTATCATGGCATCCGAGAAGCGCCTCAAAATCCACTCCGATGGCGGCAGCCGGGGCAATCCCGGCCCCGCTGCGATCGGGATCGTGCTCGAGGATCCCGACGGCAACGTCATCAAGGAATTCAAGCGGTACATCGGGAAGGCGACGAACAACCAGGCGGAATACGAGGCACTCATCGAGGCCTTGAAGCTGGCTGGGCTATACTGGAAAGGACCTGTCGAATGCTTCACCGACAGCGAGTTGCTCATCAAGCAAGTGAACGGCGAGTATGACGTGAAGAACAAGGAGCTCAAGGTCGCCCACGCGGCAGTTGAAAAGCTTGCCAAGCAATTTCCGTCCATCAACTTTTCCCACGTGCATCGCGAGGACAAGGTTCAAGCCATCGCCGACAAGCTCGTGAACGAGGCACTCGACGAGGCAATGGGGAAAAAATAAAGCACGGCAACCGCGAGGTGCACCCGCTAGTATTCCAGGCGCAGCTCAGCCGTGAGCTTGATGTCGCGTGATGATCTGGCCGCGTGCAGCTTGAAGATGCCCGGCTCGGCCACCCACTCGTTTTTCTGCTCGTCGAAGTACGAGAGCGCCTTCGCATCGAGCGTGATCTTGACCGTCTGCGTCTTGCCTGGATCCAGGAACACCTTCTCGAAGCCTTTCAGCTCCCTGGGCGGGCGGTCGACGCTCGATTCCACGTCCTCCACGTAGACCTGGACGACATCTGCCCCGGGGCACGAGCCCGTGTTGGTGATGTCGATGAAAACGTCGATCGGCCACCCGTTCTTCACGATCATGGGCTCCACGCGGAAGTTTTTCCATTCGAACATCGTGTATGACAAGCCATGGCCAAAGGGAAACCGGGGCTCTATGCAGTGCTTGTCGAAGTGGCGGTACCCGACGTAGATGCCCTCGGCATACTCCACCGTGGGGCCCTTGTCCTCGTCATCGATGCCGGGGTACGTTTTCACGGTCGCGTGGGCAGGCGAGTCTTGTAGCCGCTTGGGCACGGTGAAGGGCATCCGCCCGGAAGGATTCACTTCGCCGAAAAGCACCGAGGCGAGGGCGTTCCCGGCCTCCTGGCCAGCGTACCATGCCTGCACGACCGCGGGAACGCTATCGACCCAGGACTCGACCCCCACGGGGGTCCCGCTCACGAGCACGACGATCGTGCGCGGGTTTTGCTTGACGGTCTGTTTGATGAGGTTTACTTGATCCGCCGGCAGGTCAAACTCGGTACGGTCGACACCTTCCGACTCCGCAAGGCCCTTGTGGTCGAGTCCGGTCACCACGATTGCCATGTCGGCGCTGGCCGGGTCATCCGTGATTTTAACCTTGCCCCTGCACCGCTCCTTGATACCCTCTAGGGGGGTCTCCTCGTAAGGGCTGCGCACCTGGGAACTGCCCCCGCCCTCGCCCATCTTGACGTTGGCATTCATCCCGACGACCGCGATCATTTTCACCTTCGAGACGTCGATGGGGAGGGCTTTCTCGTCGTTCTTCAGCAGCACGATGGCCTCCTCGGCGATCTTGCGCGCGATCGACCGGTGTTCCATGGTGTTCCTGCTCCCCTTGGGACGTTTCGCCGGGTCATCGAACAGCCCGACGAGGAACATGACCCGCAAGAGCCTGCGAACGTTATTGTCCACCTGGGCCATGGTGCAGTGCCCGGCATCGAGCTCCTTCTTGATCCATTCCCGCGTGTAGCGGTTCGTTGCCGGCATCTCGAGACTCAAGCCTGCACGAATGCAGCCAGCCGGGCTCTCGA
This sequence comes from Candidatus Sigynarchaeum calidifontis, assembly GCA_030587475.1. Taxonomy (GTDB): domain Archaea; phylum Asgardarchaeota; class Lokiarchaeia; order Sigyniarchaeales; family Sigyniarchaeaceae; genus Sigyniarchaeum; species Sigyniarchaeum tengchongense. The sequence continues at coordinate 9,562 of JAUQYZ010000019.1, forward strand.
TAAAATTCGTCGCGCCCCAGTCGCTCACGAGGAACCCGCGGCATTTCCATGTATTCATGAGCAATTCCCGAACGAGGTGTTCTTGCTCGCAACCCCACTTGCCGTTGATCCGGTTGTAACATGCCATGTAAGACCACGCGTCGGCCTCCTTGGTCGCCGCCTCGAACGCGGGCAAGTAGATCTCTTGCAACGCGCGCTCGGACACCCGCGTGTCGACCCAGTTTCGCCAGACCTCCTGGTTGTTGCACGCGTAATGCTTGACGCAAGCAGCAACACGCTTGCTCTGGATCCCTTGAACCGTTGGCACGACCATCCGCGAGTTGAGATATGGATCCTCGGTCTGGTATTCAAAGTTCCGGCCGCAAAACGGCGTGCGGATGATGTTCACGGCAGGACCGAGAATCATGTGGTATCCGATATCGAGCACCTCCTCGGCCAGTGCAGCGCCGAACTGTTGCATGAGCGCCGGGTTCCACGTCGCAGCACGGCACGTGCCCGTGGGGAAATACGTGCAGATCGAGTTGTTCGAGGAATGCGGGCCGATGCCTTGCGGCCCATCGGTCATGTACATGGCCTTGATGCCGAGGCGCTTGATCTCGCGGGTCGACCAGCTCGTTGCGCCGGACATGAGGTCGATCTTCTCGTCCAACGTCAACCGGCTGAGTAAATCCGAAACGCGGGCCTCGATCGGCACTGTTCCGTCCAAGTATGTCAACTCTTGCCCCTTGCCATCGCTTTTCTGTGCCATGATGTATTCTCACTTGTTAATCGTCTGATACCTGCTTTCTTGCTTTTCAGCGAGATGGGGACTCTATTTCTTTGTCGCTCTGGGTGCATTAATAGCTAATGAAGATGGAACGACCCGCCTCCCGTCGACTTCGGCAATAAAATGCCCCAGATGCAAGGCAGAATATCTCCGTTACGATAATAATGGTCCTGCGGCGTGCGAGCTATGGCTAAGACTAGTACCTTTTTTTGATCCCACGCCAAGAATCCCTCATGAAGGTCATCATGATCAACGGCTCCGCCAGGGGAGCCAAGGGAAACACGCAGATCTTGCTCGAGGCCGTTGGAAAAGCGTTGAAGAAAAAAAACATCGACGTTGAAATCATCACGCTTGCAGACAAGAGACTCAACCCATGCAAGGGTTGCGGGGGTTGCGGTGGCAAGAAAAAATGCGTCCAGGACGACGACATCAACGCGATTTTCCAGAAACTGTGCGATGCCGACGGCATCATCCTCGGCTCGCCCGTGTATTTCGGAAACGTGGCGTCCCGGATGCAGATGTTCATAGAGCGGACGGGTTATGTCGCCCGTAACAACGATAATCCCTTCAAGGGGAAAATCGGTGCTCCCGTCGCCGTGGCGCGCCGTGCCGGCACGACGTTCGTGTACGCGGCCCTGAATTTTTTCTTTGGAATAATGGAGATGCCCATCTGCACGAGCTCGTACTGGAACATGGCGATCGGTCGCCTCCCGGGCGACGTGAACAAGGACGAGGAGGGCCTAAAGATCATGGAAACGCTCGGCAATAACATGGCCGACATGCTGTTGAAGCTCAGGAAGTGAGGTTGACGGACGCCCACGAGCGAATCATCAAGATGCTTTCCCACGAGGGAGAACCAGACCGCGTCCCCACGTTCGTGCAGCACCTGGAGCCGCCATTCATCAAGAAATACGACGAGGAGATCGAGCTCAAGAGCGATCATGGCCTCAAGGGCGGTTTCGATCTCATGGTCGCAACGGAGCTCGGCCTCGATTCGAAGTGGAACCACGGCGCCGGGGTTAGCCCCCGGTCTTACAAGGACATGCCCGAGGTGCCGGCCGATCTCTTGAAAGAAGCAACCCGCGGGCTGGAGAACTATTCCATCGGCTCGGACGGGTCCCTCCACGCGAAGAACTCGGCGGGCGAGGGCTGGTACCAGGATGGCTTGCTGTACACCCCCGAACTCTTGAAATCGTGGATATCATTCATCAAGACCTTCGTCCCGAGCGGCGAGAACTACCTCAAGTACCTCGAAGAGGACGTCTGGAAGGCCGGCTTGAAGAACGACATCGTGTTCATCCCGACCGCCGGCGGCCCCGTGTACACGACGTGGTCGTCCATCGGGCTGAAACATTTTGCCTACGTCACGCGCAAGCACCTCCCGCTCGTGAAGCAGCTCATCAACGCGTGGAAGGAGAAAACGATCGAGATCCACACGCTCTTGTTCGAGCACGGCATGGACATCGTGTTCACGTGCGACGACCACGCGTTCAAGGGACACCAGATATTCCGGCCGGAACTATGGGACGAGCTCGTCCTGCCCGTCTACACGGAGATCGCCGCCAACGCGCACAAGCACGGGGCTCGCTACTGCGTCCATACCGATGGCAACTTGCACGACGAGATCGCGGGCCTCGTCAAGGCCAAGGTCGACGGCGTTGACCCGCTCGAGTACGAGGCGGGTAACCGGCTCAAGCCGCTCAAGGAACAGTTTGGCACGAAGATCTGCTTAATCGGCAATGTCCCCTCGTCGGAGGTGCTCTCCTTCGGGTCGGTCGACGACACGATCCGCATCACCAAGCAGCAGATCCTCGAGGCCGGGGAGGGCGGGAGCTTCATCAGCGCGCCCGGGTCCGACGTGCTCGGTACCGTGAAGCCGAAAAACCTGCAGGCGTGGATCGCCACGGTCAAGAAGTTCGGCAAGTATCCGCTGGACAAGAACAAGCTAAAATGATTCGTTTTAATGATCCTTTCATTGTTTCCGGTAATGCGCGGCGACCTTGGCCACGCCGTCGACCATCTCGTCGATGTCCTTTTCCGTGAAGAATTCCGTGATGTTGAGGTTGAACGTCTGCTCGTATGCATCCTCCGCGTTTGGGCACGTGCCTTTCGGGTACGAGGCGCTGCTCCACAAGTCTTTCGAAACGAACGGGAGCTTGCTATCCGGGAAAGCGGCTTGTTTCTGGAACACGTCGTACATGTACGTCGGCATGCCGCCCGTGACCTTGTTCGGCTCGTTCGGGATGCCCTCGGCATCCAATGCCTTGCAAAACTCGGGCACGGGCACCTTGATCCGCTTGGGGTCCAACCGCACGACGAGCAAGAAAAACGAGTGCTGGCAATGATCCGGTATCTTCATGGGCACGATGCCCTCGATGCCTTGCAACCCCTTTACGAGCCTCATGCCGAGCTTGTTCCGGCGGTCGACGATGCCCGCGACCTTGTCAAGCTGGGCAATGGCCACCGCTCCTTGCAGCTCGCTCATCTGGTAATTCGGCGCGAGGAAGTAGGGGTTCCGTTTCCTGCCATCGCGGAAGTAGCACTTGTCGACGAAGAGCTTGGCGATGTCCTCCAGCTCGTCGTTGTTGGTCATGACTGCCCCGCCCGACCCGCAGTTGATGAGCTTGAAATGATTGAGGCTGAACGTGGAGATGTCGCCGAACGTGCCCACGAGCTTTCCCTTGTAACGGGTGTACCATGCTTGCGCGCAGTCCTCGATGACCGGCAAGCCCTTGTCAGTGGCGATCTCGAGGATCTCGTCTATTTCGGCAGGCAACCCCGCGTGGTGAACGACGATGATGGCGCCCGTCTTGTTGTTGACGAGCTTCTTGATGCTACCCGGATCCATGTTGTAAGTCTCGGGATCGATGTCTGCGAATCGTGGTATGAGCAGCTGGTAGAGCACGCCGGTCAGCGTGCCCATGTCGGTGACCGACGACGTGATGACCTCGCTGCCGGGAGGCAATCGGAGCGTCCCCAGGGCGATGTGCACGGCGGCGGTGCCGGACGAGCAGCCATTGCAGTGCTTCATGCCGTACATGTCCTTGAGCTTCGCTTCCATTTCCCTAACCTTTTTTCCAATGGCATAAAAAAGGACATCGCTGTCTATTACATCGCCGAGTTGCTTCATTTCCGCTTCCCCGAACCGCTTGCCCGTGCCGAACGGGCAAGTCTTGGCCTTCGGGCCGCCGAGCAGCGCGAGCTTCCTTCTATCCTGGGACATGAAATCACGCGTCCTTGGTGTGTAGCTGTTTAACAACGGTCGGGGAGCCATCGAATAAAGCTTTGCACATTAGATGTGACATGAATGCCTCGTATTTCTTGGCATGATCGTTCCGGCGCTCCAGGAAATCCCGGTGGATCATGGTTTCGTCGACGTGATGTCCGTCTTTTTGATATTCTTCGCGATCGAGGCAGCTCTCCACTTCATCATCTTCTTGATGGCAAACACGTCCCTTGCACGTTAAATCTGGGAAAAAGGAAAAAACATGTCCGCTTTAGCAACCGGTTATACGAGGCGGGTTTTTTTATGGCTCTTCTTTTTTCTCAGAAGACCTATCATCGAAACCGTGGCGAGCCCGGCACCAATGCACATTGATAAGGAGCCGAATGCGCATGATCCTTCACGGATGGGCGGGGCCGAAATGTTGATCACCCTCACGGAAACCGTGTCCCATGAAATGCCACCGAGGCCATCGTTCACGACGATGGTGTAGTTATATATGGCAGGATTTAGGCCGTCGACGGAAATCCTCACCGGATCGGTCAAGTTCCAATTACCCATGCTGCAAACGATCCCGTCTCTCATGATCACGTAGGTCGCGTTTGTCATGCTGACATCCGTCATGAACCAGGTGATCTGGTTGCCGGTCGTGTTGAACTTATACACGATATCCGCGGGATGCGAGATCCCCGGTGGATCGTTCAAGACCATAACGATGACCGTGTCTGACACGGGCGCGCTCACGGAATCCGATGCAACTAGGGTTGCTAAACAGTCCAGTTTTTGCTAGACAAAGTTGGACACGGTGTGGATGATATCCCGGTTTATGGGCCATGATTGGATGATGCATGGCATCATGACATCATGCGTGAGGATCGGCATCGCCGCGTCGATGATAGGAGTGTGCACCCGGACGATACGGCGATGGGATGCAGCGGGGAAGATCACGTGCATCAGGACGCCGGGAGGGCACCGGCGGATATCGTTGATCGTCATCGAAGGCCAACAAGCACGCGATGCAAGGATCGAGGATGGAGATGACCCCGGGCGAGCGGCGGTGTACTGCCGCGTGTTGTCGCACGAGCAGAAGGCGAAGGGCGACCTGGATCGCCAGGTCGCGACCGCGACGCGGCATTGCGCGAGGGCGGGGCTCGGCAAGCCCGTGGTGTTCACGGATGTCGGCAGCGGGCTGAACGCGACCCGGCCGGGGCTGGCACGGCTGTGCAAGCAGGTGGAGGCGGGGCTGGTGCGGACGGTCGTGGTGTCGTTCAAGGACCGGTTGACCCGGTTCGGGTTCGAGTACTTGCGACGATATTTCGCGAGCCACGGGGCGTCGATCGTCGTCGCCAGGCAGGCGGCGACGCGGTCGATGCACGACGAGCTGGTCGAGGACTTGATCGCCATCGTGACGTCGTTTTCGGGCCGCGTGCACGGGATGCGGGGCGTGCACGGGACGCGCGCCGGCAAGAAGCCGGATCCGGATGGCAAGGCAGCGGCAAAGGCGGTGTCGGATGCGATAGATGCAGCCATCGAAGCGGTCGTGAGCGAGATCCTCGGCAGATCACAAATTCGGCGCTCCCGTGTCGTTTAAAAATGCCGGGGAGATGCAAGTGGCAGACGCGCACCGACCCGCGGGTAACGCGGGGGCGCGCCTGGACGTGTTGCACGTGGCGACCGAGACCATCACGCTCACCCGGACGTTCGGCATGGTGCCAGCATCGCGGGATGACATCGTCGCGCCAGCGGTGCTGGAGCGGATGGTGGTGGCAGCGAATGCCTTCGTGAAGGCGGGGGCATCGCTGGATCCCGCGTTGCTGGAAGGGACAACCCTGGTGGCGGTGAAGCGGTTCTACGCTGCCGCGAGGAGCGTTCCGTGGCTGGATCCCGTGCTGGCGGCAACACGTCTCAGGGAACGCGCGTGGCGGTGCGCCTCGCACGTCGCGTATTACGCCTTGCAGGAGCACCGGCGGCGGTGCAAGGTGATCCCGGCGATCGTGTCGGCGATGCAAGGCATCTCGTTGTCTACCATGCGTGAAAACACATTTCCCAGCAAGGAATTCCTGGACGCGGCCCGCGATGCCTTGAAGGACGCGGGCCTGCCCGGCGGTTGCTTGTCCGCCGTGTACTTGTCGAACATGGCCCGTCATGCCAAGCATTTGCTCGAGGATGCCCTCCGCGCGTCGTGTCGGGACGCGGTCAACCGGTGCGTCGACGTGATCGCGCGAGATCCAAGCACTATCGTCGAGCCGGTCGCCGCGGGCATCGCCGCGGGACTCGAACGCGTTCCCGCCGACATCACCCGCGCCGCGTCGAGGCGGCTTACGCGGCGCGTGAAGGAGCGTGCCCGCGGCAGGGGCGTGCTGGTTGGAAGGCACCGGCTCGATGCGGTGATCGACTCGATGCTCGCGGGGCAAGGCACGGCCACGTGGCAGCAAGCGCGCCGTGCGTGGCGGGACGCCGCGAAGGAAGGGATATCGAAGCAAATGCGCGGCTTGGACGTGCCATCGCTGGCAAGCAAGGCGGTGGATGGCGTACTCGCTGCCATGACCGCGGACGATGCGCTGGCGGCGATGTTCACGAGCCGGGGCATCCCGCGTGTTGCCATGGCTGGGCATGCTATCCCAGATCCCGAACGCGTGCTGCGCGATCGGGCAGTGGCTCTTGCCCGGCACCAGGTCGGCTCGGCGCTGTGGGCGATGCTCGCTGCCGACGCGACAGCCGTGCTCGCGTGCATCGCCAAGGACCCGGCCTCGCGCGTTGCCTTGCCACGCTGCAAGAGGCAAACCATCCCGGTCGCCATCGACGATGGCCAGGTGTACCGTCTCCACCTCCGCAACGATGCGAGCAATGGCAGCGTTGCCGAGGCGACGGTGCGCTTCTCGCTCGAGCCAGGAAAAACATCAACATTTCATCTTCGCGGGCTCGATCGTGTTGACGTCCTGGTATCTCGTGGCTTCGTGCCAGCACGGGGCACGATCTCGCGCAAGCCGGGTGGCGGGTTGCTGCTCCACCTGCCTTTCGAGAAGGCATGCACCATCGAAGCATTCCCCGGCGGCATGGTGAATGGATCGGCGGTGGATGACAGTAGGAGCATCGTCGACGCGGGCACGGACCTCGGGCTGAAGCACCTCGCGTGGCTTTCCATGGGCGAATGCAAGCGATCCCCGCGTGGCGATGGCTCGCTGGAGCCCGTGGATGCCGCCCGCCCCGAGTTCGCCCGGTACTGCATCGACCAGCCGCAGCTCGTCGGGAAGAAGGACGCGTGGCTGGCCGGGCCGGCAGCGCCGAGCATCCCGAACGTGAAGCGGCAGTTGATCGCGACGATTCGGCAGGCACGGGTACTGCAGCGGCAAAAGGACCTGCTCCGGCAGCGGTTCGGGAAGCGGAGCAGGCATGCGTGGCGGTATTTCGTGGCACGGCGCGAGTGGCAGCGCTGCTGGCGGCGTGTGCGGCACCTGCACGAGGAGATGGCCCGCCAGGTGGCGACTCGCATCGTGGCCGCGTGCGTGCACCACGGGGTCGAGTTGCTGCGGTTCGAGGACCTGTCGTGGTCGTCGCACGCGTCCAAGCGGGAATCGGGATCGTGGCTGGCGTCGTGGCAGGTGCACTGGTTTTTCTCGCAGGTCCAGGAACGCGCGACGCGGCTCGCCCGCCTCGCGGGCATCGCGGTGGAACTCGTCGATGCCAGGGGCACGTCGAAGCGATGCAACGCGTGCGGTGCCACGGGTAACCGGGACGGGAAGACGTTCACGTGCACGAACGAGAATTGTAAAAAGAAGGTGGACAGCGACTTGAATGGAGGACGCAACGTGCGAACCGCACCAA
>JAUQYZ010000030.1 GCA_030587475.1 Candidatus Sigynarchaeum calidifontis
GGTGCAAAGGACGGGCGGGACCAAGCAATCGCTGGAAGCCGGCGACAAGGTCTGGGGCAAGATCGGAAAGCGGGTCGTTTCCGGCACGGTGCAGCACGTCATCGGCGACGTGGTGGACGTGAAACTTGATGATAATAGCGTCCCCCTCCCGACCGGCACGCCCGTCACCATCGCCACGACGAGCGGCGACTGGACCGGCACGATCACCGCCGGGCTCACCGTCGCCCAGTACAACCTCGCCAAGGCGCTCGACGCTAGTAAAAACAAGGTGATCGACGGAAAAATCGTCGGCGACTACCGGAACATTCCAGGTTACGTCTATTTCGATCCAAAATTAGGTCACGTGTATACCCCGGCCGAACAAGCCAGCAACTTGCAAAAAATTCTGGAACGTGCAGACATATTGTTCTCCAAGGATCCGGTGCACGTGACGTTCTCGCTCGGGTTCCTCGTCGGCGGGCCGCACGCGGACCTGGTGGCATTGGCGCGGCTGTTCCGGATCTGAGAGATATTCTTCACCTCCTCTTTATCTTCTTTTCTTTTGAACAATTCGAGTCTATTACCCGATATGCGATACTCGTGGAAAGCCTTACCCGAGCGATTATTAATATGATACCGTCCAGATACATACACCGCTGCTCTCTGAACCGGACGCTACCTGCGTGCCATCCGGCGAGAAGGCCACGCCGTACATGCACGTCGAAAACCAATCCGTGATCGTCTGGACGATTTCACGCTTCGACACATCCCAGATTCGCACGGTCTTGTCGGATGATCCAGCAGCTAAGAGATGTCCATCTGGAGAGTAGGCGAGTGAAAAAATACTCGCGGGAAACTTGCTGTCTAAAAAAAAGCGCGTTGTTCCCGTCGCCACGTCGATTACGTGGATGATATTCGATACGCTGATGGCAACATCTTCGCCGTTCGGAGATACAGCTATCGCATCCGCGGCTCGATTAAATCCCTTCACGACGTGCAACTCAGTGCCATCCTGCGGATTCCAGCATCGCGTTGTACCATCGCTTGATATCGACGCCAGGAACGTGCCATCTGGCGAGAAACTCACTTGCGTGACCCATTTCGAATGCCCCTCAAGAACACGCAACGGCTTGCCATCAAGGGGATCCCAGATGTGAATGCATTTGTCCCACGACCCGGCAGCGACCATGGAACCATCTGGCGAGAACGCCACCGAGGTGAAGGGTTCTGACGAAGCATCGACCCGCAGCACGTGCTGGGGCTCGCCTGTAGGCACCGCCCAGATTCGCACGCTGGAATCGTACGAGCACGTCACGACCTTGGAACCATCTGGCGAGAAAGCAATTGATGAAACTTGTGCTTCGTGCCCTTTTAACATGCCGAGCAAGTTGCCAGACCGTGCTTCCCATAAACGGGTCGTGTAATCTTGAGAACCAGAGGCAAGAATATCGCCATTTGGTGAGAAAGCTACCGTGTTAACCCGGCCAGGATGGGGAAGCCGCCTGAGGAGTTCCTTGCTCACGTGCTGTTCAATTCCTGGGGATTGGAGAGGCAAGAACATCTCGCGTGCATCTGTTTCCTCAAGAACATCGAGAAACTTACACGATTGTGGAAGATTTTCAAGGGGGTTGCCTTTAAGCAATAATGTCGTGAGTTTGCGGAGGTTGCCGAACGAGTCGGGCAGGCTGGCGAGGCGGTTGTACGACAGGTCCAGGCGCTCGAGGCTGGCGAGGTTGCCGAAAGATTCGGGCAGGCGGGGGGAAGGGCCGTCGAAACCAATCCGGAGGTTCTTGAGGGCGCGGAGGTTACCGAATGATTCGGCCAGGCGGGCGACGCCGTGGAGCACGAGGTTCTCGAGGCTGGCCAGGTTGCCGAAGGATTCGGGCAAGGCCTTCACGTCGACGTGCAGCGTGCGGAGGCTGCACAAGTTCCCGAACGATTCGGGGAGGCTGGTGAGCTCGTTGTAGGTGAGGTCGAGCTCCTCCAGGTGCACGAGGTTCCCGAACGACCCGGGGAGGGTGGCGAGGTTGTTGCCCGCGAGAAAGAGCTTGCGCAAGTGCACGAGGTTGCCGATGGAGGCTGGAAGCTCCGCGAGCGGCAGGTGGGGGTCGTTCCTGGACGTGTTGCGGTCGTCCCAACGCTCCATCCAGCGACCCGTGACCCAGAGCGCCACGACATGCCCGCCATCAACATGGTAATGGCAGTTCTCCTCGTGCGCCTCGTCCCATGTCGTGAAAGGTTCGCCGAACCTGTACGGGATGCGTGGCGGGTGCTCGCCCGACCGCCCCGGCGAGTTCATGACCGCGCGCCCGATCTCGTCGAGGGCCTCGGCCTCGGCCACGGGGATGCCGGGATAATGTTCCGCCAGCTCCTCGGGCGTGCACCGCGGCTTGCTGGCGTGCTCGTCCATCGTGGTTTTCAACACGTACATGACGTTGATGCGCGCGTAATTCTCAATGTCAATCTCCACGAGGTCGCCGGCCTTGACGAGGCGCTTGATGGCGGCCTCGTACTCGCCTTTATCGATGTCGCCGAGCCGGACGAGCGCGGCATCGCCACTCCCGCGCTGGATCTCGATGACGCGGTCATGGGAGAATTCCGCGGGAAGATCGAACATGCATCGATAGAACTCGTCGAACGTGCTTTCCGGCGACTCCACGACGCGGTCTGGCAGGATCTCCAAGCCGGTATTGTTGAACAGCCACTTGATCACGCCCAGGAAGTCACGATCATCGAGCCGGTGTAAGAGCCGGCCTTCATAGGGAAAATTGACGAGGCCGGAGCGCGGGTCTTGTTCCAATTCCCCGACGTTGATGGCATCCTGGATGATGATGCTGGCATCCTCGTCCGGGATCCAAGGCATCGCGGCACGAACGGCGTTGGCGATCTGCACGCGCCCGGCCTTTTGGCCTGGCTGGGCACGCAAGAACGCCACGATCGTGTTAAAAACA
>JAUQYZ010000068.1 GCA_030587475.1 Candidatus Sigynarchaeum calidifontis
AACTTAACTTCGAAAGTATAACGAAATATAACTCGGGATATATTTAGCGTAAACCGCCTTGATCAAGTGATTTCTGTTGTTTTTTGAGAGAATCGTGTAATTTAAGCTTATTAACCAAATCACTCTTTTTTCTCCAAGTTTTGTCGGTTTCTATGGTTTATAGTGAAGATAGAAAAAATGCACATCGTGTTGGTAAAAAGGAATCAATGTTATACTATTCGATCATGGCATCTTTTCGTCGAAAAGTATATAAGCTGCTTTTACCAACTTAAACATATGGCATATAGATTAACTACCTTTAAACGAAAATCCGGAAACTATTATGCGTTCAAACTCAACTATCGAGCGGATGGAAAATTAAAGAGCAAATATATCTATTTGGGCAAAGAAGAAATAGCCCTCAAGCTGTTAGCAGATTTTTGCTCTAAAAAGCCAGCAGATGAACAGCTCCTATCATGTTCTGGAGAGAAGATCCTTGCAAGGATCCTTGAAATGCTCGGTTTCAGGAAAGTAGTTAATTCGGCCATTCAGAATGATGCAAAACTGGATGCAGGCCTTTTCATCGAGATGATCGTTGTTGAACGAGCACTCAACACGTTCAGCAAGTGGGGATTAGCAGGCCGCGCGCATGGAAAATCTATCTTTTCGCTAGACACGAGTATCCCTCGTGACAAATTCACCGAAGCAAATATCTACCACTACATGGATTACCTATATCCAAACGTTGATAATATACAGAAGAGCCTTGTCAACGCCATGCTCCAGTTTGATGGCATGGCGCCGAAAGAGATTATCATCGACGGCACTTCCATCTCGTGTTTTGGTGAGGACGAAAAAGATGACGAGATCGATGACGAGGATGACGCGGACGATGAAGACGAGGCCACCGATAGAAAGAACGAGACTATTGACAAATATGCGGAAATCAAACGTCTACACGGGTACAATCGTGACAAGCGTCCGGACCTGGCGCAGGTGAACTTGATGCTCGGCGTGAACGAGCATTTCATCCCGCTGTTCTTCCAAACCTTTCCCGGAAATGCTCCGGATGTCTACATGTTCAAGGTCATCTTGGAAAAATGCCAGCGCGATTATTCCTCGCTGCTTTCCAAGGTAAGATCCATTTACATCGTGTTCGACAAGGGCAACAATAGCAAGGATAACATCAGCGAGATCACAAAGCTATGCGAGCAATGGCAGGTGCATTTCGTGGCAAGCGTGCGTCCTAGCATGAAGGCCGTGAAAAAGGAACTGCATGCATTGACCATCAAGGATGCACCCATCATTTACACGCAACGGAAGACCGTGATGCGCGGGGAAACAATGATGACAACGTTATATGGCAAGCAGCGAAACACCTTGTTATATCTCAACGAGGAGATCATGAAAGAGAAGCAGGAGGACTTCAAGAAGAAGATGACGAAAGTCAAGGAGGAGATTCGCAACCGTATTGGCCAAGCCGGATCCGCCAAGGATAAGGTGGCCGCGATCGAAAAATTATTGCGGAAGAACAAGCTGTACTCGTGTTTCACGGTACATGCGGAAAAGAAGGTCGTCACGTGCAGGCCCATTCAGAAAAAGCTGGAGGAAAAGAATAACCTGCTCGGGAAGTATGCCCTCTTCACCGATGACCTTGGCCTCGATGCATCGAGCATGATGCGCATCTACAAGTCGACGGGCGTGATAGAGCAGGAGTTCCACGTCCTGAAGAGCGAGTTATCGATAGATTCGGTTTTTCACTGGAAGCCGGAGCGGATCCAGGTGCATTTTGCCTTGATCTTGTGGGGTATGATGGCACTGGCATTGCTCAGGCAGGAGCTTGCAAAGAAGAGAATGGATTACACGTTCGAGGAACTCATGGAAAAGATTAAGGAGGGTCAAGTTTCGGAAGGCGATTATATCTATCCTGGTGAGACCTCCTACCGGATACGAAGAACGCTGAACATCGGGAAGGAATTAAAGGATATCTTTAGCGCGCTCAAGATAAAGTGGGATTACTTCGATATCGAAACCATTGACCCCGGCGTGGCGGAAAGCACTCTTTCACCTACGGATGGCGAGCAAATTGATCCCGGTAAAATAACGATGGAGGCGAAAAGCGGTAAAAACATGCAAGATAAGGATGACGACAAAGAAATCAAGGCTGAAATGTAGGGTTTTCAAGAAAAATGAGCATTGATACAAAGATTTCAACCCTATTTTGCGAGGAAGGGATCAATCCTACTTTCGAAGTTAAGTCTTAAAAAAATGTAGAAAGAAATAGATCATGTCATTGGATAGAATCTTAAGTATTCTGCCGCATGCGGTGTGAATGCTAGGAATGATGCGAGTAGCAGCAAGGCAAATATGCTTATCCATATCGATTTTTTCCAATCTGCCTCGATTAACCAATGCACAATAATGATATACAGCAAAAAAACGATCATCGGGCCGAGAGCGAGGAGGGGCTGTACATTCGGCCATCGAGTAGATCCGATTGAAAGCCACCCATCAATTGGTCTGAAAATATCGCCCCAAACCCATAGCACGACGATGAACATCAATACCCCCAATAATGCGACGAAAAAACACGCACCCTTCTTGCGACGTGCTAATTCCTTTGATTCAATCCACCGGACTGCCAGGTAATTGAAGATGAAAAGCAGGACGATTGCTATGAGTAACAAGACGATTCCGACTGCATCTGTTGGAAATTGTAGGAGCATTTCGGCGATTCACCTTTTTCGAGCTAAAACCACTTAGTAGAGATCAGTCTATCCATCTTTCACGCAGTTCAAAATCTTTTCTATTCTTATAGAGACTGAGTAAATCACTGTTCTACAGAGAAAATTAAGATAATGGATCTGTTTCTACCAGGGTTCGGTTTTCTTCCCTATCTGGTAGGCAATCGTGTTTGCGGTCAGCGTTATCGCTGGTGTCATTAGTAATAACAGCAAAATGATGAATATATCTAGGGGAAACCAAACGAGGTTCAGCAATATCGTCGTGACGATGAAATCGAGCTGATCAGCTATCCAGAATGGTTTTCCGCTACCGATTGATAAACGACGCTTGAAGAATGACTTAATAAGGTCGCCTAGGGGGGAACCGAGGCCGCAAAAAAACGCCCTGAAGGGAATATAGTACGCGGGCGGATAGAGGTATGCCTTGAGAAAATCGAGTTTGATATACCTTAAAAAGACCGTCTGGGTCTGGGCAAAAGCTGCTATCGACGGATAATTAAAGTACAAGATCAGGTCGAACCCCAGCGCCGCTATGGATCCGAAGAAGACCCCACCAACGAACCCGCCCCATGTCTTGGTTTGCCCGAAGAGGCGCTTGCCGTCGATAAAATTCTTGCCGCCATCGATGGGCTTGCCATTGCTTGTGAAGACCATGGCCGCGTTCGCGATATAAGCTGGTCCGATGAACAAGTAGGACAACCCGAAGATGACCAGGAAGTCAGATATGCTATATGCGATGGAAAAAGCCAGAACGAACATAATTGTCGAAACCAGGAAAATATAAAGTAATAACTTCGAGATTTTCACGTGCTTGATGAATCCCGGCTCCGGCTCCTTCTCATTAGCCATTATTTTTACCTCGTTTCGGTTCGATTAAAGATTGAGGGGAAAAATAACTTAAAGAATGCACGTGCGGCCGAATTCTTTCTGTCAACCCTCGTGCTGGTCACTGCTCGGTCTTGGAGGGGCGGATGTTTGACTCGAAATCGGCCATGGTTTGCTCCATCTCGCCCTCGGGAGGAATAATACCACGTTCCCGAAGTATCTGGCGGGCCAGCAGCCAATAAACGAGTGCAAGGGCCTTCCTGCCGCGGTTGTTGGTCGGTATCATCAAGTCGATGTTGATCAGCGTATCATCGGTATCCACGAAGGCGATGACCGGAATCTTCGCGATGACCGCTTCGCTCAACGCTTGCTTGTCCGCATGCATATCGGTGATGACTAACACGTCGCATTCTTGATAGTTAATGAGACGCGGGTTGGTTAGCGTACCAGGAACGAACCGTCCCGTGATCGACTTTGCCCCGATGCATTTTGCAAACTGATCCACGGGGCGATAGCCGTACCTGCGTACCGATGTCACGAGGATTTTCGTGGGGTCATAGCGCGCGAGTGACTTCGCTGCCACCCGCAATCGGTCATCAGTCTGTCTGATATCGAGGACGTATAAGCCATGGCCGGTGGTACGGTAGATGTACTTCTGCATGTGGCGTGTGGCGATTTTTGTGCCGATATGCACACCCGCAGCGAGGTATTCCTCCCGCGAAACCAGCAGGTTTTCTGGCTCTGCGGGGGGAGCTTCAACCTTTTCTGCCATGTCGTTAGCCTTGAAAACGTTTTTAACACCCCCGGACGATTCAACCCGGGGGCATATTCCCCGCCAGCTGACGCTGCCGAGGACATGAGATGTAGAATGCAGTTGGTGTAATAAATGACGGCCATTTTTCGCGTCCGCTGCACGTTGTCCCGGCGTTTCAATGCACGCGTTGATCTCGGGGCGGGAGAACGCTAACTATAAGGTTGGAAAAAGTTGGACACCTCGCCCGGACGGGTCTTTAGAGGAAACCCGCAGGTTCCGTCTCGTAGCCGAGAACGAAACCCCCTCTTTTTTATTCCCAGTACTTTACTTAAACCCCAGAAAAAATGGGGGACCATCTTGCATCAAGAATGTGATGGGAAACCCCGCCATCGTCTATCAGAACGTCATATGATGATATCCAACCATGTCCACATTTTTATTGGTTAGTTGCGACTGTGTTTTTTAAAAATCAATGGTTTTATCGCCAAGGTGGTACATTCCTAGCCTTGATAGCTCATGGTCCAGAAACGCAAGAACAGGATTATCGCGGTCTCGGGGAAGGGGGGGGTGGGTAAAACGACAGTAGCTGCCCTTACTTTGAAATATTTAAAAAGCAAGGAGCCGCTCCCGAAGCTACTCGTTATCGATGTCGACGCAGACACCAACATGCCGGATGTTCTCGGGATCAAGGTTGATAGGAGCCACACGGTCGGTGGCATTGCTCAAGAACTCAGGGAAAAGATTAACAAAGGAAAGCTAAATCCTTCTTTTGACAAAGCAAATTACCTCGAGGCCAAGACCTTCGAAATAATGGTCGAGGGGGAAACCTTCGACCTCATCGTCATGTCCAAGAGCGAGGGCGAGGGGTGTTATTGCTTTATCAATTCGGCGATCACCGGGATCCTTGATACAATCCAGGATGCCTACGATATCATATTGGTAGACACGGCAGCAGGCCTGGAACATTTCTCCCGCCGAACGATGAAGGACATCGACGATTTATTCATCATCACCGACCCAAGCGCGATGGGAATGAAAACGGCCGAGCGAATCATCGAATTGACCAAGGAAATGACCTTGAAGGTGAACAACAAGTATATCATCGGCAACCGCTTCACGCTTGAAAGCGAGCGCATCTTGCGCGAAAAATTTCCTCCCTCACGCCAAGACGTGAAGGTACTCGGCGTTTTACCAGCCAGCCAGGCTGTGCAAGAATTCAACCTAACAGGGAAACCCCTGCTCGATATTGATGACATGAACGAGACCTACCAGGCATTGATAGGACTCTTGAAGAAAGTTAACTTATAGATCCGTCGGATCCCATAAATTTACAAGAAAGGATTGAAGAATTCGACGATTTTCATCAATATCTCGCCGTGAAATGTGATATCATAAACCCGGTAAGGAATCAACTGGCACGGCTTGGTTTTAAAGGTGTCACCGAAAAAACCATAATCGACAACGACGTCGATGACCGAGATGCGCCTCAGAACCTCCAACTTGTATTTCTCGAGTAATAAGCCGATCGGCTTGTCAGCATGCAAGAGATCGTCCTGGAAATCCTTGCTTAATCGACATAGTGGTGTTATCGATATCGCGAGGGCCAGGTTCATTTCATTTGCATGAAGAACGACTTTCCTGTAGTTGAACAAGGCACCGCGGGAAATGTGCAAAAGAGTATAGATGTTTTCGGTGATCTCTTCATTGGACAGCCCAACGATGACCTGGTTCAATGTCTTGACCTTGACATGCGTGTCGGGGGAGTCCTGGATCGATTGCAAAGCTTGCGTGACGGAGCCATTCAACGTGAGAAGTATCTTCACGACCGGACTTATTTTGAGCCCGTGATTCTTTTTTATATCGAAAACGGCTTGATGTGCATCTATTATATCGAGATATCGCGTGCCATTTATTATCCCCGGCAAAAACTTGTTGATGTCGGAGATGGCCTCCTCCAGCGAGCCTACCCCGCGGGACGGCGTATTTCGATCAAGTAATAGATCATGATCGTCGGTAGACACGTTTTTTCAAGCCTCTAACGCGAACTCGATTTCGTGATCCAGTCAAGAACGCGCCGCTTTTTGTCAATTGCGGATTGATAGGTATTCTGGACAAGTGTGTTCATCATTTCTTGGCTCGATACATCCTTTTTTTCACCGATCACCTTCTTAATCGGCGTGTAAGCGGATTCCCGGAATCGTGGTACCATCTCTACCGTGCGACCGTTAACAAGATGCAAATATATCCCTTTTTCCCTCTTGCATTGGCCGATCTTCTCGACTTTGATGCTTTTTTCCCCCAACATCGCGATGATAGCGCTTGTGAAGGCAGGCTTGCAAAAAACAAGAAGTGCATCAAGTGAAACACCGAGGTAATCCGTTCCCGTGCCGTCGAGAAGTGCTAATACGTCCTTGTTAACAAGCGACCGGATTTCTGGCTCGTGCAAGTCAGCACCAAGGTTGGAATCCCGCAAGATCTCAAACAAGTCACCACGCAAGCCTCCATTCGTGACATCGCTGCAGCAATATATCCCCTCGAGCAAGTCCTGCCTATCCAGGAGAGCATTCATCGCCAGTACGAATTTGATGTTAAGCGTGTGGATGATCGCATCGGGTTGGCTGTTGTAGATGGCAGTCGTGGCGATCGTCCCGCCTCCGGCTCCTTCCGTCATCAAGATGTCGCATTCTAATGCGATGTTTTTCCTCGCGAGGATCCGGTCGCATATACCTACCCCAGCGATGCCCCCCGTGATCCGATCCCCGATGACCATATCGCCACCGATGCGAAGCGTCGATCCTGCAGTGATTGGAACCCCGGCGAGTTCTGCAACGCAGCAGACACCGGCCATGAAGTCGAACAGCTTCGAGATATCGCAATCGTCACCGAGGTGGATGTCGACCATAATCGAGACGGGGCGTGCCCCCTTAACGAGCAAATCCCGGAGACAAGCACGTGTTACGTGGAACCCGGCGATGAATGGATAGTTGCTCAATCGCGAGTGCATCCCTTCCATCTTGGTGACGATGAACTTCGTCCCGCCTTCCGAGCTAATGAGTACGGCGCCCGCGTCATCCATTGATTGAGGCGCAAGGAAGGCCGATTGGCTCGTGCTTGCCATTTTTGTTATGAACTCGTGGGCGACGAAATCGCCCATTCCACGGCAGCCAACACCTTGTTCGCCGATCGTGAGTGCAGCCTTGTCCATCGCAAGAATATTCTTGATGATGCCTTCCCGCGGCCCGACGCGGGACTTCTTTACCTCTTCAAGAACGGACTTGCTAAGTTGCAATAACACGCTTTCATTAAGCTTTGGCTTGAATAATTTGTATAGTTCCTTCAATCGATCGATCACGGCATCATCCAGGTTATTTGCATCGAGCATGTGGTTCGCGATGCCTTCTAGGTCTGTCATCAGCTGTCATCCTCGAGGATCTATACAACGTAAGAATTCGCCAGTACATCACCTTTTGCCAAAATAGTAAAAAGTTTTTAGAAAACGGAATGAAGAGAAACGCGTGAACCACTTTGCTATTCCGATCGGGCAGCTCGGATGAAAAGAACTAAGGGGACAAACGCAAGGTATGAAACTCCAGATAAAGACCCCGTGCAGGCTTCACGCGACATTAATCGACATGAACGGCTCGATTGGGAGAATAGACGGCAGCATAGGCTTTACCCTCTCAAATCCGAGCTGGAAAATCGATTTTGAAACGAAGGAATCGCCGCCACTCAAGCTCGACATCCCAAAGGATGTGGAAGGCAAGTATATCGACGAGCTGGTGTCGGACATCTTGCACCGTCTCGGTCCCGGCCCAGATAAAGCCAGGATTTCCATAAGGGTGCGGGAAATCATTCCACGCCACGTGGGACTGGGATCCAAGACGCAGCTCGCGCTGGCGCTTGGCGATGGCATCTCCCGGCTCTTGAAGCTCGAAAAAACACCCTTGCCGAAGGAAATCTTGGCCTCAACTGTCAATCGAGGCGGCACTTCAGGGATCGGCGTCACGTCCTACTTCCACGGGGGGGTCATAATCGACGGGGGCCATGAATACGGCGCTGGGAAGGAAAAGGAATCGTTCTTACCATCATCCGCATCGAACGCAAAACCAGCCCCTGTTCTCTCCAGGGATGACTTGCCCGGGGAATGGCGTGCCGTGATCGGCATTCCAATGCTTGATAGTGGAGCGCACGATGCTAAAGAGGTCGAAATATTCAAACATCGTTGCCCGGTTCCTATATCCGAGGTACAGCAGCTCGCGCACGTCATTCTTATGAAGATGCTGCCGGCAATCAAGCAGCAAAGATTCAAGGAGATTTGCGAATGTATCAACTTCTTTCAAGACACGGGTTTCAAGAAAATCGAAGTGGGGCTGCGAGGGAGGGCATATCGGCAAATGCTTCAAGACTGGCGAGAGGCAGGTGCACCATGCGCAGGCATGTCCAGTTTCGGCCCGGCCATTTACAGCCTTGCGGAAAGCGAGGCACAAGCTATTGAACTGCGTAAATCCATCGATTCCATAATGAGGCCATATGGTGGAATGTCACACATTAGCAAATTGCAGAACGCCGGGGCCTCCATTATTTATTTGACGTGATCGATATGACCGGCAAGGAACAAAAATCTGTTGACCAATATTTCGACGTATCCATCACGGACAGGGAACGTGCATGCTTCGAGGCGGGTATAAAGCTCGGCGCGATATTTCATAGCATCATCGGTATGCCAGTCGTGAATAATGAAGAGGTGATGAGAAAGGTCGAGGATGGTGTTATCGCGTCTTTCAAAAGCCAGCCGTTCGTCCGGGACCTTCGCTTTCGCATCAACGTCGACAGCGGGAAGCAATACACGAAACGACACGAATTTGATTACACGCTCATCAAGGAACATATGATCGACCTGGAGATCGACCTGGTCTACAAGCAGACCCATATCACTGGAAAAATCCAATGGATCCCCGAACTTGGTTATCCGCTTATGTTCTTGAAGGAGATCAAGTGATCCAGCGGGTTTTTCACGCCATCTCCGTCAAACACTTCGAACAATAACGAGGGTTCGAGACGAATTGCGCACCGCAATTTTTGCATTTTTTAAAGGATGCCCCGGCAGGTGAACGCTCCCTGAGCATTTTCACCGATCTTGCAGCCAACTTCCGATATAGTAGCGCAGGGATCCCGGAAAAAGCCATTACTACCGCGGATGCCACAGCAATGGATGTACCGATCCATGCAGACATGTATGAGGACATTCCGGGTGCGAGGCGGGAAAAAAAGTATGTCGTGAAGAAGAACAGGAAAAAAAGGTACATGATCAGGCATGTGATAAAATGACGACGATTTATCGATGCAATCGTGAAAAGTAGAACGACGATCCCCGTGATCAAGAACGATTCGACGGAGGAGAGGTTCGCGAGGCCCGACAGTACCAGGAGCAGTTCCCGTTCCAGGGGGGCGATCGGAAGGGATCGGACTCCCGCCTGGATTACCATATCGCCTCGACCAATCATTAACTGGCAAGAAACGATGACACACAAGAACAAGGGAAAATGCAACAGCTGATACGCTTTTTTCAAGGAAGAATTCATGTTCGCTTGTCACTACTTGTCTTCTTCCTCTTCCCAGCCAAGCGCCTTGAGCGTGTCACTCATAGAATCCTGTTCAGGAACCACGACTTCCTTCTCCGGAGTTTTAGTCACATCGAAGTCGAAATCATATTCAGAAGCATTATCAAACGATGGTGCTGCACCCGCCGGAGAAGCATTAGCGGGTTCGGCT
This sequence comes from Candidatus Sigynarchaeum calidifontis, assembly GCA_030587475.1. Lineage (GTDB taxonomy): Archaea > Asgardarchaeota > Lokiarchaeia > Sigyniarchaeales > Sigyniarchaeaceae > Sigyniarchaeum > Sigyniarchaeum tengchongense. Next base: position 10,075 of record JAUQYZ010000068.1, read on the forward strand.
TTCTGTGGCGCCTGGGCCTTAATCCCCACGGGTTGCTGCACCTGGGCCTTGGCAGCCGCTAAAGGCGGGGCTTGCACCTCTACCTGGCTGGACGGTGCCGCTTCGACGGCGCTAATAGGCGCTTGTGCGTGTTCGGGCACGGCAGCAGATCCGCCCTCCGTGACGAGCTCCTCCGTGCTTAGCGGTATTGGCGGCACCTCCCCGGCTTCTAGCGGAATGGGGCAATCGGCCAGTTGCGCTGCCTTTTCGGCCGCGCCCGGTGCTTTCTGAGCCTGGGAAGCAGGGGCGGGTTCCACGGTTATTTTTTTTGCGGCTGGTTCTTGCTGCGCTATCTGCTGGCTTATAACACTCATTTCCTCGGTGGAGATGTTCACTGTCGGAACGGCGCCATCGCCAAGCGATTTCGTGAAGTCATCGTTGATGCCGAACTCGTCAAAGGCCGCGAGCACGTCGTTCATCGCTTGTATGTCGGCCGCCTTGATTTCGGCCGTCGATATCTTCCCGCCTTCCGGATTTTCATTTGCCGCAGGCTGTTTGACCGGGATGGTCGGGATTTCCTGGGCCTTGATCCCTGGTGCTGCCTCGGCCGCGGCGCCCTTCAACCCGTAGATGATGGCTTCAAGCTCCCAAGCCTTTTTGCGAACAAAAGGGAGATAGTAGCCCATTTTCAAGGCTGCCGATGTTGCTCCGAGCAGCATAAACTCTTTCCCTACTGCAGCAAGGATAACGTAACCGCCCATAGCATTGATAACTAGTTCTTCCAGCGTACCATGTTCTAGACTCGCAACGACCCTTTCGCCAAGATCAATCAAGGCTGCGCTGCTCGCGCTATAACTATCCGCGTCCATATCGGGTGCAATCTTGATGCCCGTCCGGGTAACGACCACGCACCGCGTGAGCTCTGACGTCTCCTCCATAGCACGGAGAATGCCAGCAAGTCGCTGCTGGACTGCCTCTGGAATTTTTATGCTCGTGCGGCCTTCACGCTCTATCATAGATGGTGCAAACGGAATCTCGACGCGCCTAACTTGTCAATGATCATTCCAAGATAAAACTTTAAAATCTATTGATTTTCGATGCGTATTGAACCGTACGAGTATCCCGGCTTTTAGTCCTTTTTCTTCGTCCCCGGTTTTTAGTGGCTGCGCTGCTCGTCGCTGCTCGATGCGATGCGCTGTTCTATATTGGATGGCCATATTCCAAAAAAATAGAAGGGGAAAAGTCCTAAAAAGGGCGGGCGCGCGGGTCTGGCTAGATGGCTGGCTGGTGTGTTGGCTCAGATCAAGCCGAGTTCTCGGAGCGGGTTGATCCAGTCGCAGTCGCCGCAGCGCACCACGCCGGGTTCGAGCGAGACGCCGCAAGTGAGTCACGTGATCGTGCCCGTCATATCGGCTTGTTTCGAGAGGGTTCGTATCGACGTCATAGGTTCGTCCATTGATGATCGGATCCAGCATGCTCACTGAACTACCTCGTAAATTGCCTAAGCTCGATCATCTTATGAAACTTTGGAGTTGCTCGACATCTACGGGACGAAAGTGCGCGAGCTATCAGCGAGCCTTGGTTCTTGGCCGATGCTCAGGGACATCGACATCAACAACACGGCAATCGACACGCTCCCCGGTTCCCTTGGCGAGTGCTGGAATCTCGAACGTATCGAATATCGCACGCTCCGGGCCATCCCACCAGAGATCGAACGGCTCAGCAACCGTTGGTCCCGTAAATTGCATTTCGTACAAGATTGGGACACGGCGCTGGCGGAGAGAGCCGCGGAGGAGAACAAGAGAATGTGGCGACTCGTCGAAGGGCATTGGGATGAAAAAAATGATGAATAAATAGTCTTTGAGAAGCTAGCGAACTCAATCGAAGCAGATCATATCATTTTTGTTGCCGAAACGCCCGTCAATTTCTCCTTTGCGCTCGCAATCTTCTCCTCCTCGGCGAGCAAGATGCGTTCCATCTCCTTTATCATCTCGTTAATAGTTTCTTTGTTTGGAGATTCCGCGGATAGCTCTATTGCATCCCGGTGAAGCGACGGCTTCAAAAGCACCCAGCTACCAGGCTCGAAGATGACCTTGATACCGTAAAGGGCGTCGATCACGGTATAACTGGATTTCTTCTTGTTGACATCGAATATATTGAATAGCTCGTCGAGAACCTCTGCATTGATGGTCATGTCCTTGAAGCCCTTTATGGTCTTCGGCGTTTCGCGTGTAAGCTTCGACAACGGCATCCCGGTCTCTCCCATGATCTCCAAGAGCTTGAGCGTGGTGAGGTTTGCATCGCTGAAAGGCCCGTACTCGGCAAAATAGAACTTGCCCGTGTTCGACGCGCCGAAAATGGCCCGATATTCCTTTATTTTTTCGGAAATGACACCGGGCGTGTTATCTACCTCGAAAAACTGCTGCTCGCAATCCGCGCATATCTTCGGGATGATACTGCTGGGACTTTGGGAGAGGATGACCGGTGATTGGCGGTTATTCTTTATCGACTTCTCGTATAGCAAGAAGATAGCAAGGATCTGGTCGAAATCGGCGATGGAGCCTGTCTCGTCCAGGTATAGTGCTCGCGACCCGTCCACGTCCATCACGACGCCTAATTCGGCCGAAGATGCCTTGATGATGTTGGAAATCTGTTTAATTGAATGATAATTTGGTATAGTCGTCTGGATTTCGTTCGGAACGAATGTATTGAGCGAAATAATCTCGATGTCGAGGTTACTGAACAAGGTCGGGGATATCTCGCCTGAAGGCCCGTACGAACAGTCCAGCACCATCTTCTTGCCCTTGATGACGCTTTTATCGATAAAACCAGGCACTGCTTTTTGATAAACCGATTCCGTATGCGGGATCGTTGAAAGCTTGCCAACATTGGCAGGTGGAACGCGCTTTGTGGCTTTTTTTTCCCAGATGGAAGATATTTTATCCATCTCATTCTTGGGAAGCTCAATGCCGAGCGAGTTGAAGAAACGCATGCTGATTTCATCGAATTGCGCGTGGCCAGAGGTGAAATACACGCCACCAGATGCCCCAAACCGCCTAATGCAGAACTCGACCAGGGGCAAGGGAGCAACATGCAAATCAAGAATATCGATACCCGTCGACATCGCTCCTGCGGTATAGGCTCTTTTCAACATCCGGCAGTCCCTGCGGTAATCCCGGCCGATGACGATGATGCCATTATTTTCTAAATATGTGCCGTGGACAGAACCGAGCATGCTAATAATTTCAGGGGTGAGATCAACGTTACTTTTCGCAACGATCCGGCCCTCGCGGAGTAAATGATCCATCGAACCATTTTTGCACGACTGAACTTTTGAACTCACGAATGAACGACCTTTCTTATTGTGAAATCATGCCGGGACGAGTAAGCCTTCACGACAAACGAATGCATCCATTACTTGTCTCGTTACTAATGCATATAGCACGGGTACTTATTATAGTCCTTACGCTTGCAATGATATAGGTTCTTGCCGTGACGCATCTATGCATTTTTGAAAAGGATCAACTTTAAAAGCCAGATCAGATATTGTGTAACTTGAAGTTGCACATTAACAAGATCAAAATTGTGGTGATAGGCACATGGCATTCGATTCGGTAGACAAGATATTCAACGACATGCTCAAGCGCTATGCCAAGTTCTTCGGCCAAGACCCGTTTGGCATCCAATCCCGGTTCTCGCCACTTGACACGGATGAAGATACCGAGGATGGTGAGTTTGCAAAGGAAGGCAAGCACCGGGACGGGAAAAGGCAGCCAATCGAGAAAAGTCGCAAGTTCGGCTATGAAATCATATCCGGGAGTGACATGAAGGAACCCATCATCCGGATCTACGGGGACCCAAGCGAGTTTCCCGAGCTCAAGGCTCGTCTCGAAAGTTTCATAGAACAAGGATTCGGATCGCTTCTTGCCAAGCACGGCGTGCCCATGCTCAGTGGCGAAGAAAAAATCCTGGCGCCCGAGCCCGTCCAAGCAGAAGAAAACGGGGCGAATGAACCGTTCTCGGAAACGTTCAAGGAGAAAGACGGGAGCACGACCGTGAACGTGGACTTGCCGGGTGTCAAGGAATGCGATGTGAAAGTTAGTGTCAACGGGAAAACATTGCGCGTGGAAGCCCATGGCAACAGCCGGCACTACGAAAAGACGATCCTGCTGGAAAAAAACGCCAAGGCCGAGGATTTGCAGTGGCGACTTAACAACGGCGTGCTCGAGATAAAGGTACGCAAGGCCGAACGATAGATCGATATCCTTTTTTACACCTCATTAACGAATCTCATATTATGTAGGTGAAATGCTCATGTCAAGTAGCAACAGTTCACAAGGACCGATCGAGGTCAAGCTGAGGGTTGCCCCCTCCTTAACCAGGGATGCTGGCCACGGGCTCGTGCGCATCGACCCGTTCGTCCAGCGGAAGATGGGCTTGAACACGGGGGATGTCGTCTCCATTTCCTCCCTTTCTGGTAAAAAGACTGCGGCAAAAGTGTGGCCAGGCCTCGCTGAAGATGATCATCAAGGGATAATCCGTGTCGACGGCGCGATCCGCCGCAACGTCGGCGTGAGCATCGACGAATATGTCCTCATAAAGGGCCCCATACAAGTGAAACCGGCCCAGCAAGTCACCCTCGCTCCGGTCGACATGCGGCTGAACAACCCGATAAAACTGCCTCCAGAGAGGCTCGAAGGGGTCGTCCTGTCACGGAACGACATTCTCGGGCTTCGGATGTCCATGGGAGGCGTTTTGTACGTCGCCGTGGTGAATTACCGCCCCAACGCGGATGCTGTAATAGTCGATTCGAGCACGCGGATCGAGATCATCGAGCAACAGGCGAGCGAGGTCAAGACAGGGCCCCATATCTCGTACGAGGACGTCGGAGGCTTGGATAACGAGATCCAGAAGATCCGCGAGATGGTCGAGCTCCCCATCCGGCATCCCGAGATATTCAGCCACCTCGGCATAGAATCGCCAAAAGGCGTGCTCTTGTATGGGCCTCCGGGAACTGGCAAGACGTTGCTTGCCAAGGCCGTAGCTAGCGAGACAGACGCGCACTTCATTTCGCTCACTGGCCCGGAGATCATGTCGAAGTTTTACGGGCAATCCGAGGAACGTTTGAGGGAGATATTCCACGAGGCGGAAGAAAAAGCCCCGAGCATCATATTCATTGACGAGATCGATTCCATCGCCCCGAAACGCGAGGAGGTGACTGGCGAGGTCGAGCGGCGGGTCGTTGCCCAGCTCCTCAGCCTCATGGACGGGATGCAGTCCCGCGGGAAGGTCATAGTAATCGCTGCAACAAACCGGCCGGATTCGATCGACCCGGCTCTCCGGCGACCGGGGCGGTTCGACCGGGAGATCGAGATCGGCGTTCCCGATGCACATGGGCGCAAGGACATCCTCCAGATTCATACCCGCGGCATGCCGCTTGCCCCCGATGTTGATATTGATTACCTTGCTTCGAAAACACACGGGTTCGTTGGCGCTGACCTCTCCGCCCTCGTAAAGGAGGCGGCAATTCGTGCCCTTCGGCGTTATCTCCCAAAGATCGAGATCGACAAGGAGATCCCCTTAGAGCTCTTGAAGGAGATGAAGGTCACCAAGGACGACTTCACTAATGCCCTTGGCGAAATCGAACCCAGCGCGCTCAGGGAAGTGCTGATCACGACGCCCAAGGAAACATGGGATGACGTGGGTGGCTTGGAAACTGCAAAACAAGAACTTCGCGAGGTAGCGGAATGGCCGCTTAAATACCCCGAGCTCTTCGCGCATATGAAAGCTAATTTGCCGAAGGGTATTCTCCTCTATGGCCCGCCGGGTACTGGCAAGACTCTACTGGCAAAGGCACTCGCACATGAGACCGAGACTAATTTCATTGCCGTGAAAGGTCCCGAGTTTATCTCCAAATGGGTCGGCGAAAGCGAACGGGCTGTCCGCGAGGTCTTCAGGAAAGCGCGGCAGGCAGCACCAGCCATCATCTTCTTCGATGAGATCGACGCGATCGCGCCAGCACGGGGTGGTGATGCCGGCGATTCGCACGTCACCGAGCGTATGATCTCACAGCTGCTCACGGAGATCGACGGCCTCGAAGAACTCAAGAACGTGCTCCTGATCGCTGCAACTAACCGTCCCGACATCATCGACCCGGCGTTGCTCCGCGCGGGCAGATTCGGAAGGCACGTGTTCATCCCGATGCCGGACATAGAAGCCCGGAAAGCCATCTTGAAGATCCACTTCAAGGACAAACCCTTGGACAAGGATATCGACATCAACAAGATAGCCGAAGAACTGGAGGGCATGACAGGCGCGGACATCCAGGCACTCGTCGACGAATCGACCCTCCTAGCGATCCGCGAGGCGATATTCAAGAGCTCCGCCAAGCCCGGGGACGAGAAATCCATCCAGCAAGTGAAGATAACTAGACAGCATCTCACCGACGCCATAGCGAAGGTGAAGGGCTTGTCGGATCGCGAGAAGAAGACCTACCTGGCCAAGCCGGGCTCGATGGATCCCAAGGAATCGCTTTATGGTTAATTTTTTTATTATTAGAGGTGGGGGCTCGTGGATTTCGACGAGATCTTCGACATCATGGGAAACGACGTGCGAAGGAAGATCTTGAGATATCTTGCTCAAGGGCCTTTGCCAATAGGAAAGCTGGAGGAGCTGATCGCCGTATCGAGGCAAGCCATCTTGAAGCACTTGAAGGATTTGGAACAGAAGGGTTTCGTCGAAATAGACGACGCCGAGAAGAATGAGAAGACGCCGGGCCCAAATCCACACTTGTACAAGCTCAAGCAGGCTTTCGTCATCCGGTGCGACGTGGGGCCTGCTGCCATGAACCCGAAGATCATCACGTTCAATATAGATTCCCAGGTATTCGACATGGGTGAACTTGTCGAAAGTCCCGAGACCCGCCCGAAAATTTCCTTGAAGGACAAGATAACCGAGCTATCCAAGTTGAACAAGCAATTGGATGACATTACTGCTTCATATAAAGAAACCTATGCGAAGAAAGATGCAATTTTGAAGCGACTGAAAATCGCGATCGCCAAAGCAGTGCAAGGGGAAGAAGAACGGGAAACTTTGGAGTTGTTGATAAACAATCCGGAGAAAGCGATCGATGGCTTCACGTTGGTTGAGATCTCCACTGCACTCGAGATCCGGGAGGATTTCATGAAGTTTATTCTTGGAAACCTGGTCGATGCAGGCATCGTGAGGCAGGACGAGAACGGGAGGTATTACATCCAGTAAACCAAGATCCTCTAAAGGATATGGATCCTCCGACTCATCACGACCAAACTTAAAACGTGTGAACTGCATTTTCCTCGTAATATTACCACATCACACATTCCGTGGAATCACATGTCTCGCGACGAATCCGATCCAGGCGCGCCAGAAGGAAAAATGAACACCGGGGACCAAGATTCGGGACTAAAAAAGGATGGAAAGGGAACCCAAGGAAAGGCAGTTAAACCGATCGACCTGGAAAAGATCAAGGCGGATTGGAAAAATATCGGAAAGAAGATGCGCGATTTAAACGAAAAGATCAACCAGAACGTGCTAATGAACGTTGAAAAGCTGGAGAACTTCCATTACCAGAACTTGAAGAATGCCGACGCGATCAAGCAGAAGATCGAGCAGGATTGGGGAGCTTTCGAGGCGGAAGTGAAGAACGGCATGGAGAATCTCAAGAAACTCGGCCAGCAAAGCACGGAAAAAGCATTCAAGGATCTCAACACCAAGAAGGAGGAGATACAAAAGCAAGTGAAGACGTGGGAGAAGAACTATCAAGAATGGTCCGCGAAGACGGGGAAAAAGGTCAGCGCCACCCTTGCATCGTGGAGCAGGTTCGGTTGGAAAGTTTACATCACGTTCCTCGTCGTGGCGATACCCATCGTGATCATGATCGTCGTTCTTGCAAACGCTTTAAAATAACCCCTATAGTGGTCCATAGATGGCCGGCAAACCTGAAACGAGTTCCGAGGGGAAAGAGCGCCGGGTACGGCCGTTCGAACAATTCTCGAAAAAAGTAAACGTGTGGAAGGACGATGTAGGAAATTTTTTTACAAAGCTAATCCCTGGCAAAAAAAAAGACGTGAAATACTTTCGCCGTCTTATTTGCTGCAAGCTCAAGGAACCACACAAGATAGAATCGCTTATCGATGCGCTACTTGCCCGGGGGTTCACGGACATAACGAATGAGGAATCGATTGGCCGTCGCGGTTCCCGGACGATGCTCCAATACGTCCTTGATGACCGGATACATAGATTACACGTGCGTGTTCATGTTATCGAGAATACAAGTTACTTGCTCGTGCACAAGGAACCGTTACCGGCCGCGAATGTTGATGACCTGTTATTTCACGTGCGTGGATTCCTAGAGCGAGCTGGACGCGCGTTAAATACCTATATCAACAGGCTTGCATCCGATCCCGCTAAAGCGTCCATAAATTATGACGAACGGGCCGAGCTGAGCGATTATGAGCAAGGATGCCATTTGTTCAGGGATTTAATTAAGGAAAAGGATCCAAAATTGTATCAATCCCTCGATTTTTATCTTGACGACCATGATTTCCTTGCATTCTCCCTCAAGTTCGGAAATGTGGGGAAAGTACTGCCCATCGAATTGTTATTGATGGATTTCAATAGGAATGTAGAGTCTTCGAACTTACAAGGTTTGTCGGAGAATATACACGCGATCTTGAATGTGATCGGCATTCTATCGATGGAGAAGGTCGCCATCAAGACCAAGCTCTCCTTCATAAAGGCGTTCCCGTCCCTTGCCAACGACATGGGATCCGTAATCGAGGGCTTGCTCTGCGAGGATCAAAAGGATAAACTTTCCCTCGCGTGTTTCTTTTCAAAAAACGCGCTTCGTGCCGAATTCATCGCTAATTTTATGGAATTCATTCATCGCCAGGATCAGTGCCACGTCTTGGTCATCACCCAGGAGTCTAGCTGGGCGATAGGCGACTTGCAAGACGTGATGAAGCTGCGTAAAAGAGATATTTATGTTAGCCACGTTGATTTGCACGGGTTCAAGCTATTATTCGAAAAATTTTTGAGTACCCCGTTTTCCATTGAAGATCTCATTGCCCTCATCCGCGATAACGAGATCATCACCAACGAAGCGGTCACGAATCTTTCGGGACATAAAATGAACAATCAACAAGCGTCCAAGATTATACTCGACGTCCTCGACTACCTCGGGAGAAATCCCGGCTGGCACCAGACAAGGCAATTGAAGCAAGACCTGCTGAAGGCCGAGGAGTTCTCGGGCATAACAGAGTCGAAATTAGATCATGTCTTCGATTTCTTGCAAAACCCGCTGCTAGAACTCGTCAAGACTAGGAAAGACGGGAATGAAGTGTCCGGGATCGAGAACAAGGATGAATTCAAGCTCAAGGTTAATAACATGAAGAAGATGCTCGCCAGCATCGACATGTCATCATGAAGGCAAGAGGAAAGTGAGCGATAAGTGATACTACGTTTTCATGCCCTTCCCCGTCCGGGTGATCAGAATCAACGAGAAGAACACTATCACGCCGCCCAGGATGGCATGTGGGGATATAAATTGCCCACGGGTCCAGGCGAAAAAGACCGTGATGAAGGGTTCGACATAGAGGAATGACCCGACGCTACCCGCGGGCAGCTTTGAAAGGGCGACGTTCCACGCAAAGTAACCATAGACACTACATCCCAAGCTAATGTAGAGCATGCCAAGGTGGAATACAGGATGCTGCAGCGCAACCCCCCAGTTGACCACGTCCTGGGAGATCAGGGAAAAAAGGACGAGCACCGCGGTTCCGACATGCATGGTTAAAGCGATTGTTTTCAGCGGGGTCTCAAACTCGTGCGCTTTTTTTGAAGAGATCGAGAAGGTGCTCCATAGAACGGGCGTGAGAAGCACGAGGAGATTTCCAAAGAAATTACTCGACCTCGGCGTGAGGGTCGAGAGATCTCCCCCCGTGATGATCAAGAGCGCGCCGAACGACGCGAGTAGAAGCCCAACCCCGCCTTTCCAGCCTACTCGCTCCTTGAAAATGAGAGCGGACAGCCCGATTATGATGACGGGGGAACCTAAGCAAACCATGAGTGCTGCGATCGACGGCCCTGCCAACTCTACCGCCCCGTACTGGACAGGGAAGTAGAACCCGACTCCCGACAATCCGGCGATGACGATGAAGAGGGTTGAACGATTGCGATGTCGGGGGGAAAGCTTGCCGGAGTTCACTCTTTGCCACCAGCCCCGTATCTTCGCGTAAGGTTGAATGGCCAGGAAGATTCCCGAGGTGAAAAAGGCACGCCACGTGGCGATAGTGAGGGGCGTGGCAAACGCGACCAGTTGGCCGATCACGAGAAAGCTACCGCCCCACACGATGATGACCATGGTCAAGGCGACGTAATAAACGCGAGATCCACCGTGAATATTATTAACTTCAGCCTGATGTCTCAATACCAATCCCATTTGATAAATGAATAGGGAACGAAGGCTCGGCCATCAACCTCCGCCACTACCGAGCCGGGATACATCGTGTTATTCGATTTTATGTAGAGGGCGCCGAGTACCTTCACCACCTCCAGTTCCGCCCAGGGATCATGTGGGGATGACTTCAGGTCGATCGTGGCCGCCCCCATTTCCATTGATTGCGGTACGATGGTGGTTTCTTGCCTTATAAGTCTAGGCTTGTAATCAAATCCGCTTTTTTCGGGTGCGGGGAAGTACTTGAAGTTGAAGTTCACAGCAGGCTTTTTCCGCGTTGGTAACAGCCCGAGGTCGCTGATTATTTTGGGCGTCGCTGGATCGTTGAACTTCCCGGTCAATTTCACGCGTGTTTCGATGTTCCGGGTGCCGACACGCTCGGACCAAGCATGCACGTCTGTTCCATCACGTTCCAGGTGGATATCCGCCATTTTCTTCGGAAACCCCCAGATCTCCCGCCCACCGATCATGGCACGGTCGTCGGTAACATGCATGGCGAGGTAGTAATTTCCGCTCTCTTCTTTGAATTGTGCCCGCAAGAAAAGGGCACTCTCGTGGTATGGGAGCCCCTGGTTCGTCTTTGGATAGTATGCCAGGAAGGCGAGCACGACGGGCCGTTTAACAGGTAACAATGGTGGTGGTAGAATCCGCTCGATGATGTCGGGCCTCGTTTCCCACAAGATAGTCAACATCTCCACGCCCGTGAACACCGAGTTCTTCAATTCTTCGTTCTTTTTCGCGATTTCTTCCAGATCTCTTTTGAAGCTCATCCATGTCACGCTCTATAATGCTTGATCTATCAATTCAATTAAATCTATCATCTTTATTGGTGATTTTAGTGTATTAATGGCATCAGAAAGGTTCCGGTGGCAAAACGGACAGATACTAACGAGATATTGGGCTCCTGTCTGCTCCGCCTCCTTCACCCTGCTCTTCGCTATGTCCAGCGCGAGATCCGGGAACGCCTTCTTCACGCCCCCACCCGCTCCGCAGCATTTTGCACTTTCCTTTATCGTGGCCATCTCCACGATCGTTGCCACCCGTGCAAGAAGCGCCCTCGGTTCGCCGTAAATCCCGATGTGCCTACCCGCGTGGCACGGATCGTGGTACGTGACCTTCAAGCCCATATTTTTCAAGACTACGTTCTTTTCAGATATCCATTGCTGGAGAAATTCTACAGTATGAAGGATGTTGATGCTATTAAAAACACCAAGCTCGCGACCTCTGCATCGTTTCGCATCTCAAATAAAAGTCCGAAGGAATTCATTGAAAAAATCATTCAATTGAACAGGGAGACCAGTTCACCCGCATTCTTCAACGACGAAATCGCCGTGAAAATGATGGTGAACGATGGCTACACGTTGGAAGACGCGAGGGATTATTGCATTATCGGGTGCGTGGAACCGAGCGACAACGGGAAAACCTTCGGGGCTACGGGTGGTACGAAGGTGTATTTCCCCACGGCATTGGATCTTGTATTCAATCGAGGAAAGACCACATTCTTCGGGAATCAAGATACCGTGGACACCGGCAACCCGCTGCTATTCAAGACGTTCGACGAGTTTCTTAACGCGTTTTTCGTCCAGCTGAACCAGATGGTGGATCATGTCGCCATCGCGACGAATCTACGGGATCAGGTCTGGGCTACCCATTACCACAATCCTTTAATCTCTTGCACGATCGACGGTTGCATCGAAAACGCCAAGGACATGACCGAGGGAGGGGCGATATATAACTTTGGTGCCATAGGAGGCGGAGGTCTAGGTACCGCGGTAGACTCACTCGCAGCAATAAAGAAATTCGTTTATGACGAGCAATCAGTGACCATGGCGGAAATGATTGCTGCGTTGGAAACCAATTTCAAAGGATTGGAAACGCTTCGGCAGCGCTTGTTAAATGGGCCGAAATTTGGAAATGATGACGATTATGTCGATTCGATAGCGACGCAAGTGGTCTCGCGCTTCTGTGATATGGTTTCAAGTCATCGATTTGGCTTGGGAGGGCACTTCAAGGCGAGCCTCATCTCGTATGGCTTGAACATATACGAGGGAAAGCTCGAACCGGCAACCCCGGATGGTAGGCTCGCGGGGGAGCCCCTCTCTAACTCCATATCGCCGAGCAATGGTGCAGAGCGGAAGGGGCCAACGGCGATGCTTAAATCCGAGGCCAAGATCGATCACACGAAGATCGGGTTCGGGGACTCGCTCAACATGCGATTTCCCCAACATCTACTTATGCACGAGAACGGGATAAGGGGCTTACAGGCCCTCATTGAAACCTACTTTAAAATGGGGGGATTCCACGTGCAAGTTAACATGGCCGGCACGGACGTGCTCCGGGATGCACAAACGCACCCCGACCAGTATCCGGACTTGATCGTCAGGGTCTCCGGCTATTCTGCCTATTTCTCGCAACTCGGACGGGATATCCAAGACGACATCATCGCTCGTGTCGAGTTCTCGTGTTAATTTAAAAAAGGCGCTCCAGATCTCGAGCCGCCATTTCACAAGAGTTTCTCGACCGCGTACGCGTGCGCGTTCTTGAAGATGGTCATCCCGTTGTCGGCGTCGCTGCCCGCGCCGGATGTGAACCGCGGGTGGTTCTCACGGTACAAGTACCGCTCGGGGTGGGGCATCATGCCAAGGATGCGGCCGGACGGATCGCAAACGCCCGTGATGTCGTCCAGCGTGTTCGACGTGTTGTAGGGGAATAAACCTTTAGCGGGTTCGCCGTTCGGTAGCACGAATTTGAAAACGATCTGGTCGTTGTCTACTAATGTCTTGAGCATTTTTGGATCCTTGAGAATGAACTTGCCCTCCCCATGCGCGACGGGGAACTCGATGCAATCGATACCCTTGGTGTAAATGCACTTTCCCTTGTTCACGTTCTTGATCTTCACGTAGCTGCAGTAAAAATGGCCGAGATCGTTGAACGTGAGCGTCGATTGTATTTCAAACTTGCCACTCGTGGCAGGAAGCAATCCAGCCTTCACGAGAGTCTGGAAACCGTTGCAGATGCCGATGATCAAGTTGTACCTCGCGAACTCGAACACCTGGTCTCGTAATAAAAAGACGAGCTTGTTCGCGCCGACTTTTCCAGAAGCGATGTCGTCCCCGTAACTGAATCCACCTGGCAAGGCAAGCAATTGAAAGCCATCCAGCTTCACGCTGCCGTGCAGGAGCTCGTTCACGTGTGCTTGCGCGACTTCGAAACCAGCCCGCCGTAGTGCCAATGACGTTTCTACCTGGCAATTCGTTCCCGGGAATCTCAACACGAGTGCTTTTGCTGTTTTCACGATGCTCCCTCTCTAAAACTGCTTGGCCAAGTTGCCCTCGAGATCGAGAGGTTTCTGCCAAGCTGCCTTTAACCTCTCCGTGGTGATATCCATGACCAGCTCGCCCTTGATACCTTTCACCTTTAATGATTTAGTTGAAATAATCTCGCCAATCCGGGAGATATCTGAGCCTGCCATCGCTTTCTCGAACTTGCCCTCCATCCCCTTCGGGACCTCGACGATAATGCGACCATTCGACTCGGAGAACAAGATATGGTCGTCCCGGTCGCAGGATTCCGCCGCGAGCACCTTCGCCAGCTCGATAGACGCACCGAGTTCCCCCGAGAAGCACATCTCGGAAAGTGCCACGGCCAAGCCACCCTCCGAGCAATCGTGCGCGCTCACGACGAGATCGGACATCATCGCGGCGTGGAGCTTCTGGTAAGCGTCCTTGAACCGTGCTGGATCTACCCTAGGGACGATGTTATTCGCGTCTTGCTTGCCGATCGCCTCTAGATAATGCGATCCGCCGAGCTCGTCCGCCGTCCTACCGACAAGATATATCGCATTCCCTGGATCCTTGAAATAGGAGGTGCGAGCCTTCCGGACATCCTCGCACTTCCCGATAGCCGAGATGAGCAACGTGGCTGGAATTGATATCGTGCCGGTGTCTGTTTTATACTCGTTGTTCAGGCTATCCTTGCCCGATATGAAGGGCGTCCCGAACGGGATGGAAATGTCTTTACATGCCTTGCAGGCGAGAACTAGGCGACCCATCTGTACGGGATCCCTTGGATTTCCCCAGCAAAAATTGTCGAGCAATGCCAAGTGGCAGGGATCCGCCCCGCAGCACACGGCGTTCCGGATTGCCTCGTCGATGCCAGATGCAGCCATCCAATACGCGTCGACGTCACCGTACTTCGGGTTCATCCCGTTCGCCACGACTAATCCTTCGTAGGAGTCCTCGTCGGGCTTGATCACGGCACCGTCCCCAGGCCCGTCGTCCTTCACGCCTTGCAAGGGCTTGATTATTGTGATGCCTTGAACCTCGGAATCGTACTGGCGCACCGCCCATTCCTTGCTGCACACGTTCCAGCTGGACAGAACACGGAGCAAGGGATCCTCTAACCTGGACGGAGCCGGAAAAGGCTTAGAAACGGGCTTCACCTCTTTCCACGTGGCCTCATTCGTCGCCTTAGGGATGCCATCGTGGAGGAATTCGATGTCGATCTCGCCAACGGTCTTTTCCTTGTACTTCAGCACGAGTTTCTTGTTGCCCGTGATCTGGCCGATCTTATAGACGCCCACGTCCTCTGCCTCGAAGATGCGCTTGAACTCGTCGTACTTCGAGGGCGGGACGCTGAACGCCTGCCGTTCTTGCGACTCGGAGATCCAGATCTCCCACGGCAACAGCCCCTGGTATTTCAACGGGACCTCATCGAGATGGATCACGCACCCGAGATCTTCGGCCATCTCGCCGAAAGCGGATGATAGCCCTCCACCGCCGCAATCCTGCACGAAATTATACAAGCCCTTGTCCCGGGCCTTGAACATGGCTTCCATAAACATCTGCTCGGTGATCGGGTCACCGATCTGGACCGGGTTCGACGTGGTGAACTTGTCCATCTCGAGCGAGGCGAACGTCACGCCGTGGATGCCATCCCGGCCCGTTTTTCCCCCGACGAACACCATATAATCGCCAACCTGGGGCTTCTTCTCCTCCGAGGGCTTGCCGAGGATCGTTCGGGGGATGATACCGATCGTGCCGCAAAAGACGAGCGGGTTGCCGAGATACCGCTTGTCGAAGTAGATTGCCCCGTTCACTGTCGGGATCCCCATGGGGTTGCCATAGCCGCGAACCCCCGACACGACCCCCTCCATGACCTTCCGGGGATGAATGACACCCTCGGGAACTTGCGCGGGGTCAAAATCTGGCTCGGCAAAGCAGAAGATATCAGTATCGGCAATGGGTTTTGCCCCGAGCCCTGCCGCAAGCACATCTCGGATGACGCCACCGATGCCCGTCGCTGCGCCACCATATGGTTCCTTGGCAGACGGGTGATTGTGGGTCTCGACTTTGAAACATGCGTTGAATTTATCGTTAAAGGATATGATTCCTGCATTATCTTTGAAAACAGAAATGCATATGTTCTTTTTCCCGGATTTTTTTATGATTTCTTGCGTGGCATCGAAAATCGTGGACTTGATGATGTTCTCCATCCTTTCATTCTTCTTCGAGCCGTCGACCCCGATTATCTCGAGATTGACCGCACCCTTGAGTGTCTTGTGCACGCAGTGCTCGCTCCACGTCTGCGCGAAGGTCTCCATCTCGATGTCGGTCGGTTCACGGCCGAGCTTCTTGTAATAGTCCTGGATGCGTTTCATCTCCTCGAGATTGAGTGCAAACAACCCTTTCTTCGAAATTTCCTCCAATTCAGGATCGTTTGCCTTGGTAAGTGGAATTGTTCGAACCAGCTGGTCGGGATCCAGTTTCCTGGAGATGTTATAATCCGGGAGCTCGATGCCAGCCTTCGACACGAGTGCAAACTCGACGATGGGGTTGTGGAGTGATTTCGCAATACCGTCCACCACTTGCGCCTTCTTGTTCCAGATGACGTGCGCGGAGAAGGAGTGGATGAAATCACCGCTTGCCCCCTTTATCTTGATGCCGAGATCCTTGACAGCGATCGAAGCCGTGTGTCCCACGTTGTCGGTTACTCCAGGCTTGTATCCAGTTGTCACGGCAAACGTGAAATCCGTCCATGGCAATTCATCGATGCTGAATGTTTCCACTACGGGATCTATGAATAAGGATTTGGCCATCGTTTCTGCATCGGTTTTTGAAACGTCGGCGTCGACGAAATAGCCCGTGATAACCTTGACCCGTGGTATCGCCGTGTTGAACTGCTTGGAAAATCCATCAGCAAGTTTCACTTCTTTACCCGTCATGCCGCCGACATCAGAAAATACAAATATTTTATGGCTCATCTTGAGGCATCCTCTTGTTATCCGGCCTTGTTACATTATATAGCCAAGTTCTCTCAGTTTATTTTCGATCCGGGTGATCGGATGTACATTTTCCTGAACCGCGTTGAAATCGAATTGCTCCCCGGTTATCAGCTCGAAGTTCTTGATATATTTCTTGCATAGCGCGATCTTCACGGACTCGTCTATGGGGGGGATCGGGCCATCGGCAGTGAAGTTTCTCTCTGTACGGAGCCAGTCACGGAAGAATTCCTTGTCCAACACCTCGGGTTCCTTGTTGGCGGCGAACAAGGAATCGAATGATCTTGCCATCCAGAACCGGCTCGAATCGGGGGTGTGGATCTCGTCGATGACGACCATATTCCCCTTTTTATCAAGACCGAACTCGTATTTGGCATCGACAAGGATCAAGCCGTTTTTCTTTGCGATCTCGGTTCCTTTCTTGAAAAGCTTGAGGCTATACGCCTCCATTTGCAGATAAACGCTCTTGGGAACGATATTTCCCGAGATAATATCCTCCCTCGATATCTCCTCGTCGTGCGTTCCTTTTTCCGCTTTCGTGCTCGGTGTTATCACGGGCTCGTCGAGCTTCTGGTTTTTCACGAGGTTCGGCTTGAACACGATCCCGGAGATCGCCTTCTTCGGGTCTTTCTCGTACGAGCGCCAAGCCGATCCCGTGATGTAAGCACGAACGACCATCTCCACGGGCAATGGCTTGCACTCCATGCCGATGAGTATGTTTGGATCTGGAACCGAGATCACGTGGTTGGGCACGACTTGTTTTGTTTTTTCGAACCAGAACGCTGCGGCCATGTTCAGTACTTGACCTTTGAACGGGATCGACGTGATGATGCGATCGAATGCAGAGAGCCTGTCTGTCGCAATCAAGATGCGCTTGTCTTTGGCAATATAATTATCCCTCACTTTCCCCGGGTAGAACCCGTCGAATGAACCCTTAAACCTGGTCTCGTGGATGAGATAATCCTTTTTCAAGAGGCTCTTTATTTTTTCATCGACGTCCATGATGACATCGCCGTTAAAATTGAGGGAAATCGGATTCTATTACACGGGATGTACTCGCGTTAGACGATTTTAGTATGTTGTATCATTAAGTATGTAATTCACCCCGATTTATAGGTTTCCATCAAGCTGGCCATATCCATCGTGCCTAATTTTAAGGATTCATACCAACGGGAGACAAATACGGGTAGAACCGGCGAGAAAAGGTCTTTCCAAGGAACTCGTTCAGTTCGAGCGGCTCTGCCGTGGGATCTGCCCTCGCGGCGAGCAAACGCTGCACCTGCCAGATGTTGTAGATCAAGGCTTTTGCGCCGAGGATGCCGAGCCGGCTATCCCGGCCGCGGAGATGGGACGAGATGCCGAGCCGGTTCATCTCGCGGAAGGCGATCTCGATGAACCAACGCTGGCGATACAATAACCGGATGTAACCCTCGTTGCCACGGATCTTCGTGATGCCACGGCTTCCAGCGCGCAAGATGACCAGCGGAAAAATGCGTTTCTTTGCATCGGTGATGGACAACTTCTTGGCATCGAATTCACGCTTCACTTGATCCAGATGGTACTTCCGCTTTGCCGCGAGGAGGAGATCAAACTCCAGCAAGGGTTGTCCCTTCCCGCGGACGTATGGGAGCATCATAAAGCCTCGACCGAAACGTTCACACTTGCCAAGCAAATAGTCCTCCATCAATTGCTCGGTTTGCCTGCATTTTCGTCCCGGCGTGATGACGGTGACCTTCCAGCGGATGAAGGCTTGGAACAAGTCCTTTCGATAAAATTCACGGTCGACCAGCGCGTACGTGACCGTGAATCCATTTGCTCGCAGCCGGTCCATAACAACCTCGAACAGCGGCAACCGCTTCATGCCTTTCTTGAGCTTGTACACGGCGATGACCTGGTGCAGTTCACCAGATATCACGGAGAACACGAGCGTCTTGTAAACGGTCTTTCCTTCCTTATGCCCGAAGCAATACGGGTCGTTCTTGTCCTTCTTGCAAGGCTCGTCGTGCACGTCGACGATCATTTTCAAGCTCTTCTTGACAAGTTCTAACTTTTGCAGCAAGAGAAAATGCGCGAAATGGACGATGTTCCAGAACTCTTCTGTTTTTCCAGCCGCAGCAACCTCTTTCAAGTATCGGGATAGCGCCGGCTGGTCTGGGAAGTATCGTCGTTTTTTTCCATTCGAGAAAATTCCTGTATGAAACGATTGGAACGAACATCCCTTCACTTTGCACGCGTTGTTCAACCACTCGGCCATGTGTTCTGCAGACTGTTGTCCCAGCTCGATGCACGCTTGAAACAGCACGAACACGTCGGAGGCGTACCCGCTGCGCTTTTCGGGCAGCAGGCCCGCGATCAACGGCTTGACGAGATCCGCAACATCTAAAAGCAGTTGGAGATTTATCCACTGGGGGTTGATCTGTCCAAGACCGGC
>JAUQYZ010000128.1 GCA_030587475.1 Candidatus Sigynarchaeum calidifontis
TCACTTCAGACGTGTCATCAAGCGTGGAATAAATTGAAAAAGAAAGGCTTTAGAAGGTACAAAGATTGAGTTAATCAGACTCCTTATAACTAGTCAATGACAATTAAATTGAACGTCGCGCGCGTCCCTCCCGCGCGCGACGCCGCCAGGTCGCCATGAAACGCGCCGCAAGCCCGTGCCCGAGGCCACGCCCGAGGCCGTGCCATGCCGTTCCACGCCCAGGTCGAGCCACGTTGCTAAAAAGTCGGGGCTTAAATACCCGAATTCTCATTAGTCGGGCAGTGAGTACCATGGCGAACATCCATGCACGCCGGCAGGCGAGCCTCGACATCGCCCGGGTTCCCGAGGCGAGCGTCCCCCGCAAGCACAACATCACGAGGCAGCCCGAACAAGGCGCCTTCAACTCGTCCTTTCTCACGCCGCAGAACATGCGCTGGTTCGCCCGGGTCGTGCACTGGCTCCCCGATCCAGCCAAGCCCCTCGTGCTCTTGCCATGCGGTTCCGCGTCGAAGACACGGGCCAAGCACGGCAAGAAGATGATCAGCCAGGGCCTGGGCCACCAGCTCATGAGCGCCGCCACGCGGAACGCGGCGTTCGAGCGCGTCATCCTCTCGGAGCCCCTGACCATCATCCCCTACGCCCTCGAGGGCCAGCACCCGGATTACAACCTCCCGCCGCAAGACCTCTCGATCCAGAGCGAGTGCGTCTTCATCAACCAGCTCGCGCTCTGGCTCGCCCGCGTCCACGCCGCGCAGCCCGAGCGGCGTTTCGTGTACTATGTCGGGGCAATACATCATTTCTTCATATTGCACTACGCTAACGAGACTGCAGGGCGACCTTTTCATCTCGTCCGGGAGATCCCCGCCCGCGGCATGCGAGGCTATGCCGATGCCGCCAAGAAGCTCGTGGACACGATCCGCGCGATCGAGGCCACCGGCCAGGCCCCTGCCCAGCCGCCCGTCTCGCTCGCCAGCCTCGTCAAGGGCCGCGGGCGGTACACGCACCGCACGTTCTGGCACAGCGTGCTGCTCGAGGCTCTCGAGGGGGGCGGGGTCGCCCGCGGCATCGAGCCGGTCACGACCCGCGCGCAGGCCCGCGAGGGCTTCGCCGACCTCTACGACGGCGAGGAGGCGGCCCGCCCGTGAGCGCCTACATGCCCATCCGCATTTGCTCGGGTCGAAAGAGCGGCGTGAAGAGGGGGTTCCTCAACGAGATATACGTCGAACACATGCTCCAGGCCTTTTTCACGGCGTTCGACCGCCACGGCTATGCCGTGCTCAGCCGCAAGCTCGGGATATGCTTATCGGGCGAGACGCACGAGAACTACGGCGACAGTGAGGCTGAACGTGACGGGGATCGTCATCCCGAGCCCCGCGCCTGAAACCATTTGCAGCACGAAGAAGAGCACGTACCCGGGCATCCCGGCACCGACGAGCGCCACGAGCACCGATGGAACCGAGAAGAGCAGCACGCCGATGATGAGTATCCGGACCCGGGTCAGCTTGTCTGCGAGGTATCCGAAGATCACCATGACCACGCCGCTCGTCATCATGAAGGAGAACTGGATCGTGCCCAGCGGAGTAGTCTCGCCCCCGAAACCGAACAACACGGACAAGTATTCGAGGTTTGGCGCAATCAAGTTCTGGATGGCATAGACGATGGCCACCACGGCGATGAACGTGGTGATAGGATATGCAAAGCGTCGTGATACCAGCTTCTCGTTCATAGCTTAACTTCACCTCGCAGCCCTAAAATAGCATGATTTTTATAACGGGCAAAATATAAGTCGCTTGTAAAAGCCACTTTTAAGGATGGTTTGACTTGGTGGAATCGCCCTCGCAGTCGAGATCCGTGGCGCTTTATGCCATTTTTGCGGCTCTGATAGCAGTCCTGAGCATTGCTTCGATACCATTACCTCCGCCCTTGGCCTACTTTTCGTTCGTGCCCGTCGTGATTATTTTCCTGGGCATCACGCTGAAACCATTGCGAGCCTTCGCGATCTGTGCGGTGGGAGCGGTGGTTGGCGAGCTCCTCGCAGATATCATTTTTGGTTGGGCCTCGTACTTGTGGCTCTATCTTCCTGGCGCGTTCGTTGCCCGTGGGCTCGAGGGTCTTGTCTTGAGCTTGTTGGAAATGGTTTTCGTCCGGAACAAGGAACTCTCCGAGAAGAGCAAGCGGGTGCGGGAGGCGATAATCATCTTGATCGGGGGAATCTGGGAATTTTTCGGTTACGTGACGGTTGCTTCGGTTTTGACTGGCATGGAATATGGCGCAACCATCATTTACTATCTATGGGTGTTAATCGACTTGACGTTGATTCCTGCTGGCATCGCTGTGCTGTATGGCGTGCGAAGGTATTACAAGACGGAATTCTTCGATAAACTCCTATTCAATGATTTAGTCTGATCCCGTTCCTTCTTTCTTTCTTGTGAAGATATATATGGTCAAGATAACGAGTAATCCACAAAGGAGCATTGCAAGGTATCCGCCGGTGGAGAATAAAGGCCATTTAACCGAGAGACCTGGAAAATTATCGGGTACGAGCCTGAAATCGACGGTCCTCGAGAAGCTCGGCCTTGGCCGGGTCGACGTGATGTATCAGCCCGGGCCCGGGAGGGATTTCAACGTCATCAAGCTTCCGGGCAAGGAGAGGGATGTCATTCTCGTCACGACCGATCCACTTTACGTGAACCCGGAGTTCGGCATCGAAGACGCGACCTGGCTTGGTTTTCATATCGCCGTGACGGACATGCTCGTGAGCGGCGTCAAGCCCGAGTACGCTCTCTTTACCCTGACCTTACCAGACAGCATCGAGCCCGGTGTGTTCGAGCAGATGTGGTCGGCCATCGCCAACGAGTGCCGGCGCATGGGCATCGCCATCGTCGGGGGGCACACGGGCAGCTACGACGGCTGCGCGTTCCCGATGATCGGCGCGAGCACGATGATGGCACGATCCAGGATCGGGCAATACATCACGGTCGACACGCTGAAGGCGGGGGATGACATCGTGCTCGCGAACCCGCCGGGGATGGAAGCGATCGCGTCGCTCTTGAAGGTGGACGAGCGCAATGGCCGGGACGAGTTCGGCGCGCGTTACGAGGCTATCAAGAGGCAGTGTTGGTCACAACTGAGCGTCGAGAAGCCCGTCGAGGCGGCCCGGGAGATCATGATCCGCACGGGGATGTGGGGCGGCGAGTCCATCAGCGCCATGCACGACGTCGCGGAGCGGGGCGTGCTCGGGGCGGTCAACGACTGGTGCGAGGCGACCGGGCTGGGCTGCAGCATCGGGCTCGATGGCTGGCCGTTCGACCCCTCCATGGCCGCCTTCATCAAGTGCCATTTTCCCGATCCTGCCGACATCTGGGCAGCGAGCGGGCAAGGCGGCGTGATCATGGGCTGCCGGCCCAGCCTTACGAGCACGCTGCTCGGCGAGCTTCAACGGTCGGGGGTACCGAGCCGGAAGATCGGGACTATGAAAGCACATGGATCGCCCCGTACATACACGATCGGAGGGTCGATGCACAATTTTCCCGCCGAGATTAAGGACCCGTTCTGGCCAGCATTCACGAAGGTGGCGCGGGCGAAAAATTAATGCTAAATGATTCAAAACACGAGGAAGACTGAAAACGAGGTTTCCGTGCGAGACTGCTGTCAAGAATTTCTTAACATCGTACAGGCACGCGCTGATAAAGGCGCTTGCGGGCCTGGAATGGACGCAGCAGAGGATCGCTGGCGCCTTGTTCCTCACGCAAGCGGCGGTCTCGACCTACTTGAAAAAAGAATACAAGCCAGAGGGAAACGATCGCGACGCCATCGACGCCCTCGTGAACCAGTCCGTTTCCATGTTGGAAAAGGATCCCGCGAGCACGAGGGATATAATGGATCTCGTGTGTCGCGCCTGCAAGATAGCTCGTGCCCCGGGTGCGATGCTTTGCAAGGCGCACGTTGCCGAGATTCCCGAGCTTGGCAAGGAGGGATGCAATATTTGCACGAAATACTTGAACCAAGCGGTGTTGATCATTGAGGACGAAAGGCGGGGCATCGTCGAGGAATTGCTCGACAACTTCCGGCGGATCTCCACGAACAAGCGGTATGTATCGCTAATACCCGAGGTCCAATCAAACATCGTGCTCGGGTTCACCGATCCCGGGCGGAACGGCCTGGATGACTATGCCGGGTTTCCCGGCCGGATCATCAAGCACGAGAACGAGGCCCGTATCACGGGTGCCCCTGCTTTCGGTGCATCCAAGCACATAGCTCGCATAGTTTCGATTGTCCGAAAACACGTGCCAGGGATTCGCAGCGCTACTTGCATCACTTTCAACAAGAAAGTAGAAGAAAAAATAAACGAGCTCGGGTGGACTATCATCCAGCTCGAGGACGAGAACGACGACCTGGCCATCAACGCGGCGCTCAAGGCCATGAGGGGGGAGAATCTGGATGCCATCGTGTTCAAGGGCACCGTGGGAATGGAACCCCTCACGTTCATCCTGGGCACATCGGCAACGATCGTCGTCGATAAAATTGAAAAGATTGCATCCTTCATTTGAAGTGAAAAGATCATGCGTGTGCTCGCCATCGGGGACTTCCACATCCCGGACAGGGCCTTCGTCGTCCCTCCCGAGCTCGACGCATCGATAATGCGCATCGCGAAAAAGCAATACTTCGACCTGGTCGCTTGCACCGGCGACTTGACAAAGGCAGACCAGCTCGAACCTTTCCTGGCCTCTTGGTGCCCGGAATACGTTGTTGTCCAAGGAAACATGGATTATGATGCTCGCAACGTGAAGCAATACCCTCGAAGTGCCGTGTTTGACACGCGAAAATACGTCCGCGGCTTTGACGTGCTCAAGCTTGGCATCGTACATGGCCATCAAGTTTCCCCCCGGGGAGATCCCGAGGGCCTGGCCGAGCTCGCGAAGGAGATGGACGTACATGTCTTGATCTCCGGCCACACGCACGCATCGTCCATAACCCTTCACCAGCGCGCCAGCGATGGCAGCCACGTGCTGCTCATCAATCCAGGGAGCGCCACGGGCGCCTGGAGTTTCGTGGCCACGCTGCTCCCGTCCTTCATGGTGATCGACATCGAACAATCCAGGCAAGGCCTGGACATCGAGACCATGTTGGTCGAGCTGCGCGGCACCAAGGAGGAAAAGATATCCGACACACACACGTTCAAGGACGGGGCATTCATTAATTAATTTCGTTCAGTGAGATGCACATGCCAAGCATCACCGATTACACGTGGGATCAGCTCAAGGCCGAATTTTCCTTCGTCAACGACGTGTTCGCACAGCCCGCGGCGATCGAATCGTTCGTGAATTTCTACACGGGGGCCGAAGGCAGGGCAGCGTTGCTCGGCTTCAAGGAGGAGTGGGACACCGCCGCGTACGCGAGCGTGATCGTTACCGGCATGGGTTCCTCCTTGTTCGCTGCTCACCAGGCCGAGCTGCTCTTCCAGCACGCCGGTATCCCGTGCAGCGCGATCGACGCTGGTGAATTGCTCTATTACGCGTTTTCCCAGGAGGCGCGGCCCGATGATAAGGGCCGGGGAAAGCGGCTATATATCCTTGTCAGCCAGAGCGGAGAATCTGCGGAGATCGCGAAGATCGTCGGCATTATTGCGGAAAAGTATCCGGATGCAGGACTGTGGGGCATCACGAACACCCCCAACAGCACCCTGGCAAGGAAAGCGAAGCGGGCCGCGTATTTGCACGCCGGCACGGAGCTATCAGTCACGGCAAAAACGTTTTCCAACACCCTCCTGCTCATGTACTTGCTTCCACGCGTGCTCCTCTCTGGTTCAAATGCCGATGCAGCAGCTTACATGGATTTATTCACCCGCGAGGCGCGTGATCTCGTTAAAGATCTCGATCACTTGCTTTCGGAGCAATCGGGACTCGGTGACAAGATGGTCACTTTTATGGGGAAGGAAGCGAGGCACATCGAGGTCATCGCCCGGGGCACATCACTCGCATCCGCCCAGCAA
Organism: Candidatus Sigynarchaeum calidifontis; assembly: GCA_030587475.1. Lineage (GTDB taxonomy): Archaea > Asgardarchaeota > Lokiarchaeia > Sigyniarchaeales > Sigyniarchaeaceae > Sigyniarchaeum > Sigyniarchaeum tengchongense. Next base: position 5,993 of record JAUQYZ010000128.1, read on the forward strand.
GCGGCGTTGAACATCAAGGAAACGAACAAGATCCCGGCGGAAGCGATTACCGGTGGCCAATTCCGCCACGGTCCCATAGAGATCGTCAACAAAGACTTCCGATGCTTTGTTTTGGCTTCCGACGATGGTACACGTGCCCTTTCCGAAGACTTGGCGTGGAAAATTACGCACAAGTGGGGTGGGGGGAAGGTCATCTTCGTGACCAACAAGCGCGTCATCAACTTCGAAGGTGAGAGTCGATTGCTGCCCGTCGTCCACGGCATCACGAATCCTTACTTGGCTCCCGTGATGGAGATCGCCATCATCCAGCTCTTTATGGTGCGGCTCGCAGCGGCTTGCAACATCGGCCCTGGCGTGTTCAAATACACTTCAAAAATCACCAAGGATGGCTAATCGCCCTCCTTTGAATGAACACTTCCAAGAGGATCCCATGATCATGAAGGCGGGCGTTTCCAGCATGTTCTTTGGAGATATTCCAGCTGTCGAGATGTTTTCCTTGCTTGGCAAATATCCGGGCATCAGGGTGATTGACCTCTGGTATGACACGCCATTCCACCTCCTCGTGGACGAGACCGACCGCCCAGGTGTCATATCCTTCACGAAACAGCAACTGAAACAATTAAGCATGGAAATCGTGACGCACGCAGCGGCATTTGACGTGAATCCGGTCGCATATTCCCCCGCAATGCAGCGGCACACGCTCGCGGAAACACAAGCATCGCTCGTGTTCGCAAGCGCAATAGGGGCGAAGCTAGCGACCCTGCACGGCGGCTTTTCCAGCTTCGGGTCCCGCGTGTCTAGGTTTGACATCATCCTTTTGGAGCGCTTCATTGCCGATCTACTCGATTTTATCGAAAAAAAAAAGCTTGATCTAACCATCTGCTTGGAAAACGATGCAGCAACGGAAACCATGAGCAGGCCTCTCGAATCCCTTTATATCATCGAAAATATTCTCGAAAAGAACCCGCAAATCGGGATGACGCTTGACTTGGCCCATGTAATCAAGAGCACCACCATCGAGGGCACGTGTCGCGTGCACGAGCCCCGGCTCAGTGCAAGTACCCTCAAAGATTTCATAGAAGTAAACGGGGGAAGGATCCGCGTCATGCATCTGAGTTGCCCGAACACACACCACACTCACGGCCGGATGAATGTGGATAGAGACGAATTTCTATTCAGAGCGATCCGAGAGATCGCCCGCCAAGTGAACATGGATGCAGTTCCATGCATCTTCGAGTATGAGCTCGAGGAATTCGCCGGGCCAGGCGAGGTAATGGACGCCATTACTGCCGATGCAGATATCATCTCGAAAAGGCTGGATGGTGAGTAAGATACGACACAACGGAGCAATATAAAAAAAAAAATAGCAGAACTTGGCCAGCTGGTGCTTTCAAATCCTTGGTTCGGCGTGGGTGGGCTCGAGCGTGTGTACATCGCCGTCACGAGCGCGATTAAAAACGCATCCATCGTCGTTGCAAAAAATTTTCACGATCCCATGTCGTTTCCTTTCTTTTTTGGCGCGCACAAGCCGTTTCCAAGGGTGTTCGACATCGATCTCTTCGTCGACGGCGATTCCCCGCACGTGCACCTGGTCATGAACGCGGCGCTGGAGCGGTATTTCGCGCTTCATCCAGAGCATGTTTCGGCTCACGTGACGAACCACTGGGGCATGTTCTTTCCGCCGACAGCGACGGTCGAAAAGTCCATCGTGTATTTCCAACCGGGCGTGTGGGAAATGGAGCACGTCTCGAAGATACCCGCCTTGCTGCGGCTCTACAAGGACGTGCTGCAAGAGCGCGTCGTCCTGGCCAACTCCTGCTTCATGAAGGTGCTGTTGAAGGAGCAGTTCGGATGCGATGCCAGGGTGCTGTACCCTTGCACGGACACGCTGTTCTTCGCGGAGGCAAGGGAATCGAAGCAGAAGGTGCACGATGTTATGATATTCTCGCGGCTGAACGCGGGCAAGCAATTCTCCGCAGCCATCGAGCTGTTCAAGGAAGTGGCGCGGCAGCGTCCAGGGTGCAAGTTTCTCGTCGCGGGCGCGATACGGCGGGAAGACATGTCATTCCTCGACGAGTTGAAGGTAATCGCCCGGAAGCAAGGCCTAGAGAAGGCGATCACGTTTGTACCGAACCCTTCATTGCATGATTTGAAGGATCTCTATGCAGCGACGCGGTTACTCGTTTTTTTCCCCAAGAACGAGCCGCTCGGTCTTGTCCCCGTGGAGGCGATGGTTTCCGGGGTACCCGTCGTCGCCTTCGACTCGGGCGGGGCGAAGGAGACCGTGATCCCGGGCAAGACCGGCATACTCTGCAAGGACGATGCGGGCATGGTCGAGGCGATCGGGGGCTTGCTTGCCGACGAGAAGAAGCTGGACGAGATGCGGGGCAATGTCGGGCTCATCGCGGATAGATTCTCGGAAGATGCGTTCTTGCGTAATTTATTTGCCGAGATCAAGCGCTGATCTCGTCCAGTGGAAAGATCCATCCCCCGATCTCGCGGCCGCCGACAAGCAACTCGTGGACAGGCTTATCATGACCGTCAACCATTATTTCCTCGACTAAACCGAATGCAATAATCTTTTCATTAAAAAGAAACATGCGACTGAACTCACCGATGACTTGAACCGCTGAGATGTGCACGTGTTCCGCCATTTCTGTTTCTCTATTTGGTTCGATGCTATCGGGCATTTTTTCCAACGTGATGTCGAGTTCCGGGTGGATGCCGAGGAGTTCGACCTCCTCCACGCGAAAGTGGCCGGATGAGAGATCATCCTCCCCGCTCGAAAGCCTTGCAGTGATCATCGCGACGCCGAGCTTGGTTTTCTTGAACGTGCCGTGGGGGTGCGGGTCGGCAGTGTTGCCCATCCAAAAGCCTGCTCGCGTTCGTTCGTTAGCCGTGTCGTGCACGGATCCGATGAACCGGTTCTTGACCGGTACGACGACCTTTTCTCCCTTATGCCGCGTCTTCTCGGGGAGCAGATCGAGCACGTCGACGCTGTTGCCCAACCATCCGGGCCATTTGAGACCGGGAAACGTGATCTCTATTTCCTGGCGCTTCAACAAGCCGTTCTCCGCAACCAGCATGCCGTGGAGGATGCCCGCGGCATCGTCATAAACCACGAAGTTGATGTCGGAGAAATCTTGATAGATCTCATAGAGGTATGAACCGGTGATGCCGAGCTGGCCAGGGTCGAACACGTCGCTCATCTTCTTGAGCAGCGATGCGAATTTTTCGAGTTGCGCGGGCCTGTGCTCCTGCACCATCCGATACTTTCCTTCGGCGTCCCAATAGCGCGTGACCACGTCGCGTGGAAGCCAATACATGGGAACGCCATGGCAAGGATCATCCACGAGATGCTGGTTGAACCGGGTAACCACATCGGTCGCATAGTCGTGGAGCGGATTCTTGTCTACATAATAGACGCGCCTGGCCTTTTCCTTGGATTGCTGCCTCAAGCTCAAGTTCCAGTAGTACTCGAACCTGCTATATTTCTGCTGCGTTGTATGCGAAGACCAGGTCCCGTTTGGGTCTGGGTAATACTTCGGCGCGATGAGCAGACCGCCTGGCGGGTGCGAGTTGTAGATCAGCATCGAGATGTAGCCGCTCGCGTCGGTAACGAAGTCGAACTTCCTGAGCGAAGGTGTTGAATCCGCGGGAACCACGTTGCATCACTTGTTGTTGCGTCGCGCGCGAATATAGGCATGCCGGGTTAATGAACGGGCACGGCAAATCAAACAATAGCGATACAACATGCATGTACGATACAGCTTGGTGAAAGCATCAATATGATGGAATTACCATTCACCTTTTCGTTAGATAGAAATGCATAGAAGCACCATCGTAAATAGACGCCAATAGCAAGTCTTTGATTCCCTCCTTCCGGAGATATCGATGAAACGCGAGCTAAATGAATTGGAATTTCTTACGTGGACGATGGGTCAGCCCGCTAATGCTGCCTTGGCTTGTCGTTTTTTTGGAAATCTATCGCCGGAACGCGTGCTTGATGCCCTTGCCAAGATTCAAGAACGCCACCCCTTGTTGAGGACAACGCTCGTCGTGGATGACCGGGGCATGCCGTGGTTGACGTCGGAGGGGATAAGCTCGATCCAGCCGGAGATCCTTGAACGGAGGGGGGACGAACAAGTTCTACGAGTGATGGAACAAGAGATGGTAAAAGCATTCCAGGAACCCCCCCTCCCCCTAATGCGAGTAATATGGCTGCGTCCCAAGGACATGGTTCTCGAACCTTCCGAGATCATCATTTGTGGGCCTCATTTTCTCGGAGATGCTCTTTCTCACATCTTCTTTTTCCGGGATTTTTTTCAATTCCTAGAAAATCCAGGTCAGCACGTGACGCCGCTCGACGATGCTATACGGCACGATACCATTTTACCCCCCTCGATCCAAGAGAAGATGCCAAAAACAGCTACGAGATTCAAGTTGTGGCTATATTTATTGAGATTCTTTCATTTATTGCTCTCTGTCCGCCCCAAGAAAAAAAAAAGACTACGGGCTTTTCATTCAAGACTTCTTCGGCACAATTATCCGAGAAATCGACCAGCCTCCTTATCTCACGGTGCAAGCAAGAGGATGTTACGGTACAAGTGGCGTTATGTACCGCCTTCTCATCCGCTTTCACGACCATCTACTCTCCCGTCAACCTCCGCGATCGCCTGAAACTGCCCATCGGAGAGGCCATCGGGTTATTCGCGACAGGATTGAACATCCGGATGAAATATAATGCTAAACGGACTTTCTGGGAAAATGCAAGAAAGTACCAAGAAAAAATGAACAAAACCTTCCAGGATGGCTCCCTTTTTTTCATCTATACCTTGTTAAATCGTGTCGTGCCCTTGCCCTTGATTCGAAAATTTTGGGCAATTTTTTCCGATTTCGAGGAGACCAAAAGGCTTGCGATCACGAATTGGGGCGTTCTCGAAAAACTTGGTATGCATAGCACCATGGGAAACTTTCGTGTTGAAACGTTCTTCGGGGGAGTGTCCGCCAAGGTCAATTCCATCGTTATATTCATCCACACGCTTAACGGCATAATACACTTCCAACCCATCTACAACGAAATCACGACTCCGGTTCCAAGGATGGAAAAGATTTTGAATGATGCTATAAACTTGCTGAAGTTAGCATCAACCTAGAAGGCGATCATCATCCCGACGATCAAGGGCGCGGATAAGCTACGCGCGCATTTGCCCGACTTCCCTCGCATGCTCAAGTATTACATCATTTTAACGATTGCTTCCGTTCTTGTCGGCATCACGTTGCTGTTTTTTTTTGACAACCTTCCGCGTATATTCCCGGGCTCGACTTGCCTCAAGAACATCGCCCCTGTCACGCCCATCATCGGCATCGGCATCATCGAATTCTTGGAATTTACAATGGTGCATCGCATGTGGACAAAAAGACACAAGCTCCTTGCCACGATGAAAGACAAGGCCTACCAGCATAGCTTTCTTTACATATGCTTCGGCATGAACCTCGAATATGTCGTCATCACCCGCATGTTCCTTAACACGCCATGGGTCGAGGAAATTGGAAAATCACTCGCCACGCCTTTTCTCTCCTTCGTTCCCGCATGGATCCCCTATACATCGATCATTCGCGTCATCGCCGGCCTCTCCTTCTTGGCCATCGGACTCGCGTCGATGTATCGATCGACAATGACCTTTGGATTGGATTACTTGTTGTACATGTACTTGTATTTCCCCGGAGGTTCCGAGATCCAACGAAACGCGATATATTCCATCGTGCGGCATCCCACGTACTTGAGCTTCATTTTAATGTGTTTCGGGGGTGCCTTGTGGTGGTTTTCTGCATATTCCTTCACCTTCCTCCTCATAGTCGTGATTCGATGGGAATACCATGTTCATTTCGTTGAAGAAAAAGAGCTGATCGAGCGATTCGGAGAGTCTTATCGGCAATATCAGCAAAAAGTCCCCGCGTTCGTTTTTTCACCCAAGTTCTTGAAGCAATTCTTCCAATTCTTATTGGGAAAACTGTGAACCCGTCAATTGCTCGCTGATGTTCCATAATTTTCTCGCGATCCCTGTATCATATGAGATGGGGGCAGAACGAATTTGCTTGCAATTTTTCCAATACTTTCCCGTTATTCCCGCGACATCCGGCGACGTCGCGAGGTACATGGTCGTTCGGGCACCTTTTTCGGGCGACGTGCCGAACATGGCGGCAATGAACCCGATGAAACCGGCAGCCTTTCCTTGATCACTGCGACCGAAATTCGTTTTCACGAGACCGGGGTGAAGTGCATTGACCGTGACCCCCGTCCCCTCCAGGCGCCGTGCCAGCTCGTACGTGAAGCATATGATGGCGAGCTTGGACCCTGCATACGCGAGAAATCCCGAAAAGTGCCTCTCCCCTTGCAAGTCGTCAAGATCTAACCTTGTTCCCAACCATCCTTGCGCATTGGAGGACATGTTAATGATGCGCGCGGGGGCGCTGCGCTTCATCACATCGACCAGGAGATTGCTCAGCAAGAATTGGCTCAAATAATTCACCGCAAAAATCATTTCAAGGCCGTCCACAGTTTCGACCCGTTGAAACAAGATGATGCCCGCGTTATTGATGAGGACGTGCAATTTATCATAATTTTGCTGGAACGTGCTTGCGAGATTGCGGATATCTGCCTGGCGAGACAGGTCCGCGATCAACAAGCTAATGTTCGCGTTGCCGGTCTTCTCTTTTATGGATCGAACCACCGCTGCCCCCTTTTCTTGATTTCGGGCTACCAAAACCACGGTTCCGCCCGCCCGGGCAAGTCCAAAGGCGGTTTCCTTGCCGATGCCGGAGGTTGCCCCCGTTACCAGGCAAACCTTTCCATCCAACGTCCAGGTCGTGCTCGCCATTTTCAAGCCGAAACTCCAACTTAATATGGATCTTCTTGCTCCCGCATTCATTTCAAGTTTGGTGCTGATTTTTCTATCGAATCAAAGTAATAACCAGCTGGTTCCATCTATGATTCGATGACCGGCATGAACGAGTACGAGTCGTTGCAAGATTTCCTCGCGGGGCTGCACGGGGAGCTGTTCCCCGAGCCATTCAAGACCCTGTCGTGGTCGCTGCTCGTTGCGCACGTCGACGTGTTGACCAAGCAGGTGAACAAGGCACTGACATTCTACCACGACGGGAGCACGGAGCAAGAACAAGAGCGCATGAGCCCGACGCTGTGCTACGCGCAAGCGCTGCTCGCGATGCTGGCCCGGCTGGCACGGTTCGAAGAAAAGGACCTCACGCGGCATAACCAGATCGTCGCCGACATGGAGAAGATGCTCCTCGACCGTGCAGTGCTTATCGAGACGCGTTACCGGGAGCAAGCCGAATACCAGCGAAAGCTCACGCGCGACGAGACGCTGAAGGAAATGATGAAGAAATTCTTGAACTCGTGCAAGCTTTAAATAACAAAAAGGCGTGTATTTCTTGACATTGCGTGATCTCTTTCCGCGCATTCTACAAAGATCTTGATCGTATGTAAAAAGAATCATGAATCGTTGGAAAGGGGCAACAAGATAGGCTGCGCCAGAATCGGCTGGAGTACATTTTTTTGCAGTGCAAAAGAAATCCGGAAGGCGAGTTCACGGCGCAGCATGGCCTCCTTTAGGGCGTGCACGAGACGGGATGTGAACACCCTCTGGAGGGTTACACTACGGATGCCCTTCACCGAATATACCATCCAGATGGAGCGAATCTGGTTCTTGTAATCCTTGATCACTCGCTTGTCTTCCAAGTTCTTGCCGAGCACGACGAGCTGCCTTAGAAGATCGCGCGCACGGTTTAAATTGCCCTTTATGACGGCATCGCTAGCATCATTCCTCAGCACTTCGATATATTTGCTCAAGATTCCCTTTTTTCCGAATTGTCCCGCGATGCCTCTACCGGGGCCGTTCGAGGGATCGATCTGGGCCGCGTCGGCGCGATCCAGCAAGCTGTTGCACCTTGCGTTCTCGTCGATGTCAAAGCACGCTTGAGCGGCCATCTTGAGGCGGATAATAGCAGCCTCAGTGCGTCCTTCCTTGATCTCGTGATCTGCCATTATCACCTGGAAATCCCTGAATAAACGCAGCGGGAGCACGACATCATCTGGACGCGTGGGCTTCTGAGCAACATGCTTATCCAATCCCCCGCACGCGATTCTTGGGCCGGGAGCCGGGCTTTACTTTCGTGCCCGGTTTTCGCCTTTATGATGGAATTCGAATCTGCTTTATCTTTTAGGGTTGGCATGTAACTTTATCTCGTCTTTTTTCTCGTTTTAACCGTAAAAAAAACGCTGTATATAGATTGCCCGTTCGAAAATAAACGGGGCGGAATTTTGGGCGTATCAATTATTCGTGGCAGTGGACGGGTACTATATTGATGCACGATTGCACCAGTTAACCGCCGCATTCATGAGAAAGTATATAAAAGGAGTGGACAAATCGATCATTATCGTTTATCAAATACTAGCCACGCGTTATAAACGAGAAGTGAGCGAGATGAAGCCAATCGCAGAGCAAATTGAAGAAATCGAGAATTCTTTTCAAGTTGAAAAAGTGAGCGACCAGAGAATTAAAGTCTACATGTTCGCCTCAAACGAGCTTAATTTTGAGCTCGATATCGACATGGCTCCCATGGCTCAGGGCAAGAAACCGAAGATCGGCTTCGAGAAACAGATCAAGGACATCCTCGGGAACATCAACCACACGCTCCAAACGATGGCCAACTGGAACGACGAGAGCGAGCTCGTGAACGTCTTGTACGAGCTCGAGGACCAGCTCATGTCCGCGTCGACCGCGAAGTTCACGGTCATGGACGAAATCTATGTGTTGGTTGGTAACTATGGCCCCCGTGCGACGTTCGAGGGAAAGATCGCCAAGGTAAAGATTGTTGACCTCCGTAAAAACGAATACCTCATCACGATCGACTGTTCCGAGTACCCGAAGCTCAAGGTCACGTTCCCCGATAAATTATCAGAGAAGATCGGCGATCCAGAAGATCTTCGCTTCGTCGAAAAATGGGCTGGTCATTTATTCGAGCTCATCGCGGAACTGGAGTACCGGCTGGACTTGTACGAGCGTATAAACTTCGAATCGAACGTCATCCAAAAGTTCTCCGAATTCGTGAACAAGGAATCGTTCTCCTTCAACCCGGCGACCGGATACATCTCCGGTGACTTGGAGAATGGCAACGAGCGGATTGAAATAGATCTTGATTATATGAACGGTTACCCCGACGTGATGCCCCGTGCCATCCTCAACATCAAACCAGACAATCCGGCGAAACAATCAAAGATAAATCAGATCCTGGAAGAAACTGGCGAGAAATGGGCAGTCAATCACATCTTCGTGCAAGTACTTGACAAGATCATCCAGACCGTCTGGGGCAAGCGCCTTATCCGCGATCTCAAGCAGAACAAGCCCATCGCGGGCGAGCTATACAAGTGCCCGGAGTGCGGCGCCGAGTTCCTCAAGTCCAGCAGGGACAAGGACGGCGACAAGTTCCGCTGCGAGTATTGCTACTATGGCAACGTCAAGCGCAAGACCGAGAAGTTGATCGACGACCTCCTGGGCAAGTTCGGCGGTGGCGAGCCCGCGCCAGGCGGCGGTCCACCCGCGCCCATCAAGGGTCTCGACGACGAGGAGATCTGAGTAGTCCCTTTTAACCTTCTTTTTTTCCCTAGTTCTATCAATTATATCACGGATATGCCGATAATCGCCTTTTAAAGAGCTCGTTCTCCACGTAGACCCGCGCGTAGAGTCAGCGGGATACAACTCCCGCTGCTCTGAGGAACCGGACGTGCGCGTTTCCACGCATCCAGCTCGAGCACCTTATTCCCTGAACCCGCCTTCCGCGTCGCCGCGATGATTTACCACACACATAACGTGCAAGCAAACGAAGGATCATCAGACTCTCCACGAGGGCAACCTTGTCCGCATCCTTGATGCAGACGACCCCATCAATACCTGGCGTGAGCCGGCTACGATTGTGTTCAGTGACTCGTCTAACCGCCAGGAGCCTCGCGGGGAGAGATTTAACCAACAATTTCTGCAATTTACTTGCTCGTGAGAAATTGCCAGCACGGGTTTCTCGGAAAATGTTTTGCTGAATCTTCTCGACGTGACTCTGCACGGTGGACCAATCAACTCCTTTCCACTCGATTAACGCACGCTGTTCGGTATGCACGAGTTCATCAGAACTCGTCTCGCATCTTCCGTCCATTAGAGGCTCATCA
>JAUQYZ010000198.1 GCA_030587475.1 Candidatus Sigynarchaeum calidifontis
CTAAAAGCAGTTGGAGATTTATCCACTGGGGGTTGATCTGTCCAAGACCGGCGGCAACCGGTGGACGGATTCGGTAGAATACGGTCATGTGGTGGTCAATCTGCCATCGTTTTTAATACCACCCCCTCCTACCTCCATTTTTGTCGTTTGAGATATGCATCGCGCTGGGTAGACGCGACCGAAAAGTTGATTAAAAAGAGGCTGCATGTAGCCTTTAGAAAGGTATTAAAACCCAATTACATGCTTAATGTTATATGCGTCGGGCTATAGCTTTTTTAGGCCATAGTTGCAGCTCTGGAGTGTAGGCAAGCCTGGGGAATCAAACAATGGTGAACTGTGCCGAGTGCGGGAAACACGCCGGGGACGGAAAAGCCTTTTGTGACGGCTGCGGGAAGAAGATGTGCGACGCGTGCGCGAAAAAAGCGTATTATGATGGCTTTACTTTTTATCCGGACGAAAAAGATTGGGGTTCAGCGATTCTCTGCAAGAAATGCGAGGCGAAACCGAACCTCACGAAATGCCGGAAGTGCGGGCGCGTGTTCGGCAAGTACCGGACGCGGTCATTGAACGTGGGGACGCCGCGCGAGTTCTGGCTCGCGTGCACGAAATGCTCGGCGTGGATCTGCCTATCGTGCATCGCGGATGACACATCGGCTTGCCCGGCATGCACGAATCCGGATTGGCTGCCCGACAAGATCATGGAGGCCAACATCAGCCAGAACGGGCCGGTCGAGTGGACCGTCCAGGACGTCGTGGATTACAAGAAGCGGCCGACGCTCTCGTCGCTGTTGAAGGTCATTGCAGATCTGTGCGAAGAACACAAGTACTCGCACGACAACGCGGTGAAACTGAACGACGTGATCGGGAAAATCACAGCAATCTCAAGGGCTGGCAGCGCCTCGGAGATTGGAGAACTGTTCGTGTCCGACACGTCCACGATATTTGGCGTGCCCATATATAGGGGATTCGACCGCAATGGGAATCGTTTGATCTACGACGTTCTTTCCGTCCCGGTCGTCCTTGATTCTATACAGAAGGTCCTGAAAAACCTGCTGACGGAATCGCTCCCAATGATAAAAAAGGGGAAGGTCGACCGGCATGCCAAGCCGATATCGAACATCGTGATCCGTCCCGAGCATGAGCTGGCCGACATCTACGGCCGCTTCCTCACGTTCTTGCCTGAAAAGATGTGGTATGTCGCGTTGAGGATCCGGGCCGAGAAATTGGTCAATCCAGGCGTGGACATCTCCAGGGATGTGGACATCCGCATTGATGTCGACGAGAAGGCCTACGACGAGCTGCGCGAGAAGGTACCCGGGCTGGCCAGCCATAAGAAGTTCCCGTCCGCTGGCATATTCAAGGAACTCAAGGAGATCTTCATCGACGGTTAAAGGTGACTTGTATGAGCCTTCCATCGGTTCCAGAAGAGAAACGGCTAGCACTATCCTTCAACAATTTTGGATTGGATCTCTACGCGCGACTGCGGAGCCTCCCGGGGAACCTTTTCTTTTCTCCCTTCAGCATCTCGCTCGCGCTTGCCATGACATACGTCGGGACGAGGTCTCTATCGAGATCTGTTCGATGCCAGGGCGGATAGTGGGATAATAATCCGGGAGCACCTTCTCGATCGCCTCGTGCGAGAACCGTCGAAGTTCGCTGATGATTTTCCCACGGAGGACGATTGCTTGCCAATCGAGGACATTTTATCCCGCACGATAGACGTGCACGTGGAATTTATCGAGCGTTTGTTCGAAATAGCCGCCGGATTGCTCGTTTGCAGGTGCGAATTTCATGATCAGCACCCGCATCAAGTGTTCGAGGGCATTCCGTACTTCGAGCAATATCTGTGGCTGGGTCTTGTGTTCGTCGTCAAGTTCCTCGGCCTCGATCAAGAGATCTTTGAAGAGGTGGTAGAGTTCCGTCTTCTTCTTGATCTTGGCCTTTTCGGATTCAGTAAAAGAAAGATCCGGCATGAGAAGGTGCCTCATGGCAATGGCGTGTTGAGAATTCGGTCACGCTTCCGCTTCCACTCATCCGCCGAGTAGGCCAACCCCATGCCGATCCGCATGCTACCTCTCGTCGGGATCACGAGACTCTTGAGATTCTCTTCAGTATATTCGAATTCTGCGAAATCCCGATCGACCGTGCCACGTCTAGGTGCTACCATGGCGCGCATACGCCCGTCTACGCTGGTAAATCGTCGTGACTAAACGAGCCGGAATGGGCACGCAGAAGGAATTCGAGTGAAGTACCCATGAAATACAGCCTTAAAATCTCCCCCATAACGGCATCGCTCCGTTGTTCCTTGTCCACTTTTACCTCGTGCATTTGAACGCTGCCACGTGGTGGCGGGAAAGGAGTCTGGGAAGGGAAAGAAAATCGCCGTGATATCTCGGTAATACATCGATCATATCCGAACTCATATCTTGCACGCCGCTTCATCCATTCAAGCAAAAACCATATCAAACACGTGCAAGCTCATGCAACTACCAACCGTCAAGATTTCTCTCGTGGGCAGCGGCCGGGTGGGCAAGTCGACCATCCGATCCATGCTCGAAGGCACTCCTGCCCCGAACGGGGCGACTATTGGCGTTGATGTCGGGAAATTCGTGGACGACGACTTGAAAGCATCCATTTTTGATCTCGGTGGGCAAGCTAGGTTCCAGCTCATGTGGGAGCAGTTCATGCGCGGCTCCAAGCTCGTGATGCTGGTCACCGACAGCAGCCGGGATGACGTGGACCGTGCGAAGAAGATCGCGGAGAACTTGCAGCGCGTGAAGGGTGCCAAGATCATCGCCATCGCCAACAAGCAAGACGAGGCCAACAAGCTGAACGCCATGCAAGTCGAGAAGATCCTCGGCGTGAAGACCTACCCCATGGTGGCGACAGAGTCCACCCGCCGGAACGCCATGATCAGCATCATCAAGGAAAACTTGCTCGAATAACCCGTTCATTTCTCATTTTCTTTCCCCCGCTAAGTTTTAGAAAGAAAAAAAGGTCTGGATATCGGCGAAAAGGCCAAGTATCGACGATCAAGCCTTGGGCTTTTTACCCTTTGTCGTTGCTGGTCCCGATGTATTGCCGGCGGTACGAGGCTTGAAGCTATGCGCGGGGCATTTTGACACGTCCAAACTTGCTGGAACCTCGTGACCGAAGCAATCTCCTTTTTTAGCATCGATTGGCTTGTAAAACTCGCATTCCTTGCATTGTGCCATTTTTCCATCACGAATCGTCTTGTTTATCGAATTCCAGGAATGATATTAATTTGCGATGATAAAAGGATGTGCCCGATACATAACATTTTTCAATTCTGTCACAAATTAATGATGTGGTGCAGCGTTCCCGATCGAAGGTGGACACGTGCTGATCGAAACGATCAAAAAAGTGCTCGACGAGATAGGGCTAAATCCCGTGCAGCAGCGGATATACGAGCATTTGCTCGTGAACCGGCGGGCAACGATAGATGCGATCAAGGATGACACGAGGTTGTCCTATGCACAAGTACAATATAATCTCCGATCGCTGGAAAATTTCGGTCTGGTTGCTGCACCGCCTGGCACGAAGCCCCGTGCTTTCATCGCTGTCGATCCAAAGACCATGCTTGTAGCCATTCTCGATGCGAAGCACAAGGATTGGAAAGAATCGATTGCTCGCCTCGACACGGAGCTGCGATTACGGGAGAGGACGACGGGATCTTGCAGCAGGCACGTCTCGTTCTACCATTACACCAACTTTGATCTGGCGATCGAGAACCTCCACGCGCTGATCCGGGATGCGGCAAAGGAGATCGTGCTGAGCGCGCCACCGCCATCCTTGTTGCGAAAGCTGGAACCCGCCCTCCACGACGCTTTCTTGCGCGGGATCGACATAACGATTTTCTACTCTAACCTTGATTTCGACGAGGTGAAAGACTACATCGAGAAGATCCTAGACATAATGAAACGTACACGGGTCACGATCGTACAGACCCGGGAGAAAACCACCCAGCTCGTACGGTTCAACGACATAATCATGAACATGGGCGTGTTGCTCATCGATGGCATGCTACTCAACTCGATCGTGTTCAAGGACGACATGTCATACCATATGAATGGATTTCAAGGACAAGCATTCGTCGATCAAGCGAAAAAATTCTTGGAAGTATTGAACGTGGAAAAGAGAATCACGGAGAACCCCGAGCCCGTGAAAGCCGTTATCGACGCCATAGAGGCACAAGGCACCATGAAAACACGGGATATCGGCAATTCATCCGGAATTAGCGGCGAGACACTGCGCAAGATCCTCGACTACCTCGTGAAGCAAAGGCTGATAACCGAAACCGTGATCAAGTCGGGCCAGGCAGGGCGGCCGAAAAAAGTGTACCAAGTCACGGGTTAATGCCGCATCATGTCACAAGCCCGTGGCGATTTTATGAGCCATGAGCAGGCATTCGGGCAAACGCGAGCGTACGGCGAATTTCTTGAGAAATTGCGTCGCGATCTTCTCGTCGATGCCCTTGATGTAGAAATAGACATCGGTCTCGGCGGCGCGAGGTTTGAACGCGTGCATCTCCCCGGCATTGGCGAGGATATTGCGGCGCTCTGCCTCGCCCGGCACGTGCTTGATCGCCTCGTAGAGCGAGTCGCCCTCGGGCTTGTTCTCCGTGACGGCGATGACGGGACGGTCGAGGGCGCGGTGGACGGCGTCGATATCGATCATGTTGAGGCCGCCCGTCGTGATGCCATGCGTGATGATGATGCGGAACTGCTGGACGATGGGTGCGAGGGTCTTGATGACGACGCGTGTCGCGTCGAGGCCGTCGACCTCGATATCCGCGCTGAGCACCTTGTCGAGCCACGTGCCCTGGCACAGCACGAAAGCGAGCTTGGTCGTCTTGTCGCCGCGCTGGTGCAGCTTGTCATCGATGGCGAGGACTTGCAAGCCGCCCTTGATGCCATGTATCAAGTCTCATCAACGCCTCCCTTATCGACTATGTCCCTTTCTAGTTCTCGAGTTCCAATTCTTCTTTCCTGCTTTCGTCGTAAATCTCTTCCATGGTAGATGAAAGCGTGACTCTTGACTTTTCCAGCTCCTCTTTCGTGAGGATTGGGATGAGGGTATTGGTACCTTCCATTTTCATCACGGCAATTTCCTTCCCCGCGTATAACTTATGCCTCTTCCTGGTCGCAGCCGGGATGGTGATCATGCCCTTCCGGTTTACCGTCGTGGTATTGTTCTCGGTCATTTCCCTCAGACCAATGAGCTAGTGCGCGTTTTTATCCTTGCCGCCACGTTTCATGGCATGTTCCAGCTTCTGTTGTTCCCAACGTATCAATAGTCGCTTTATATCGTGGGCGATAACCTGGATATAACCATGACCCGAGGGAATTACCAGCTGCTCAGGGCGATCCTCGACCGCGAGGAGCCCGAGCGGGTACCGAGCTTCCACCTGGGGTACGCGAGCCGGGTGTTGGAGCGAAAACTCCTCGAATACAAGGAGCCGGGCGAAACCGACGTGTGCTTGTACTACGACGAGGGGACGGAACCCCGTCAGGGCCTCGTCGACCTGACGATCGACCACCTGCTCGGCTATACCGGGCACTACCGGGGCGCCGGGTTCGACCACCGCAAGTCCATGGGGGAGTATTACGATCCTGGCGTTGCGTGGCGGCCGTTCGCGGAACGCTTCGTCCGCCGGCGCGACGCCAGGGACGCGGACGCGGCGCTCCGGGCCGGCAAGCTCTGGCACGTCGGCTCGTTCGGCTCGTGCTCGGCCCGCCGGGCGACCGCCGGCCCGAACGACGAGGGCTTCGATTCTTACTACGTCGACGGGGTGCTCGCGCCCGACAACTTCGACGAGTGGCTGGCCGGCAACGAGTATGCCCCGTCCCACCCGAACTACCACGCGTTCCTGGGCCGCTTGTGCAAGGACATCGAGACGCGGCTGCACGACTGGAGCATCCCCGTGATCGGCACGAGCGGCGTGTGCGATGCCACGATCATGGCCCTCAAGGGGAACTGGGGGGCATTCGCCTTGTGGAAGCGGAAGAAACCGGCGTTCATCGACCGGGTCGCCAAGTGGATGTTCGAGGTCCTGCGGGATTGCGTGTACGTCCCCTTTCTCGAGGCAGGGGTGCCGCTCGTGTACTGGGGCGAGGATCTCGGCCAGAAAGACAGGCTCCTCGTGTCGCCCGGCGACTACCAGCGGTTCTTCGCGCGGTACCTGGCCGAGCTGGCGAGGCTCGTGCACGCCCACGACGCGAGGCTGGTCATGCACTCGGACGGGAACGTGTCGGAAATCGTCCCGGTGCTCGTCGAGTGCGGCATCGACGGGCTGCAGGCCCTGGAGCCCGCGAGCGGCATGAACCTCGGCGAGATGGCGCGGAAGCACGGCGACAAGGTCGCGTTCCTCGGCGCGCTCGACCAGCGGATCTTGTGCTGGGGATCGGTCGAGGACACCATCAAGATGGTGAAGGACACGATAAAGGAAGGCGCCCGGGCGGGAGGAAAATTTGCGCTCGGCCCGTCACACCAGCCCATCGGTGCCAAGGCCGAGAACATGTTCGCGATGATGGAAGCTATCAAGAAATTCGGCACGTATCCTCTGCAGCTAGAAAAATAAGGCTTGATGATATAAACTAGGAAAAAAATGCTCCGTTATTCACTTGTACCCGTGCACGACGATACCGGGCACGGCCTTGAAATGATCAGGATTACGGGTTAGAATCTCTTCCATCCCCTTTGATTTCATGATTCCCATTATCAGGACATCGTTGTCGTCCACGCGATTACCCTTGGCTTCCAGCTCATCGTTAATCTCAGCAGCTTTCCCAGCTGCCTTCACATCCAGACCGGTACCTTGCCTTAACCTGTCGTGAAACAAAAACGATGCAACATGTAGAGAAGAAAGAGAACCAGATCTATCCAAGCCGGGATATTCGCAATCAGGTGAGCACTTCCTCGATCTTCGTGATGATCTTGGCCTTGCCGCCGCGGGGGATCGTGAGCTGCTTGCCGCAGGCGCGGCACTTCACGACCGTGCTGGCGCAGCCGAAGATGATCTGGGAGCTGTTGCACTCGGTGCACGAGATCTTGAGGAATCGTGACTTGGGTGACGGGAGCACGTCTTTATCTTTCATTCTTTTACACCAGTTCGAATTTCTTCAGGCGCTGGGCTGCCTTGTAGGATTTTATCCCGCATTCCTTGCACGTGATGATGGGCATGCTGCGCTTGTTGACCTTGGCGTTCTTGTGGAAGATGGGTTTCGGTTGGGATCCATAACCCCTCAGCTTGCGGTCATACCGGCGCCTGCCTTGTGAGAGTGTTCGCTCCTTGCCCTTCTTGTACAAGGCAACGTTGTGATCGGTCGTCTTGTTGCACTTGTGGCAGTACCATTTACAGACCCTCGGGTGTTTCACATCAATGCACTTCTGGTTAATACCAATTTAATTCAAGTGAATCTATCCGAATATCGAATCCATTCTATATACTATCAAGTTTAAGGTTTTACTTAAAATTTATTCATGCCCATTTGGAACAACTGGCTAGTGCACTAATCCTTAAGTCCCTACCTAGTTAACGTTAGCCCATCACCCCTCAGTCGTGTTTTTTGTCCATAGATCGTCTTGTCCACCCGTTGTCGACGAGATCCCGTGATCTCACGCCGTGGCGAGCGGCCGGCCGCTGTACGTCCATTTGAACGGCTCCGCCATGGTCTCGTTGTAATAGGCAATGAAAGCGAGGATCTTCCGCTTCAAGTCCTCAACTGACGTGAAGGTCTCGCGCTTCAATAGTTTG
>JAUQYZ010000203.1 GCA_030587475.1 Candidatus Sigynarchaeum calidifontis
CTAAAAGCAGTTGGAGATTTATCCACTGGGGGTTGATCTGTCCAAGACCGGCGGCAACCGGTGGACGGATTCGGTAGAATACGGTCATGTGGTGGTCAATCTGCCATCGTTTTTAATACCACCCCCTCCTACCTCCATTTTTGTCGTTTGAGATATGCATCGCGCTGGGTAGACGCGACCGAAAAGTTGATTAAAAAGAGGCTGCATGTAGCCTTTAGAAAGGTATTAAAACCCAATTACATGCTTAATGTTATACACGGGAGAAAGAGGGACATATGAACCCGACGGACAGGATCATCGCCGCGGCGGAAGGGCAGGAACTGGACACGGTTCCGACCTTCTGCTATCTCACCGATCTCGGGCCGGCCTACCAGGTTCTCGGGAAGCCCCGCGTTAACGAGGAAAAGTTGCGGACGAGTTGGATTGGCAAGCTCGTGATCGGCAAGTTGGGCATGGGCTGGCCAGGCAAGATGGTGATGCAGTCGCTCGTGAAAAAGACTATGTTCACTTGCGTGGACGCGGCGGTCGAGATGGGATTCGACGGAGCGTTGGCCATCCACGGTTCGTTCCTCTCCAGGTTCCCGGACGACCACACGATCCAGGACGACTGGGGCTCCTACAACGAGATCGTTGTCGACAAGGAAGGCAACGGGACGTATTTTTACCGCGAGCCGAAGATCAAGACACAAGCAGACTACGAGGCATGGCCATACTTTCCCGACCCGGACAAGATCGCCCGCCGGACATACAAGTACTTCAAGCAGCTGGTGGAGAAACATGGAAACAAGATTTGCCTGTTCGGGGACGCCGGGATGGAGCTATATAGCCGGCTGTTCCTGGCAATGGGCATCGACAGCCTCGTCATCAACATGCGCAAGAACCCGGCGTTCGTGCGACAGTTCATCCAGCGCCTCGAGGAATTCTCGATCAAGAACGTCGGCGCGATGATGGACGCTGGTGTCAGAGTAATCCTCAGGGAGGACGATTTCTCCTTCAAGACCGGCCCCCAGATGAACCCGAAGATGTTCGACGAGTTCTGGGGGCCGTCCTACACGCGCATCTGCCAGTACATCCACGACCGGAAAGGCAAGGCGTTCATCCACTCTTGCGGGGACAACACCAAGATGTTCGATTATTTCATAAAGTGGGGATTCGACGGTGGCCACGCGTTCGAGACGACGTCGAACGTCGACATCTTCAAGGAGAAACGGCTCCACGGGGACCGGTTCACGATCATCGGCGGGATGGGCGTGGACTACCACCTCACGTCGAAGTCGAAACCAGAGGAAGTGGTGGCGAGGACGCGAGAACTCGTCGAGCGCCTCGGTCCCGGCGGCCGGTTCATCATCTCCAACGTACATTGCTTGCCCACGATGGACATGACCAAGATGAAGGTCATGCTGCAGGCAGTGAAGGAACTAAAAAGGCCAATGCCGAGCTAACCAGAACCCGAGCAGGGTCTATTTCTTTTCGCCCTTGTAGGCCTGGCCGATGGCGCCGCCAGGGTGCCTGGCCTTAAACCAGCTATCGTCCAGGCCGAGGCTCTCCGCCGCGGTGATGGCGAGCACGTCAGCAATAACGAGCATCAGGGTCGTCGACGTGGACGGTACCTTGGAAACGATGCACGATTCCTGGATGGCCCCGTAACTCACGACGATGCTTGCGGGGATCTTCGGCTTGTCGGCACCGCCGATGGCGATCACGACGTTCTGCTTGCCGTTTAGCGCGTGCAGCGTCTCGATCATTGCGACGACCTCGCCCGTGCTGCCCGAGTGGGAAAACACGATCACGAGATCATCGGGTGCAACGCGTCCCACGTCGCCGTGGGCAGCCTCTGCGGGACTCACGAAGAAGGAGGGCAAGCCGATGCTGGCGAGCGTCGCGCTCATCTTCGTGGCGATGAGGCCGGCCTTGCCCATACCCGTCGTGATGATTTTTCCGCGGGATTTTTTCATGCTCGCGATTTTTTCTATCGCTTGCAACATCGCGGGCGTGATGGCGAGGTTCTGCACCGCGAGTTGCTGCGTCTTCAAGATCTCGTTCGCACGTTTCTGAACATCCATGTAGGTCACCGATCACCTTTAGTGGCGGGCGCCATTCGACCCTTGACACGGCCTCGCCGCGCGCGCCACTCATCTTCCAAGAGGCCTATGAACGCCACGTCGTGGTAGGTACCGTCGATGAAGTGTGCCTGGCGCTTGAGACCTTCTTGTTTGAAGCCAACCTTGTTATATGACTTGATGGCCCTTTCATTGAAAAAAAATGTTTCCAGTTCCATCCGGTGCATGCCCAGCGTGTTGAAACCATAGTCCACGAGCAGCTGGACGGCTTCCGTGCCGTATCCCTCCCCCCAAAATTCCTTTTCCCCGATCACGATGCCGACATTTTCGACCCGGTTTTTCCAGTCGACCCGGATGGAACAGTTCCCGATCGGGAAGGACGTGCCTCCGCGGCTTTCGAGGACTTTCTGGTCTTTCAAGACGATCGTGAAGTGCAGTTCCTTCTGGTTGCCCGCCAAGGTGCTGAACCACTTCTCCTCCTCGTCCAAGTTGAGGGGCAGGTACCAGTTCAAGAAGCGGGTCACCTCGGGGTCGTTCATCCATTTCACGAAGAGTGGAACGTGATTCCGCTCCACGGGCACGAGATCCACGCATTTCCCGGCATGCATATGCAATGATTATCAGCTAGCTTGTTTAAATATGAGTGAGGCGTACATGAAACTACACCCTTGGGAAAGTTAGACACGTGGCGAAAAAACAGCTTATCGTCTCGAAACTATGCAAGACCTTCGACCTGGGCGTGAACGAAAACCTTTTCGGGGGTCGAATGCTCGAGTGGCTTGACGAGGCGGGTGGCATCTATGCCTACAAGCAATTGAGAGGCCACGTCGCAACCGTCAAGGTGAGCGAAGTCGTGTTCAAGGTTCCGGTACATGAACGCGACGTCATCGACATAATGGGCACCGTGAAGGACGTGGGAAACACCAGCATCACGATCGAGATGGATGCCGTCAACACGACGAGTTCCGCGCTCGTTTGCAGCTGCGAAATAAAATATGTGAATATGAACAGCAAGAACGAAGCGATTCCCATCGCGGACGACGCTCGCGCGAGGATCAAGAGAGAGTTCGGGCTTTAGACTCATGAGTGGCAAGGATCAACCGCCCGGCGATGATATCATCACCGGGTTGCGGCGAGAGATCGAGGATCTCGAGAAAAAGTTAGAGCATTACAGGATGCGCACCCATTTGAGAAACAACGCGGTCGCCGAGGTGTCCAACGCCATCTTCCGGCTCGATTCGTTCCAGAGTACCGCCAAGATGATCTTTCAAGCATACAAGCGGGCTACAGGGGCACGTGCCGGTTATGTCGCTCTGCTGACACCCGACGGCAAGGAGAATAGCATCGTGTATCTCGATGCCGGCGGGCTGCCCTGCACGGTGGATCCCGCGCTGCCCATGCCAATCAGGGGATTGCGTGCAGAAGCCTATAAATCGAGGCAGCCCGTGATCGACAACAATTTCAAGGATTCCAAGTGGATGCACTTCATGCCTGGCGGTCATGTCGTGCTGAACGCGGTCATGTTCGCACCCATGGTGATCGGCGGCGAGGCCAAGGGACTCATCGGCCTTGCCAACAAGCCCGGGGGGTTCTCGGACGAAGACGCCGAGATCGCCTCGAGCTATGCCGGGATCGCCGTCATCGCGATGCAAAGCAGCCACATGATCGAGAGCATCAAAAAGACGAATGAAGAGCTCAAGAGCGCCTATCAAGACATGCGATTCTTCAAGGACTTGATCGTGCACGACCTGAACAATGCTCTCCAGGCCATCTCGTCTGCCGTGGACCTCTGGAAGCTCAAGCTCGCCAAGGGATTGCCCGCGTCGGGCATGAAAGAAACGCTCGATATCATCTCTGAAAACATCATTCGGGGCGCGGAGCTGATCAAGAATAGCCAGAAGATCGAGCGGCTGATGGACCCGCGGCTCGCCATCGAACCACAAGACATCGTGAAATATATAAGGGATTCCGCCAGCTTGTTGAAGCGGCGCTTCTCGTCAAAGCAGATCGAAATCGATCTCGATCTGGAAGATGATAGTATCAATGCATATGGAATTGACCTCGTCCGGGACGCCATCGACAACATCCTTATTAACGCTGTGCGCCACAACGCCAGCGCCACCATCAAGATCCATGTAACCGCCAAGCAAGTCGAAGCGGACGGGAAGCAATTCGTCCGGATCGAGTTCGTCGACAACGGGGTCGGAATCGAAGATGGACGCAAAGAAACGATTTTTGACCGCTCGACCCAAGAAAAGCGGGGCAAAGAAGGCCTGGGGATCGGCTTATCGGTCGTGAAACGCATCATCACCCGGTGCGGCGGCAAGATCTGGGTCGAAGACGCGGTGAAAGGCGAACACTCGCAAGGTAGCAAGTTCATCGTGATACTCCCGTTCGGGCCAGATGTGAACTCACCCAGACACGATGGGCAATAACGTGCGAGCCCACGCTTTATTTGGTTCAATAGGGATAGGGCGTTATAGATCAACTGACTTTTCACCCCCAACGGGGTAATAAACGATGGATGCAAAGCAAACCAAGATCATCACGCTGATCGCCGGGCTCGCCTTGCTGTCTTGCAGCGTTGTCAACATCGCAGCGTTCAACACCAAGCAGCTCGCGTTGTCCGGTATCTGCGCCGGGATCCCCTTCCAGAAGGGCATGAGCTTCACGACGTGGACCAACTCGTCGTTCAACACGACGAAAACACAACAAGAATTCGAGGAGATGAGGTCGAACGGCGTGGAATGGGTCGCGATCAACCACTGGTGGTGGCAAGATTACCTTAATAGCACCGAAATAAAGATGGGGGATTACAGCGATACTTTCGAGAATATGACCCACTGCTTCGAACGTGCGCATGCGGCCGGCCTCAAGGTGCTTTACAAGCCGATGCTCAATCTGGCAAAGGTGTATGATTGGCGGTCGTACATCGTGTTCACGCCCGAATGGATGGCAAACTACACGTGGTGGATGGTCGAGAATGCAAAAGCCGCACAAGCTGCTGGAGTCGAGATGCTGTCGATCGGCTGCGAGATGGGCAACATGCAAGTCCATCCCGATGAGGTGCGCCAGTTGATCAACGCGATCCGGGCAGCATATAACGGTTTGTTGACCTATTCCGCGAACCATGACAGCTATGCACACGTCGACTGGTGGGATGCAGTCGATATAATCGGCATCAGCATGTATTCAATGATGACGATCGCCTGGGATCCTTCAATCACCGAATTAAGAACCATTTGGGACGGTACATATTATGAATTGGAAGAATTGGCGCTGAAATGGAACCGTCCAATCGCGTTCACCGAGATCGGCATCCAGGCCAAGGACGGTTCCAACATAATCCCTAACGATAATCAGATCTCCGTCGAGAAAGACATCGACGAGATGCGGGACTATTACCTCTCCCTCTTCCAGTCGAGGATCTGGACAGCATCGTGGTTCAAGGGTGCGTACTGGTGGATCTGGGACTATCAAGACCCGGCGACGGACCCGGACTTGAAGGACTTCAACCCGATACTCATCAAGGACACGATCAAGGCGGAATACGAAAAGATGCACGTGATCCAGCCGACCGCGTTTCCCGTGTTTCCGACGCTGGTTCCCCTGGCAGGAGGGATCGTCATGCTCGTGCTCATCGTCAAGAAGCCAGGGTCACCCGTGCTGGATAGCGGTTTTTCCTTCAAGAAAAGGCGGGAGGAAGGAGTTGAGGTCCCCGCCGGCGCGGAAATGTCCCCTAACGAGATGAAGCACAACGAGATACTGCTCGGCATATCCATCGGCGGCTTGTTCTCGACGGTCGCGTCCAGCCTCACCATCGGCGTCTATGGCGTGATCCAGAAATCCTTCTCGTACGCGATCATCCTCGGGCTGTCCACCGCGGAGATCCTCGTCACGTTCGCCGCGATCTTGCTTCTCGGCATCGTCATCGGCCTGCTCTTCTTGCGGGTGCTACCCCGCTACGTCTTGATCGCCGCCTTCTTGCTGCTCCTCTTCTACCCGTACCTCGCGCTCGGCAACCGCTACCAGATGATCTTCGTGACCACCTTTTTCGACGTGGCACTGTTGTTCTTGTTCGTCGCGGCCGTCGCCGTGTTCTCGATCAAGTGCAAGGTGCAGAATCTCTTGCGGGTCATCATCGTGGCGGTAATGGTCGCGGCCGGCTTTTTCCTCCTCGTGCTGGCCTTCGACACGCTCGCCATCGCATTCCTCGCCATCCCCGTGGGGCTCGCGATCCAAACTGGACGAGCCGTCCGCCCGAGATCCAATCCGCGAACAAATCCAAGCGAGATGAAGACGGGACGGCGAAAGGTCAAGATCCCCGTCCAGATGATGTTCGTAATGAATTCGTTGATTGCAGGCATGCTCATCCCGTTCGGGAACTCCATCATCAACCTCGTGCGCACGAACTTCCTGGCCGTGTCGATGCACTACATCCCGGCCCTCGTGGCCGCCAGCATCATTCTCGTGGTCGTGACGTGGTGGAGGCGGAGCGCGGAAAGGGCACGGTTCGACTGGACGACGATCTTCTCCAACGACTATATGCTGCTCTCCAACGTGATACTGGGGCTCGGCGGGATCCTCTTTATCCTCGCCGGGCGGCTCCTCGTCGTCTGGGCAGTCGTGTCGGGGATGTACGTCATCCAGTACTTCGGCACCCTCGTCGTGAACGTGCAGCGGGCCATCACGAGGGACAACATCGGCGGGGGCTTCGCGTACCTCACGGTGGCGGCCATCTGCTTCGTCCTCGGGTTCATGATAAACGCCATCAAGGGCCTGCTCGTCTACGTGGTGACGTTCCTCACGATCAAGGATGGCGCGATCGTCAGGCGAAACCCCGCGATCGACCCCGTCGCGACGTTCGACGTCCCCTTGCTCCTGGACGGGCTCGTACTGGGCGTCGTGATCGTCCTCGTCACGATCTTGATCGTATACCGGCTTATCGTGCGTGCCTGGGTCAAGCAACGCTTACTGGTGGCAAGAAATGACCGATGAGAACAACGCGATAAGCTTTCCGCATTTTGAAATCGGTATTAGCGCGAAACCGACGGATTTACTCGCCCGATTCTTCAAGCATAGTAAAGAATCACGAGCGGCAACAAGGGACGCTAAAAAGATCTTGAATGTTTTCCCCACCGATTACAGCACCCTGGAATTTCCATGTTCGGACGAAATTTTTGATTGGATTCGAGAGATCTGTCGATCTCCGCATCGACGCCCGGGCACATCTGAAGATCGTGATGCGGAGCTCTGGATAGCGGAACGCTTTTCCCAACTCGGCTTGGAAAACGTCACGATGGATCCTATTAACGTCAAGGTATGGACCGCGAGCAAGTGGAAATTGAACGTGGAGGGGCGAGAAATTCCAAGTTTTTTCCTGGTCAACGCGGGATTCACGGGCCCTCACGGGATAAGGGCACCTATGGTATACGTCGGGAGGGGGGGCCCCAGAGATTTCAAAAAAGTGGATGCATCTGGGAAAATAGTGGTCGCTGACGTTGCCTTTCCATTCCTACCACTGGGTTTCCTCGCGGGTTTTCTAAAGCTGCTCCACGAAACTTACCACGTTTCAAACCCAGATGGCTCACTTGGTACCTTTAAGAGGCAATACCTCAACTTCGTAAGGCCGAATTTCATCGGCGGCTCGACGATCGAGGACAGCCGAGAAGATGACGTGTATTGGAACGCGTACAAGGCTGGCGCGAAAGGTATTTGTCTTATCTTGAAGAACCAACCGTCCAATTCGAACTCGCACTATGGGCCGTATGATGGGATAATGAAACCTATGCCTGGGCTGTGGATCGGCAAGTACGATGGGATGGTTCTCAGGGAAAAGGCGAAAAGGAACGTGGAAGCAACGCTGGTGCTGGACGGGACGATCACGGACGGCTTGATGCATAACGTGTGGGGAGTGCTCCCTGGCAGGACAAGCGAAACGATCATAGTCACATCTCACCACGACGCTCCGTTTAAAGGCGCGGTGGAAGACGGGTCTGGGGTGGCGCAAGTACTGGCCCAAGCCAAGATATGGACACGCGTCCCCCGGGAACAACGGGAACGAACGATCGTGTTTGTCATAGACGGCGGGCATTTCTATGGTTCTTTAGGGGCATACCAGTTCACCCAGGACCATGCCGATATAACTCGCAACACCAAGCTCTTGCTCACGTTGGAGCACCTGGGTGCGAAAGAAGTGAGAGAGCGTGATAGGGCCTACGCCGAAACGGGCAACCTCGCTTACACGTGTATATTCACCTCGCCCGATCCCATGGTTATCGCCACGGTTCGAAACGCGCTCGCGATGAAGCCACCAAGAGCAACGATAAGCATCGGATCCAACTTGCTCGGGAACGTTCCGATATCAGACGCGGCGGGTTATGCTCTGGGAACGCCCGGTATCCCCGTGATCTCCTGGATCGGATGCCCGTATTATTTATTGGACGAGCATGACACGCTCGACAAGGTGGATAAAGACGTGATGAAATCCATTTGTGAAACGGTCTCGGAATTCATCAAGCCGTACATGGTGAATTTTCCAGTAAAATGAAACCTAGGTTCATTTCTGCAACTTCTCATTCTCGTGTCCTTTTGGGTTCGACAAACGGCGGGAAACCACGGCTGCATTCAAAGCCGTGTCCTCGAAGCAGCGCTAGTCCCAACTATATTTTACAACCTTCAAGTGCTCGAGAACATAGCTGGGATATGTCTTGAGCTTTTTCTCTGTTGTGTGAAACGTCAACTTGCTCTCGAGGCAATATGCGATTGATAGACAATCATTGTATGATAGCACGTGCTGGTATTGACACTTTAGTTGGCCAGCCCGGATCGTGATTCTCATATCCACGGGAATGATTTCGATGGAATATGCAGCCGGTAAGGAGGATACCTTCATCGACGCATAATCCTTTCCCCTTGGCCGACAAAGATGGAAATACACCTCGCAAAGTAGTGGCGCAAGGACTTGAGCATGGAAGATTCCCTTCTTGAGATTCGAGACGAGTTTGACAATATCTTCATTTTCTTCTTTCATAAAAAGGAGCGTCAATACTCCTGTATCCAAGTAAATCGTTGTAATGGTGATTTCCCTTCATTTCTCGTTAATTCAAGCGATCCCAAAGAAGAAAACAATTAAGCACGGCTATATAGGCCGACCCTCGAGTTCCAGCTCTATTCTCCGATCGTCCTCAAGGCTTTTCTCAAGGATGTCACGGGGAATAAGATCAGTTCTTATCTCTTCGGCAGTCTGGATCGGAATGATAACGAGTTGGCCGTCCAATTCCATGATGGTAAAACGAGATCCTTCCTTGAAATTGCGTTTCTTGCGGATATCGGCGGGTATCGTTATCATCCCTCTGCTATTCATCGTGACTGATTCAACCATGATTGATCGCGGAAATAATAAAAAGCACGATATTTATCCTTGATGCATTCATAATTTCAAAAATGAGTGCTTTTTGATTATCTTGTTGCTGGTGACGTTTACGTGTGGCTTTACCGCCGATCCTTCTCCAACTCGGCTTGGACCAGCTGGAAAAGCATTTTGCACTTCAACCCCGCGAACGCTGGATCCGACCATAGATTGTACTTCTCGCCGGGATCCTCTTGCAAGTCAAATAGCTCCCCGTGGGTCGCTTCGTTATAGACCGTGATCTTGTACCGCCGGTCGACGAGCGTCTTCAAGTGGAGGAGGGTAGGCGAGTGGTGCATCTCGACGAGCACGTGATCCCGAGCTTGTCCCTTCGTGCCCATCCACACGCCCGACTGGTCAACGCCGGCCATAAACGCTGGGACGGGCAAGCCGAGCAGCGACATCAAGGTGGGCGCGAGGTCGACGTGCGACTGCAAGGCGTCCGACGTCTTGCCGGCTGGCACCTTGCCGGGATAGCGCACGACGAGCGGGATGCGCAGCAGGTCCTCGTAGTGGAACGGCCCCTTCGTGACCAGGCCGTGCTGGCCAAAGAAATCGCCGTGGTCGGTCGTGAACACCACGATCGTGTTGTCCGCGAGCCCGAGCTCGTCGAGCCGCTTCAATATCACCCCGATGTATTTATCGAGCAGCGAGACCATGCCGCGGTATGCAGCAATCTCCCTGGCGAGGCGAGCCTTGTCGTACAGGTGCGGGTGTACGCCGTGCAGCCCTTGCATGGGCAAGCCGTGTTTCTTGAAATCGGAGTAGTATTTCATGACCGAGAAGCTGCCCAGCAGCGACTTGGTCGCGTGCAGCAGCCGCTTGAGCCGGCTGGGCGAGGATGGCGTTTTCTGGGCGTAGCGGAAGTGCGGCGGGTTCTTGTCATGCTCGCCGGGCGTGGGTTCCGGCACGTCGATCGTGGCCGGGTCGTACATCTTGTGCCAGGGATCGGGCACGATCCGGGGCGCGTGCGGGTCGAGGAAGCTTGCCCACAAGAAAAACGGTTCATTGCTTCGGGCATACTCTTCGAGCTTCTTGCTGCTCGCCTCGGCGATCCACTTGTTGTAGTGGTATTCCTCCGGGATCGGCCAGAGCGGTGCATCCCGGTACCTGTCAATGTAGGTTCGCGTGCCGGTCGGCTTCACGAAGTAGTCCCGCCAGTTCTTGCAGCCCTTTTCCTCCATCCAGATCGCGTAGTGCTGCCCGACGTGTGCCTCGTCCGTGTGGTTGCGTGCCAGCTCGATGTATTCGAACCCGTAATATGGCCCATGGAAGCCTCGCCAGAAATCCAGGTCCTGCATGATGGGATAGGATTCCAGCGACTTGAACTCGTCCGTCGACTTCAGTGGTTCGAAGTGGGCCTTCCCGATCAGCGCCGTGCGGTATCCCGCCTTGCGCAGCTCGTCGCCGACCGTCGGGGCATCGTCCAGCAGCTTGGTCCCGAGCGACCAGGCGCCGTGCTGGCTGGCGTACTGGCCCGTGATGATCGATGCCCGGGTTGGCGTGCACGTCGGGTTCGGGCAATATGCCCGCGTGAACACCGTGCCTTCGCGCGCGAGCTTGTCGATGTTCGGCGTGTTCACCGCGGGATCGTTGAAGCCGAGTACCGACCAGTGGTGCTGGTCGGTCGTGATGAGGAGGATGTTCGGTCTCGGCATGGCCATAACGCTCCGGCGATGCGGGGCATCGGCATACATTCCTTGTCCAGCTGCGCCCAGAGCAACTCGAGCAACAAGCAGTTCTTGATATCTGCGGCTTGCGGATCGTTCCATAAATTCCTGGCGGCGCTTTCGCCATTGCACAAGTCGAAAATCTCCCCGGCCTCCTGTCCCGGATGAACGGCGAGCAAGTACCGGCCGTTCCACATGGTCTTCGACCCATCAGCGTGCTCGAACAGGCACCTGTCGCGCGGGAAGGGGATCGCCTTCCGGGGCTTGCCGAGCCAGTACTGGTGCAAGTCCCTGCCCACCATGGTGTACGGCGCCTTGATGCCGAGCAAGCCGAGCAGCGACGGTGCCAGGTCGATGACGGACCAGATATGGGATGCTGCATCGACGCGATTTCCACCTTCATGAAGGGATAAAGTGAATGGTGATGATAGATCCCGCGGATCCGTTACAACGGCATCGGCCAGTGGACGCGGAGGCGCGAGGCGCGACAGCAGCACGATGCCGAGGGATTCCCCGCGCGCCGCGAGGCGCGGGGCGATGCCTTGCCATTGCGATGAAATCGCTGGCACGACGCATGTAATAAATGCTGGTCTGGCATCCTGGCGCTCGATGAGGGCCGTTACTTCCCTGGAGCCGTTCCCGTCTGGTAAAATGATGAGGTCGTCGAACCTGCATTGTTCAGCCAGGTTCTTGGAATCGTGATGCCCGATGAATATTGCACGGTACCCGGCCTTTTTCAACGGGACGGCGAGGGGATCGACGTGGATGCCTAACTTATCCTCGCCGGTCCAGACACGGTGATGCGACGGGACGCTGCTGGAAAGCAGTGACACGAGATTCGTGGCCCATGACTCCCCCGCGAGGCACGCGCTACAGACGTAGCCGTGCGCCGCCGGGGCTGGAGATTGGGGCTCGTGGCCCGTGGCGAGCACGAGCACGATGTTCGGGAGAGGGACACGCATGTTTTCTCACGTGTAGAAGGTTTCGATGAAGCCCGGCGGCACTGGCTGGTGGGCGGGCCACAGCATCATGCCGTTGATGCCGTATCCCTCCATCACGTGCATCGTGCGGGCCAGGTGGGCGGTGTCGTGCAAGTACGCGACGACCGTGACCGTGCGGTGGTCTTGCAGCGTCATCGTGAACCGCGCCCACGTCGCCCCGCTGAACGGGTCCCAGCGGAACGTGGCGCCGTTCGCGACCATGACTTGTTCCAGCGTCGTGCACGAGTGGAACCACCACCAGCTGCCGCCCGGCACGATGAGCGACTCGTTCAGCCCGCCTTTCACGCCGTCGATCCAGATGTAGTGGTACACGGGCAGGCCGGGCATGACCTTCGCCATCATGGCCTTGTCGTCGAGCATCGAGTATGTTTCGATAATGCTGCTTATCGACACCTCTATGACGGTCGTGCTGCCCTGGTTTCCATTTTGTTTATGCGTCTCGTACATGTTCTCCACGTGAATGTCGACCGCGCGGAAGTACCGGTTCACGTGCTCGCGCGTGTAACGGCCGTTGATCTGCCAGTAAACGCCGAGGAGAAAATCATTCCCACCGGAATGGCATGCCTCGGCGCTAATTCGTTCCCATGCGAGGATCCAATCCTCGTTCGTGACTTTAGGCAAACCAGGAGGATTTTCCAGCAATTCGAAATCGATGGACACGCCGTCCACGCCCGTCGCCACGAGGGTGGCTCGCAATGTCGTGATAAGTGTGTCGAGCCTCCCGCCGGTGTTCTTGAGCATGTAATACAAGTTGGCGAACCCGAGGAAGATCGTCGGCATGACCTTGATCCCGCGGGCCTGGTAGGGCGTGTTGTTCGCCGGCGTCCAGGTGCTCGACACGGCGCCGGTCGTCTCGTTCAAGGCGAGGGAAAAGACGGTTGCATGCGTGACCTTGCTTTCCACGTCAGGCGCCCAGCTGCCGATGCCCCCGCCCCACGCGTACAAGCCAACCATTTTTCCAGAGAATGGTGCGTGATAACTGGTGTAGGAGCCCACGTATATGCCACCGAAGACAAGGAACACGATGATGGCCGCGTTTGCTCGTTTTTTTCCCTCTAAGGCCTGGCCGCGAAAGGGCATAACCGGGAGGGCAGCGGCACCGCCGCGCACCGCGTGGAGGATCCATATCTGTATCAAAACCGCGGCGCCTGTTATCACGGGGATAATGACCATTACCGGCACGAGGGCCATGCTCCAGTTAAATATGTCGCGAAACATGAGCCCGGGCACCGCGGAACCGATGAACGGTATCGCTAAAAGCCACGCGCGGCGTGTCATCCCGCCAACAACGGGTCGCTCCCCATTTTGCCAGGCGTCCGGCCGCGGGGGCTTGAACCACCTGGCAAGAAACAGCACAAAGCTCGTGATCGAACCGAGATAGCATGGGATGCCGATCGCCGACCATATATAGAGTGGAACCGTCGCGCTTGACCATCCCATTAGCCACGCGACGCAGAACCCCGAGAACATACACGTGCTCACGAGCATCGATCGCTCGGGTTTGTGCTGCAAGTACCACAAGACCAGGACCACGACCAGGACGCCCGCCATGGTGATTGCAACCGTGTCCCACGGCGCCCACGGCCGTTCGATGATATCCCTCGGCACGCTTTTTGCCATCGGGTTCGGATCCACCCACGCCAAGTCGCCGAGGAACCCAGGCACGAACGCTACCAAGCCGGCCATGCCTGCTAAGGCAATCCCGGCGAAGAAATACGTCCAGCCCTTCGTGCCAAGCGGGTGAGAGGGCGGGTCCTCGGCATTTCCATCGGCGTTCTCGTGATCGCCGTCGATACGGGGCGTGATCCAGCTGACGACCGAGTTCGCGACGAACAGGGCAGCGATCGCGTATAGCCCGTTCCACGTCGCGAACGGGGCGATCTTGATCGACCGGGCGAGCACGACGAACCACGTGGCGAACAACATGGCCACCACTTCCCGGCGCCACGACGCGGGATCGCCCCCGCCCATAAGCGATTGGGAAAAACCGAACACGACGACGCAAGGCAGCGCCACGAAGAGCATGGTGACTGCCACGGGTAGCGCGATGCCGTTGATCAGCAGTACCGTGGCAATGGCACCGAAGCTGGAAGCTATGACAAGCGCCAATCTTGCCGTCACCTTGTTGATGCCCAGGAACAGGGGCAGCAGCACGCCAACTCCCAGCGAGATGCCGAACACGAGGTAATTGCCTTGTGGAAACAGAAGGTTATCGGTCAAGAAAAGGATGCCGAGCAAGAAGCACGCACAAGCCACGGCACCCGTGCGGGTGAAGGACCGGATCGGAGCAATGTTCATGTCGTTTATCGACTTGACTATCCATTCGGGACGATTAATAATCGACGCCCCCCTATTACCACTCATGGAACCATCGCCTTCCCCCATCATCACGAACTCGGGGAAACTCACAGAGGAGATTTACCACATCGACATCCAGGCGTATGCGGTCAAGAAACTCATTTCAACGTTCGTGCTCGAGACGCCCGAGGCAGTGGCCATCATCGACACGGGCACGTCGGATGACGTCTATAGATTGATGCGTTTCATGAAGAAATTGGGCATATCTAAAGAAAAAATAAAATATCTCGTCCCGTCGCATTATCATTTCGACCATTTCGGTGGTGGATGGAGGCTCTGGGAAATGCTCAAGGCAGAGAACCTGGCCGTCAAAATACTCACGACAAAAGAGACACACGACCGGTTGCAAGACCCCGCGGTTCACATGCAGCACGCACGGCGCACGTTCGGCGAGTTCGTAGGGGAGATGCGCCCCCTCCCCGAGGAAGCTTATGAAATCGTCGACCCGGATACGCCTTTGCCGATCCCGGGACTCGAACACGGAAAATCCTTCCGGCTCGTTTCGACCCCAGGACATACCGACGACCACTGCTGCCCCACGTTACTCGAGCACGACGGGCATGCCTCGTTCGTGTTCTGTGCCGAGGCCGCGGGTACCCTGTTCAATTCGACCAAGCTCGTCACCTTCGGCACGTCGATGCCGCCAGAATACAGCACCACCACTTACATCAAAAGCTTGCAGAAGATAATCGACCTCAAGCCCGAGACCGTCGGGTACTGTCACTTCGGTGCCGTGAAGGGAAAAGAGGCCGCGATGCAGGTGCTGAAGGAGAATCTCGAGTTCACGACGTTCTTCAGGGACTTCGTCAAGCGGAAATTTGAAGAGGGCGGAGGCGTACGCCATGTCGTGGATGATTTCCTCAAGGAGGTCGCCCCGTCGCGAACCGACAAGCTGCCCACAGACATGCTGGTCAATATCATCGTGGCACTCGTGTACGGCCAGCTCGTCGATCTTGGCTTGAAAGAGGGCTGGGAGATAAAAGGAAGATAGAAGGTTATTTGCTGGAATAGACGCCCAGGACCGCGTGGACTGCCTTTTTCCAATCTGCTAGCTTTTTCTGGCGATCGGTTTCGCTCATCTTGGGCTCGAACGTCTGGTATTTTTGCTCTATCTTCTTGAGATCGTCGAGATCCTTCCAGATGCCGGCTCCAAGGCCAGCCAAGTACGCGATACCCGTCGCCGTCATGTCCGGTTCCGGCGCCCGCATCACCTTGATGTTCGCGAAATCGGCCAGGCATTGCAGGAGGATGTCTGATTTCGACACGCCACCGTCGACCTTGAGGGCCGTGATTGGAACCTTCGTATCGACTTCCATGCCGTGGATGACATCGTAGAGGGACAAGGCGATGCCTTCGAGAACGGCGCGGGCGACGTGCTTCTTGTGCGTGGCGAGCGTCAGCCCGAAAATACAACCCCTGGCCTCGGGGTTGAAGTACGGGAACCGTATCCCCGCGTTGGCAGGGACGAAGATGACACCGGCCGTGTCCGTGCACTCGGCGGCGAGCTCGTTAAGCACCTTAGGCGTGTCGGACAGGCCGATACCGCCACCGAGCCAGTCTATCAAGGTGCCCGCCGTCGCCACGATCCCTTCCAGCAAGTAATTAACCTTGCCGTTGATGCGCCACGAGATCATCGGTAGCAAGCCGCGTTTCGATAGCTTTGGCTTCGGTCCGACGTTTAAATCCACGAACGCGCCCGAGCCTTGCGAGATCTTCACCAACCCGGGCTCGAAGCACCGCTGACCGAAGAGTGCCGCCATCTGATCACCTGCTGCCGCGCGGATCGGAATGGACAAGCCGTTGAACACGTCCGGATCGGTCGTGCCGAAGTCGCCATTGGAATCCTTGACCTCGGGGAAGAGGCTCGCGTCGATGTCGAAGAGATCGAGAAATATCTGGTTCCATTTAAGCTCGAACGGGTTGTATAGCCCTGTTGCGCCTGCATTCGTGACGTCGGTGGCATGTACCTTCCCGCCGGTGAGCTTGTGGATGAACCACGTGTCGAGCGTTCCGAACCTGACCTCGCCAGCCTTGCACCGCGCCCGCAGCGCGGGTTCCTTGTCGAGCAGCCATTTCAACCGGATGCTGGCGTGATCCGTGGTGAAGTTGAGGAGTGACGAGGCCGTGTACATGGGTTTACCCGTCAGGATGCTCGCGAATTTCGCCAATCCCTTTAGCTGCAGCCATTTTTTGTCGTGGTTCATGGCATCGCACGTTTTTGCAGCACGCACGTCGGCCCAGTTGATGAGCCTCGTGATGGATTCCCCCGTCGCTTTATCCCAAAGGAGAAAACTCGCGCGCTGGTTACAAAGGCCCATCGCCACGATGTCCTTGGAAGCACCCTTCTGGCCCGAGAGCAAGCGCTTGCTAACCGCGAGTAGCGCTTGCCACAGCATCTCCGGGTCATGTTCCACTGCACCCGGTTCTGGCGTGGTATGCGGCGTTTTTTCGTATTCTCGCGCTATGATCTGACCGCTATCGTCGAAAAGCATCGCGCGGATACCAGAACCGCCACTATCTATCACGAGAATTTTTTTCTCAGCCATAAAATCATCCATCTTTCAATAAGGAGCAAGAACCTCTTTATGGTTCCGCTGTTTAATAGTACTTCAGCCATCAGCTATAATAATAGATCGAAACTACACACCAGAGGCCCGATCCAATGGCCAAGATCATCCGCGTGAACACGAAGAGCAGAAGCATTACGATCGAGGAATTGCCGCCAGCGCTCGCGCTCCTTGGCGGGAGGGAACTCACGTCAACCATCATCGCAGACGAGGTCAAGCCGAAAGCCGATCCGTTAGGCCCGGAAAACAAGCTCGTGCTCGCGACGGGCCTGCTCGCCGCGACGCCGGCTCCCAATTTCTCGCGCCTCTCCGCCGGCTGCAAGAGCCCGCTAACGGGCGGGATCAAGGAGGCGAACGTCGGGGGGAAGGCCGGGTTCGCCCTCGGCATGCACGACATTCGCGCCATCGTCCTCGAGAATTCCCACACCGACGATGCCTTCTACTACCTCATCATCAAGAGCGATAGCTCGGTTACGTGGGAGCCGGCCAGGGAGCCGAAAACGACCGGCAATTACGCCCTCTGCGAGGAGCTGGGGCAGCGGTTCGGGAGCACGGCATCGGTCATCTCGATAGGCACGGCCGGCGCGAACTTAATGCTCATGGCCTCGATCGCCGTGCAAGACTTGCAGAACCACCCGACGCGCCACGCGGCGCGCGGCGGGCCGGGCGCGGTCATGGGCAGCAAGGGCATCAAGGCGATCGTCATCGAACCGAAGAAAGGGGCGGCCGTCTCGTACGCGGATGCCCCGGCGTTTAAATCCATCGCGGCGCCGTGGGCGAAGGATCTCAAGACCACGCGCGTGGGCTTCAGCAAGCTCGGCACCGCGATGACCGTGGGCATCAGCCAGATGTTACAAGGATTGCCGACAAAGAACTTCCGCGAGGGAACGTTCGCGGGCGCGGAGAAGATCGGCGGCGACCACCTCCACGAACTCATCGTCGAGCGCAAGGGGCGGTTCGGCATCCCTTGCATGCCAGGCTGCGCGATCCAGTGCTCGAACCTGGTCATCGGCCCCGACGGCATGCACGCGACGTCGTCCCTGGAATACGAGACCATCGCCATGAACGGGTCAAACTTGCTGATCGATGACATCGACACGATCGCGAGAATTGACCACGAGTGCGATGACATCGGCATCGATACCATCGAGTTTGGTAACATGATGGGCGTGCTCATGGAGGCGGGCAAGTACGAGTTCGGGGACGCCAAGGGGGTCTTCGAGGTGCTCGGGGAGATCCGGGACTGCACGGCCAAGGGCAAGTTCTACGGGAAAGGCGTGCACCGGG
The DNA here is from genome assembly GCA_030587475.1 of Candidatus Sigynarchaeum calidifontis. GTDB lineage: Archaea > Asgardarchaeota > Lokiarchaeia > Sigyniarchaeales > Sigyniarchaeaceae > Sigyniarchaeum > Sigyniarchaeum tengchongense. Next base: position 18,355 of record JAUQYZ010000203.1, read on the forward strand.
TCGGGACCGAGCTTGGAGTCGACCGTTTACCTACCGTGAAAAAACAAGGAATGTCCGCTTATGACCCGCGGACGTACAAGGGCATGGGCGCCACGTTTTGCACGACCCCCATGGGCGCGGATCACACGGCTGGGGCGGCGATATACAAGAGACCAGGATTCGACGCGAAGAAGGACTACGGCGACGTCTTCGACAGCAAGGGGAAGCTTGACTTGTCGTTCGAGCTCCAGGTACTCATCGGCGCGTGCGACATGCTCGGCATCTGCTATTTCGTCGGCCCGAGTTTCACGACCCTCGAGCGTGCCGCAAAGCTCATCAACGCCCGCTACGGCACGTCGATATCGCAGGACGATCTCTTGAGGAAGGTCAAGGAGATGCTCAAGAAGGAACTCGATTTCAACGTGAAGGCGGGCTTCACCAAGAGAGATGATTCGCTTCCGGCGTTCTTCAAGACCGAGCGGCTGCCGGAGACGGGACGCACGTGGGATATACCCGATGACGAGCTCGCCAGGTTCTGGGATGCAAGGTTAAATGGTTGACGGGATGACCTCTAAGCATGAACCAGATCGTGCTTGAACCCAACCTCTTTCTCGGGATATTCCTTTCTATAGTGACATCTGTCTGTCTGAACCTGGGAAAGGGGGTGCAGCGCATCGGGGCCGAGACGCTGGGCAAGGATATCCTAAAGAAATGGAGAACCAACCCGGAAGACAGGCGGAAAATCATCATCTGGCTCGTCGGCACGCTCCTGACCGCGATCGCCGCGGTGTTGTCGGTGGTTGCCCAGATCTTTCTCAAACAAGCTTCGATCTTCGTCGCGTTGAGCGGGATCGGCATCATCTCTGTCGTCCTATTCGCCGCCAGGATCATCAAGGAGAAGATCACGCCACTCCAGGTCGTCGGAATCGCGATAATCATCGCCGGCACGACCGTCCTGGGTATCGATTACCCGGAGATCGCGGAACCCTTACCGAGCCCGGCCTTCGCCGTTTACGCGCTCGTTGCAGCCGCGATCTCCGCCGCGGTCGTGATGTATTCCTTGAACACGAGGAGCGCCTATGGCATCGTGTTCGGTTCACTTGCTGGGCTCTTCAACGGGTTCGCTGCCGTGGCCACCGCTTTCTCCGTTTCCACGGGGAAGCACGACATAGCCGGGACCGTGCTCAACGTGTGGCTCCTCGTGAGCATCGTGCTCGGACAGTGCGCGTTCTGGGTTACGCAATACGCGTTCAAGAAAGGAGGAAATGCCAGCTTGGTGGTCCCCTCCATGAGCGCGTTTTTGATCATCATCCCCTTCATCAACGACGTGGTCGTGTACAGGTTGCCGCTCGGCCCGTTCCAGTTGCTCGCTTTCTTGTTCAACATAGTGGGCATCATCGTGCTGTGCTTTTCATCCGCAGCAGGCTTGAACCGCGTTCTTTCGGCTCCGCCGCCAACCATGCCCCCCATCACCGATGAAAAGAAATCAGAGGCATAGATGAATGGATAAACTCGCGATCGACGGCGGCCCGAAGGCCATCACGCTGGACCAAGACAAGTTGCTCAAGTGGCCTGTCATGGGCAAGGATGAGGAGGAGGCCGTTCTCGATCTGCTCCGCAAGGGGGACATCTCCCAGTCGGCGGTGGTCGACGAGTTCGCAAAGGCATTCGCGAAGTTCGCGGGTACCAAGTACGCGCTCCCTCAGGTGAACGGCACGGCTTGCTTGCTATCAGCTTTCTTTGCTATCGGCATCAAGCAAGGAGACGAGGTCATCGCCCCGACCAACACCTACTGGGCGTCGGTCATGCCCGCCGCGTTCCTCGGCGCGAGGATCGTCTTTTGCGAGTCCGAGAAGGCATCGCTGGGCATCGACCCCGACGACGTCAAGAAGAAGGTCACCCCGAAGACCAAGGCCATCGTCCCCGTCCACCTCTACGGGTACCCGTGCGACATGGACCCCATCATGGAAATCGCCGGCGAGCACGGCATCGCGGTCATCGAGGACGCGTCCCACGCGCACGGCGCCCAGTACAAGGAAAAGAAGGTGGGCACCTTCGGGAGGTGCGCGGCGTTCTCCCTGCAAGCATCCAAGATCATGCCAGCCGGGGAGGCTGGCGTGCTCGTGACAGATGACATCGATATCTACGAGAAGGCCGTGGCCTTGGGACATTACGAGCGTCTCAATGACCTCGAGCGCGACGTGTACAAGAAATATAAGAAGACTGGACTTGGTTTGAAGAACCGGCTATCACCGATGCATGCAGCCATCGCTCTCTGCCAGCTCAAGAAGTTTCCCGAGGTCAATGGCCGCATCACGAGGAACTGCGAGAAATTCCGGAAGGGAATCAAGGATGTCGATGGCACGGGTTTTTTCTTGCCGGATATCCCGAAGCACGTGAAGCGGGGATACTTCATGAACCAGGTCGTTTACGACGACGGGCCCGGAATCATCCCGCGAACCGAGCTAGTCCAGATGCTCGTCACGGAAGGGCTTCGCGTCGGCCAGAGCAGGTACGAACTGCTCCACAAGCAATCCTACTTCACGGAGCACGGGCACGACCCGAAAGCCTTCCGATTCACGGAGAACCTGGTATCCAGTCTCGTTTCGTTCCCGAACTTCCCGTGGGACGAGAAAGGCGAGCTCGTCGACCAGTACATCCGCGGAATCGAGAAGGTGGCGCATTACTTGAGGGAATAAAATGTCGATCGGTAGCCATCTATCGAGGCGTTACCTCGGGATCTTCCTGATCGCAGCGACGCTGGCGACGGGCACCGGCTTGCCGGCGTATGCTCTCGTCCCGGTCGATGTTACAGGCCCGGCCACGCTCGATCCGTCGACGGCGATCCAGATCACCGACCAGATGTGCATCAGCCACGCGCCGGCCGAATGGGAATACCACGCGAATAACACGAAGATGCTGGGCACGAGGATATTGCGAAATAACATCGAATGGTTCACGTGCGCTTACAAATACGGGAAGTCCACAGGTATCTACGATTTCCAGCACTACGATGACTTGTTCGGGAACCTCACGAGCCGCGGCATCGAGTCGCTCGGCTGCTTTGTATATGGCTGGGGTTGGTGGCCCAACAACAAGGCTTTGCCGAGGGAAGATTGGCCTTATTATTACGATTTCACGAACGCTTTCGTCTCCAGGTATGCTGGCACGCTGAAATACTACGAAATATTCAACGAGCCTAACATCGGCTTCTGGACAGGGTCGGACGACGATTTTTTCGAGTTTTCGCAGAAACTCGCGTCCATCGTGCGAATAAACGATCCATCGGCGATCATTTTATCGCCCGGCATCGTCGGCCCCGATGTCGAGTACCTGGACAAAATGGTCGCTTATTATGGACTGCAAAACTTCAGCGACACCTACGACATCATCGCCTACCACGCGTATTCGGGAAAAAATGCCGAGATCCTGGTCCAGAAGATGGCCGAGGTGAAAAAGTGGATGGCCGACCACCACATGAGCGACAAGCCCGTGTGGATCACGGAGATCGGCATGTCAACGGCGGTCGCGACCAACGAGCAGATCGGCACTGCCCTCGTCGCCGAGAATAACCGCTATCAGGCGACCCAGGTGCTGAAGGTGTACGCCGAGTCCATCCCGGCTAACATCAGCAGCGTCTTCTGGTATTGCCAGAATGACTGGTGCGACGTGAACGACACGGAAGGCGAGGGACGGTTCGGCTTGATGGAATGCACGAATACGACATATACCTACGGGCCCAAGCCATCAGGCTACGCGTACTGGCGTTTGAACCAGCTCATCCAGGACGGCACTTGTTTCCCGAACGGGGTGTCCATCAAGGTACCCGCGGGTGGCAAGGTGTGGGCGACCTATTTCTTCACCGCCCACAACACGACCGTCCTCGTGCTCTGGTCCCAGAACACCGCCACGGCGGCCACCATATCCTTGATTCCCCCGGCGGCCAGTGCTGGTTCCCCCGTCCCCTTTGTTGTAACGAACTACGACTATTTCGCGAACGGTTCTCGAGTCTCGGCCGGAGTGGAGCGGCATCCGCTCGAGGTGGGGTTCACGCCCGTGCTGCTCGAGCTGAACTACACGAACCCGGCGGATCCAGGGAAACCGCTGGCCGTGTTACTCGAAATGACACATGTTCCAGGCATGGTGGTGCTGCTCGTCGGCGTGCCAGCCGCGCTCGTGGCCGGGCTCCTGTTCCTGTTCAAGCGCGTCGGGCTGCTCGACGCGATATCGAAGAAACGAGCAAGGGGTGGCGCGCCGTGACCTCGCGCCAGGGCCAGCCAGGGTTCCAGCTCCGCGTGCTGCTGGTCGCTTGCGGGCTCGATGCCGGCCTGGTCGCCCCGTTCCACTTGTTCACGAGGACGCGTGGTTATTTCGAGAACGCGACGATCTTCGATTTCGTGCTGATCGGGATAGGGGTGTTCGTTGGCATCTTGGTACTGTCGGTGATCAAGGGAAGGACGTTCTGGATCATGGTCGCGAGTTCCGCCGGCATGGCGGTCGTTGGCTTCCTCACCCTCGTGCAGTACCCGGCCCTGGAATACGCGAGCCAGACCATCCCGCTGGTCGATTTCATGGGCGTCGAGACCCAACCAATGGCGCTGAACTACGCGGCCATCACGTGCCTTGCCATCTTGCTGTGCGGTGGCATGCTCGAGACGTGCTCCCGCTCAAGCGCGGGGCAAGGCGTCTTGATCTTTCCCGCCGCGCTCGCGCTCGGGGCGGGCATCCACTTCTTCACGACCCTCATCGTCCCGTCGACCACGGGACTCATGATATCGCTCGCGACGGCGGCGACCGTGCTGATCGCCCTGCTCGGGAAGGGATCCGGCACGCTGTTGCCCTGGCTGAGCGCCAAGCCCTCGCCGTTGCCCGTGCCAGCGGGGCGGCACGTCGCCATGGCCATCACGGGAACGATCTCCTGGCTCCTCTCCGCCGGGCTCGGGCTCCTTGCCATGCTCGTCTTTTTCGGGCGCTTGAAAATACCTCTTGATCTCGTCAACGGCTCCTTGCTCTTCAGCAACGTGATCGCCGGGGCGGCGATCGCTGCCCTCATCGCGGTCGTAACGAGAAAATGGCGCGTGTGGGGAAGCATCGCTGCCATCACGTGTGGCGGGGCCTGCCTGGCTCTCTTGTTCTACTTGGCCTCCACGAGTGCCCTCGTCACCTTTCCCGCCATCGTGCTCGGCATTCCTCTCGTGCTCCCCGCGTGGCACGTCGTTTCCGAGCTGTCCACGGCCGGCGCGCGGGGCACGACCGGCGTGCTGCTGCTCGTTGGCTGGCTCCTCGCCGCGTACCTCGCCTTCATCCCGATCAAGCTCCCGGACCTCGCGGCCTTCTCGGAATGGATATACATCGTCGCTACTTCGGTCACGGTGATCGAGGTGGGCTTGTCGATCCTCCGCGCCTATCTGGCAAGGGGGGCACGTTGGTACCGATCGATTCAAGAGTCACAACAGGACCAGTGAATTGGGGTGAAAAGACGTGAATGAAAAACAGCGAACCAGACGAGACCTCATACGTCGGTCCGGCGCGACTTTCTACTTCGTCTTCGGCATCCTGCTCGCGCTCGTCACTACGGCCATTCTCTTTCTCTGGGACGATGACGAGCTGGTCGAATACTGGTACTACTTCGCCATCGGCGCGGCCGTCCTGTATACCCTCTCGGCCATTTGCATCGCGGCTGGCATCATCAACTATCGCCCAAAGGAGATGCCGCGGGGGAAGGCGATCGCGCTGTTCTTGACCGGCATCGTGCTCGTCGCAGGTTCGGGGGCCGGGATCGGCTGGTACGCGTGGGACCAGCTGGTGCCGAAACCCTACGAGCTGTACCCGCGCTAATTCGCCATCCAGTATGACCCTGGCTTCAAGTTTTCGACGCAATATGGCGACCTCAACCAAACCCTCGAGACGCTATATGCGTCGATATGGCCGTCAGGAAATCCAACATCGCCGGACGGCTATGCCTGGGGGGAATCTTACGTCGATCGCGGCTTCGTGCACATGTACAACGCGACGAAGGACGAAAAGTACTTGTGGCCGCTGCTGAACCGGACCGAAACAGTCTACGCCAACCGTGACAGGAACGGCGATGGCGTGCCAGGTTATGGCACCGCCGCATATACACCCGACTACGTGGAATACATCGTGTGGGACGGCGTCATCCTCATGCCGCTGGCCCAGATCGCAAACATCATCAAGGCCAACGCCACGCTATGGTCGAACGATTTGCTCCGAGCCATGGCATTGAAATACATAAACACCTGCGAGCAAGTCATCCAGAAGTGGAACAAGACCCACTGGCACGAGCCAGGCGACGGCAGCGGGTATTATGTGAGCCCGCCGCAGAACACGACCGCGATCTTTAATCGCATCGCCGCCTTCGGTCTCATGACCCTGCAAACCTCTGATTTCACCGGAAACACGACCTATCTCTCCATGGCCACGAAGATGGCAAGGTTCTTCCAGAAATACCTCACGGTGCGGACGTACACGATGAACGGCGAGGCGCGGGAGATGTACACGTGGGGATACGATTGGAACGGGGACAACGAGGACACGAGCCACGGTTGCATCGAGGTCGAGTTCGCGGTCGACTGCTACGAGCGGGGCATCGTGTTCACGGCGTCCGACATGAGGCGGCTCTCCCACACGTTCGTCGATTTTGTCTACCGCGGGAGGCCGTCCCAGACCGCGAAGGTGGAACTCGATGAAAACCTCACGCCGGCCGTCAACGTGAACCACACGAACACGTTCTCGGACATGATCAACGGGGAGACGGGCGGGGGAAATTATTACCTCGTCCTCCGGCAAGCCTGGTTCCAGCTGTACCGGTACCACGAGAACGTGACCATGGCGTCGTTTGTCGTGGCCAGGTCGCTCGCGGACTTGATCCTGGCGATGCCCACGCGCCCGCCCTTCACGTCGTTGAGCGCCACGTACATGCAAGGCCTCGCGGCCATCCGGCACATGGTGTACGTGACAAGGGAACCGCTCGCTGCATGGTTCTGAAAGTGAAAAAAGCCTTTTTTATTCCTAGATCCCCTTCAATTTTCAATTAGGTGTCTTGCCATCCTTCTGGAGAAACTCGTCCCTTATAGACTTGCTCTCCGGGTTCGAAAATATCGAGATGATGTCCTTGTTGTTGTTCACTTCGACCTGGACGATGCCGACGTTCTCGCCCGAGAATAACTTTTCCTTCGAGGAGAATTCCACGACGTAGATGTCCATCGGGTTTGCCAGCGTGAATTCATACTCGATCATGCCGCCCTGATTGAAGGTCATCTTGAAGTCGATGGGATGGTCTTGTTTCCAGCCGGCGATGCCGGGCAACGAGCCGGTGACCGGGCTGCCGCCGAGCTTCGCGATGAACTTGTCGGGAACGCTCGGCTGGAGCAAGATCGAGTGGTGCTGGGATTCGATGCCGAGCATGTCCTCGAGCAGGATGTTGGCGACGAGCCCCGTGCTGCCCACGCACGACGATCGCGGCCCGGTCTTCTCGCTCTTGCGGCCGAACAGCTCGATGTTGTCGTTCGGGCCTATCGAATTGTAATACTCGAAGAAACTTTTCTTTTTCTTGAATGTCTCGAACACGTGGTACGCGGTGAGGTACGCGAGCTCGCCGGGAAGCTGGCGAAATCCGTAACCCTTCATCCCCTTGATGATCATGTAATTGCCCACGACCCACGTCGCACCCCGCCACATGTTCATGGTCTTGTCGAAGGCCGGGTCGTCTTGCGCGACCGACGGGACGGGGAAGGTCGTCCAGAACTCGTCGCGGCTCGACAAGTGCCGGAGGTATTGCCCCAGCCTGTCTTTCGGAACGATGCCAGCGAAGAGAGGGTACCAGCCGACGATGGACCGGGGGCCGACGAACTGCCCCTTCTGCGGGCCGGCGATGGCCTTGTCGTAGTAGAAGCCGGTGGACGGATCCCAGAGGTCATCGTTGATCCAGCCATCCAGCTCCTTCTTGCGTGTCTCGAGATTCTCCTTGACCGTGTCCTCCTTGAGAACTGCGGCCATGTTGATGAGCGAGCGCAACTGGATGGAAACGAGACAAGACAGGTCGACCGCATCGCAATCCTTGGCGGGAACCGCGTCGAAGCGGGGGGCATTCTCGAGGCCCGACTCGGAGGGGTGTACCCACGAGTAGAGCCCGTCCTTGTTCGTGTCGCGGTTGTAGTTGAGCCAGAGGTGGTAGTCGAAGAGGCGGGTGAACGCGTCCTGGAGCATGGCGACGGAGCCGTTCTTCTTGAATAACTCCCAGTATGCATAATCCACGAGCGGGGGCGCTGCCCACGGGCCGATCCCGTTGGGCGTGATCGAGTGCGGGATCCGCCCGAATGTTTTTTCGTCATCGGGCTCGGTCGTGACCTGGTATTGCAGGCAATTATCGAGCACCTCCCGCGCGAAGTCCAGGTTGCACAGTGACCAGACGCGGGAGATGAACGCATCATCGAAAAGCCACGTGCCCTTCCAGGACGGGCCCGGCCGCAACCACGGCCCCTTGATGACGCCGGTGGGTGCCATGGCATTGTTCCCGAGGAAGTTGAAGACCTCGCCAAATGCCGGGCCCCACCCGTGCCCCGGGATGTCCAGCGCCGGCGATAGCCGGGGAATAACGACCATCTTGAGGCCAGAGGACGTGTTGATCGCATCCTCTTTGGTCGGGTAATCCCGGGGCGCGGGCTTGTCGGACGACATGGTAATCAATGTCATAACGCGGTGCTGCCATAAAATTGTTCTACCGGGGCATAAGCATAGCATTAATTAATTCTCATCCGTGATCCATATCTGTCAAAAGATTATTGACCACGTATCTCAAGGTTTTTAATAACGAAGAAGTGAGAAAAAAATGTCGGCCGGTATGAGAGATATAGACGAGGACGGGAAGGTCGGCGAGGATGAGTATAGTACCGAGGACATCGAGCGTGAGGCGTCGTCCAAGCTGATGATCGAGAAAGGCCGTGCCCTACCCGTCAAGAAGATCATCGTGAACCTGTGGAGAACGGGCGCCCACGGCGCCCGCATCGGTATCAAGAAGGATGCCCAATGGCAAAGTAAGTCGCGCCAATTTTCACCCGAGATGGACATCGTCGGCGACGTTCTTTACGAGTTTGACGAGTTAAAAATGATGGACGAGAAGATTCTCAAGTATTACGAGATCGACCGGGCCAAGGAGCTCGGCCAGCCCCTCGAGGAAATCAAGAAGGACCCGAAGACCTACAGGAAACTCATCATCGACCCGCTTGCCAAGCTCCCCAAGGCCAAGAAACAGGAATACATGGACAAGAACAACGAGAAACTCGACCCGATCCCTGCAGAGAACGACCGGAAGCTCATCATCGCGCTGAACCAGCGCTACTGGGACACAGAAATCGAGGACCGGAGTGCTATGGAGGAGGTCGACATCGACCAGGACGGGAAGGCCGACAAGAAGAAATACCTCCAGAACTACCTCACGCGGAAGTTCGCCGAGTTCGCGGGCATCAACCGGCGCCTCATCATCAAGGTGTTCAGGGACATAGCACACTCGGAGATCGACAAGCGGGGCATCTGGATGGGAACGATCGAGCAGTCGCTGCTCGAGAGCATGGCCCTCACGTTCGGCGAGAAAGACCCACTGTTCTCCGCAGTCATCACGCTGCCGGGGTTCGACTACCAGATCCAGTTGGTCAGGTCGCACGCGGTGACCGGGCACCGATTCGTCATGCCGGTCATCTCGCGGCGGGTCGACATGGAGGAGCTCTTCGAGATGTCGGTCGAGAAGGGGATCAACATGGCGCAGGAGATCAAGAGCACGGACAAGCTGCCTATAAACTTCTACGTGCGGTACTTCCTCATCGAGGGCAAGCGGTTCACGCCGGGCACGGACTACATCGTCAAGGATCCCATGAACGGGTACAAGGTCGTCGCGGAGATCGACGGCCGCGCCATCGATGTCGGGGGCAAGTGGGAAATCACCTTCAAGGACGACTCGCTCGCGAAAGACCCGCTGTTCCGCTCGAACCTCGTCATGTTCGCGACCATCATCAAGTTCCATCCCGAGGCCCAGAAGGTCATGCGCAGCTTGTACAACGAGATGAAGAAGAAGGCCAAGGACATCAGCGACGACGAGCTCCAAGCCGCCTTGGCCATGTACATCGAGAAGCTTGAGAAACGCAAGGGAATCACCATTCCAGACAAACCCCAACGCATCGCCTTCGCCATGAAGCTCATCAAGTCCGAGAAGTACGACAAGGTGGACATGGCGCAACTACTCCGCTCCAAATATAGCATGAACATCACGCCACACGAGTTGAGCATGATGTTCAATCCACGCCGCGTTCGCAGTTAAGTCGTGCAGGATTTCATCCAAATCCTTTTTATCTTCTCTACATTTTACCGTTATCACCTATTGGCGAACCGCTCGTCGAGCATCTTCTTCAGCAAGTCCCGCTGGTCAACAGGAACCGCCTCGGACAGCGTCCACGTTCGCCCGCTTGGCGTGAGCCATTCCTTGCGCTCGCTCGTGTCCCCGAACATCTCGATGCATGCACGATTTTTAAGAAATTTTGAATACTTGTCCCACACGTGATAAACGGCATCCGTGATCGCTGCCATCTCCTTGTACACTAGCGTGTTTTCGAAGCCCTCGGCCTCGTCCGGGTGGCGAAACAACCGCGGGGAATCGAACAAGATGGCCATGGACGCCGGGCGACCGCCGGTGCAGGCGATGCCCTTGTACCGGAGGTGATCGCCGATCACCGTGCACTGGATCTTGAACTGCTCGTCGGTCACCTCCAAGGGTATTGCCATTATCTCGGCGTGCATCAAGGCGGCAACATGTTTGGCCTCGGCCATGTCGAAACCTTGCCTTTCCGGGGGAACGATGTCGATTCCCACGTTTAATGCTAATACCGCGGCGATGCAAGCAGTGGTATCACCTTTTCCCGCCATCCAGTCTTGAACTGACAAGAGAAGCGCCATGGCGGGTTCATCGACACGGGCCTTGATGTGGTCGTTCAGCGGCCCGAAATCCCAGCTGACCTCGGGAGAAGGCACGCTCTTGCACAAGTCGATGCAAGCCGCGGCACCTTGCTTGGCCTCGCCGGCCAAGAATCGCTCGACCGCGGCAAAATATGCACATGTAACACGGTTCTCGGCATCCGTGGTGCCATCATCATCTGCATCGTTCGCGATGGCCTGGACCTTCGCCAGGTCATCCACCATCAAGCAAGCCTCCATCAGGCACGCGCGGATCAGGGCGGATTTCTGTACCTGGTACGATCGCGAGTAATCATCGCGGGCCTCCTTCCAGTGCCCGGCGAGGGAATGGTATAGGCCGCGGGTTTGCAGCGCGTCGGCACCGTCCATGAATTGCTCCCCGATGTCGGCGAATCGGTTGATGAGCGCGATGGCTTTGTCAAGATTGCCCCTTGCAGACTCGACGCGCGCCTTCATCTTCGTGACGTGGTATGGCAGGATGAAGGCACACTCGTACTCGTGCTGCTCGCGCAGGGCGAGGGTCTCGTCGTACCAGTGGATCGCCTCGTCGTAAGATCTTTGCTGGGCATGGGCATCGCCGAGGGTGAGGGTGGCCAAAGGGTTCATGGGTTGCCAGGCTAATGCTTCTTCCTCGCATTCGATGGCGTCCGCTGCCCGCTCGAGCCGCACGAGGACCATCCCCTTGCCGGTGAGGCACGTTGCTCGCATCTGGTTCGCCTTGTTTCCGAGCTCGCGACACCGCGCGAGCATGCGATCGAAAGCCTCGATCGCCGGTTCTAACTGGCCATTTTCGACCATCTTGTATATCCCATAAAAGATCACGCCCTCCTCATACGAAAATATGCGGCTTATCGTGTTCGCCAGGATCTCCGCGTCGGATGGCCCGCCTTGATCATTTTTATCGCTAAATTTCCTCAGCACGTACATGGGAAGGCGATTCCTCTCGTCCAATATCAGCGTCAGCTCCGTTTTCGTTCTTGAATACATAGAGGTTCGAATTGAAGTATTAAAACATCAAAAGAAACCCTTGTCCCGAGATAGTTAGGCAGGTTCGCGCGTGAGCCTTCTCGCCCTCCAGGATCAAGAAATACAATGAGAACATGCCCAGGTACGTGGATGCAAAAGCGCCTCCCTCGTACGGGCCTCAATTGTTGAAAAGAGAGAAGGGTGCCACGTAACCTGTGAACAAGGCAAGGTACACGATCATTTCCCCGAAAGTCACCCACCTGACGGCCAGCTTGGGCCAGGATTTTCAACAAATGTTGAAACTTTCCAACAAAACAGGAAGCTATTTCCATCAATAGATCCTTCGATAAAACTAGTATGGCATTTCGAAACGTGAAGTTGCAATTATATATAATTGGACCCGTGCGCGCTCGTTGCTTCTTGATCTAAAGCGTTGGCATCCTCCGATAACGTTTGCATTCGTAAATGGAAAATCTCAAAAAGGAGGGAGGTGCATCCTATACGAAAAGAGTATCCGTTTGGAAGCGACCTAAATCTTGGACCCGTGGGCACTCATCCTCCTCGCTGCCATCGCCGCGGGCATCGCATTCATCACGTCGATGGTCGGCCTGGCCGGAGCGCTGCTATTCCTTCCCGTGATGATCCTCATGTTCGGTATCCCGGCCGACATCGCGGTGGGCTGCTCGCTCCTCGCGGGCGCGGTGAGCACGACGACCTCGACCATCCAGTACATCCGGCAGCGGAAGGTCAACTACAAGATCGGCCTCATATACAACGTGGTTGACGTGCCTGGCGTTTTGTTCGGCGCTTGGCTCGCGTCGCTACTCAACGCCGCGATATTGGCGGGAGCTTGCGGGTTCGTGATCATCGGCCTCGCCCTCCTGATCCTTTCGAATAAAACCGAAACGAGATGCCCGGCGGGCCCTGGATTGGCATCAATAAGCCCTATCGGATCTGGTCAATGTGAGGAGCTCTCGACCACCATGAATCCGGCTCCCGTCGATGCAAGAGATTACAAGATAGCGTTCACTCGCAAGTTCTTGTCGCAATGCTTTGTATCTAGCTTTTTCGGCGGTTTCATCACCGGATTTGCTGGAATGGGAGGAGGCACTGCTGACACGTGTTCAATGATATTGATCGGCATTCCCTTGCCCGTCGCGGTCGGCTCCTCAGTTTTTGCAATGGCAATGACGTACTGGTTCAGCATGTTCACCCATACGTTCCTGGCCAGTTTTGACTGGGTCGCTGGCATTTCGCTATCGATAGGCGCGGGCATCGGCGCCACGCTCGGCGCGAGGAACCAGAGCAAGTTCAAGACGTCGGTATTGAAAAAGATCCTCTGCGCGATCGCCATCTTTGCAGGTATCCAGCTCGTGCTGTCACTCTTTAACCTCGGCATCTAGCACGATATAAAATGGAAAAGCAAGGATTATAATGCTAATATCGCGTCGATGTCGCCCGTCCACGCACCCTCGATGATCGTCCGCAATATCTCCTTGCTCCTCGCCCCGGGGATGGGACGGGGCATGGCATCGAGCTTCATCTGGTTCTGCGCCGCGTCCGCTATGGCCTTCTCGATGAATTCCTTCGGGAACCTCGCGTGTTCAGCCAGCCTCGTCTTTTGCCCGATGGCCTTGTAGAAATCGATCAAGCCGAGGACCACCGCACGCGTCACGTCCCCCGAGGCCGTGAGCCCCATCAACGCGGCGACTTGCTTGAGCTTGTCTTGTATGTTCTTCCCGTAGTAAGCCGTGTAGTAGGGCAGCATCAAGGCCGTGGCCTCCCCGTGATCCAGGACGCTGAACCACGAGAACGAGTTCATGTGCGGGCCCCCCGTCGACTTGTAGACGATGACTGTCCCGCCCAGAACGCAAGCCGCGCTCATCGCCCGCCGGGCCTCCATGTCCGACCCGTCCTTCACTGCCCGGGGCAAGTACTTGAACACCAGCCGCATGCCCTCGATCGCCCTGGCATTCGCGCCGGGATCGACGCTGTCATGCACGTTGTTCATGTATCCTTCCATGAGGTGCGTGAGCGTGTCCAGCCCGACGATCCGGGTGAGTGCAGGCGGGCAGCTCTTCGTCAGCTCAGGGTCCACGATCGCCCGTTTCGGGATGATGGTCTCGTCCGAGACGAGCTTCTTGACCCCCAGGGCATGGTCGGTGATGTTGCTGTATTTCGTGACCTCGGCCGACGTGCCGGCCGTTGTCGGGATCGGTAAAAAGGGGAGCAATGTACCTTTGAAGGATTTCTTGATGTTGTCGACGCCGAAATACGGGTGGATATCATCGGCCTTCGCGCTGACCATCACGTTCGCCGCCTTGCACGCGTCGAGCACCGAACCGCCGCCCAGGCCGACGATGCCGTCCGCCTTGCAATGCAGCAGTTTCAAGGCCATGCGGTAGATCGACTCGACCGACGGGTTAGGCTCGATGCCCTTGAACAAGTCGTGCTTGACACCTGCCCTCGTCAACGTTGCCTGGAGCCGCCCGAGCTGCCCGCTCTTCTCGACCGATCCGCCCCCGATCACGATCAAGGCATTCTTCATGCCCATTTCTTTTGCGATGTTTCCAGCCTTTTCCAGTGCCCCGTCTTCGAAGGTGACTATGGTGAGCGCCCAGTTCTTGATGATATCGAGTGCCTTTTCCATGGTAGCTACCTCGGTTCGTGTCTTATCTTCCAATAGATAATACGCATGAAGGTGTCTTATTTGTACTTGCTGCCTGGCTTACCGTCGGATTCACGGCGAGGCAAGCTCGGATGGCTCGTAGAAGTACGGGTAGTATGGCTTCACGCCGAGTGCGATGCCCCAGATCATCGCGTACACGAACATCACCACGAGCTGTGTAGTGATAAACATGAGAAACGGCCGGTTCATGATGAGAACCTTGTTGCGCCTGGCCATCATGACCAGTAGTAGCATGCAAGTTGACGATCCCATCAAGGCCAGCGTGAAGACCATGCTCTGGCCTTCCAGGTTCTCGATCGAGAAGATCACCCCGTGCACGCTCGATGACGCGAGCACGAGCAATCTCTCCCCCCCGTTGAGCGCGTGCTCGGGCCGGGAAAGGGGAACGGAATCCCGCGGCGCGGCGATCGCCATCACGAAGTAGAACGCCACGAACCCGGCGTTCATGAGCTGGTGGCCGACTATCTCGTCGAGAAAATACGCTGAAACATAGTTCCCGTAACCGGAACCCGTTTCCTCGTACAAGGCTTTTGCCTGGGCGCTCACGACGTTGAAGAGCCGGTTGACAAGAATACCGGCATTGAGCATCGAAACAGAAATGATGAGTAACAGTTCGAGCACACGTGCTTTCCTCGCAGGCATCAGCCCGGCGGCGCACCAGCTCGCAAGTGCCTTTCGGAAGCACCACGTCATGACAACGGTCATTGCCGGGCCGAACGCAATTATTTCAGCCGCGGTGTAAGCGGACAAGGATGCCGTTCCGAACATGTAATAACCGTCCAGCATGTAGTAACTGATCTGGATCGTGCCGCCCGCGAGCTTGAACGCGGACACGATGATGTAGGAGGCAAGCAAAGCCAAGAGATACGCGAGCAAATATCGCGTTCCAGGTCGCGTGTTGGCCAGGATGCCGTCGCGCATGATTTTAAAGTGCTGCTTTAGTCGTTGGAGTGCCATTCAGAACAACTCTCCTGGTTGCTTGAAGAACGGGTAGGCTGGCCAGATGCCAAATATAATGCCCCATAGCAGCACGACGATGGTTAACGAGACCACGAAGCAAAAGAGGAACCCGAGATTGGGACGCTCGAACGGCCGCAGCGTGTCGAAGCTGCGGTTTCCCAGCCTGTAATGCACGGATAGCGACGTGACGAGGATGGCCCACGACCCGGCGAGCACGACAATCGTGCACTGTCCCTCCAGTGCCGCGAGTGCTTGTATCGCCCCCATGGCGAAGCCGAGGAGCATGGCACACATGGTCAACCTCGCCTTGGCACTCGTCACCTCGCCGGGTAAATCGGCGATTGGCTCGGAGGCGAGCACGACACCAAGGATGAGCAGAATTCCACCATGTATCATCGCGTGGGACACTTGTTCGTCAATAAAATACACGAGCACGAAGAGGTTCAATCCATCCGTATTGATACTTGCAACATCCTCGACCATTCCATTGAACTTGTTGAACAGCACGTGGACAATGTTGCCCCCTGCGATCAGGATGGCTGCTATGACAAATAAATGGAACAAGATTTCTTTCTTGCGCGGGGCGATGAGGGATTGCCGTTCCCACGTCCCGACGTTCACCGTGAAGAGGAAATAGCCGGCGATGATGAGACCAAAAGACCACGTCACAATCTCGAGAAGATCACCGAAAGAGATTAAGAAGACCGCAGGCTGGCCGGTCTCCGTGATCGTGAACGTGAACGCGACGGGGTAGGCGAGATATTCCGAGAACAGATAGCCGGCTCCGAGCACTATTATGAAGACGAGCAACGAGATCAATCGCGTGCTCGCGCGTTCCGAGAACGCCACTTCAATAACTCTATCCCCCTTCCACGAGGGCTCGTCGCCCAATCATTTCACCGTCATCGAATCCATTGGTGATAACCTAGCGACCGAAAGGATTTTAAGGTTCATCACGCCGTGAAAAGCATCGATTGGCAACGCGGGAAGCTCGATGGCTGAGAACGAAACCCAGGTCAAGCAGCAAATGTATAATTTCGTATTCCTGGGCGAGAAAACAGATGCACTGCTTCCCTTCTTCAAACACTTCTTCGACTCGCGCATCGAGTTTCCCCGCACGTCGGGAATGTTCTACTTTCCATACCACGTGTCCGATTGCTTGATACGGGCGTTTGCTGCATTCCCCTCCAGCCTCGAGATGATCGCAACCCCGAAAGAATTCAGCGACACGGATTGCATCGTCTTGATCATCAACGTCCAGAACAATGAACACTTCGGGGACTTCATCCCTTACTTCCAGGCAATACTCGAGAAAAAACTTGCGTGCCCGCCGGTCGCCATCATCGGCATGACGACTAACCAGGACGTGCCCCGCCAGGTCTCGTACTTCGGCATGGTCGCGTTAAAACACTTCATCACCACGACGTTCAAACCCGCGGAATCGCACCTCATCGAGTGGAACGTGCAGAGCGATACCGGCATCGAGAAAAGCATCGAATCCATGTTTTGCGACATGACAAGTGCTATCGACCTTTGCCTGCGCGACACGCGGGCGGTACTATCGAGAAATACCGTGCGAAACGAGATGTTGAACCTCAAGAGGGACATCCAATCGTGGAAGTTCCTGGACAAAAAATCCGGCTTAAAGTACTTGATCGCCGACGAGCATTTCTGCATGCGCGTCATGAATCAAGGGGGCCGGCGATTTCTCGGATACAACCGTGATCTGATGACCCGGCACGGATTGGATGCATTGTTTGTCAAGGACATCCTAGACGAGTGGGAGGACTTGAACGCCGTGGAAGTTGTTTCCAAGGAGACGATCGAGTCCGTGCGCAAGAAGCACGCTGATCTCTTCGAGATGAAGCGGAAATACCTTGCGCCGCGCTCGCTGGACAAGCTCGTCATCGACCTATGTCTCGATCTTCCCGTCGCGAAGGCGGTCCTCCGTGAACTCCAGGACGAAATGCACGAAGTGGACATCCACCACACGCAACCCATCGTCGAGGAGCTCTCCTCCATAACGGAACTCATCATCATCTTTGCCAGCCAACCGATCTTCTATCACTTGCCAAACGAGAAGATGGGCGTCGGGAGCATCGACAACATCGAGATGCTCTCCGGCATGTTCCATGTACTCGACATCTTGCGGAACCAGGTGTACACGACGAGCCAGGACGAGAAGAGAAACGTCGAGAAAATCAAATATGGGAGCTTGAATCTCACGATTGCCCACGGCAAGCGCGTGAAATGCATCATCCATTCTTTGCGGGGATTGACCGACGAGATCTTGAAAAAAATCGAGCAATACATAGATTCTTTCGAAAATGCGTTTGCTTCCAGGCTGGACAACTACAATGGCGAGGTGAACGTCTTCAACGAAACGGGACGGAAGCTATACGACGACATCTTCACGCCGCTGCCCGTCAGCCAGGTGAACACGAATTGGCGGGTCGCCAACATCGGAAGCGCGCTCCGGAACGTGTTGACGTCGAACCAGCTGCGCGTCCTCGACGCCATCGCCCAAATGCAAAAGGAGGGCATCATCGGGAGCCAATTTCACCTTGAAGATATTTTTTCACAGATCGCGAGCCGTGCCAAGTTGTCGTTGTCAGACTTGCTCCTTTTGCTCCCCGGGGAGCTGCTCGTGAAGGACGCCCCGGCGCCGTGATTCAAGCCACCCGCACCACCCGGCGGTGAATATATATATCAAAGCTATTGGTATGAAACATAACAACGCGTGCTATTGGCATGCGCCTATTCATCGGGCGAACATTCTATGCGGCGAAGCTCCTGGAAAGGGATCCTAGTATTAACCGTTGCTGCGATAGTAATAGGAAACACGTTTACCATGCAAGATAAGGCGAGAACTCGTGTGTTATGCTTGGGCGAGAAGCAGATCCGCGACTCGCCGGCTCTTTTCCCAATTACCATCAACGGCGATTCAGCTATGGCTTCTTTCCCGAATAAAACGGGCACTGGAAGCAGCGACGACCCGTTCATCATCCAGAATTTCCAGATCGACGGGGGGGATAGCGCGTCTTGCATCGAGATCAAGAACGTTAACAACTACTATGTTATTATCCAAAATTGCACTTTGTACAATTCGGGGAGCTTGCTAGCAAACTGTGACAGCGGCATCGAGATATGGAACTGCCAGAATTTCAAGATCAGGAATTGCACGATTTATAACTGCTTGTCCGGGATCTGGCTCATATTGTCGACATCGATCACCATCGAGGACAATTATATCCACGATAGCATGTATCACGGGATCTGGTTCCGCTATACAACCGCCTCGACCGTATACCACAACCGCATCGAGAGCAACACGCGCCATGGCATCTTCTTGGAGGAATCGAGCCAAAACATCTTTTCTTTCAACACGTGCACGTCGAATCTGCGGGGGATTTTTATCGATGCCAACTCTTTCGAAAACAAGATATCCCTCAACTATTTCGGGCTGAACATCGTTGCCCAAGCCTGGGATGACGGCGTGGGTAACGTCTGGGACTATCCGATCGGAAACCGGTACAGCGATTATTCAGCGCTCTATCCAGATGCCACCACCAACGATGGCATCGTTTGGGACACACCTTACGAGATTATTGGATATGCTTGTGCCGTTGACACCTTGCCGGTCTATGACATTAGCGGAACACGTCTCCCAATAAACATAACAGGCAACGCTGCAATGGACTTGTTTTGTGGCAGTGGCGGCAACGGCACGGACGGGTTAACCCCGGCCACTGCGCACCGGATAAAAGATTTCAAGATCTCGGCTGGCGGTGGCGATTACTGCATCCGGCTCGTGAACGTTGACAGGTACGTGATCATCGAAAATTGCACCGTGATCACTGCGTACCAAGACGAGTCGGGTTCTGCCGGGATAAAGCTGGAAGGGTGTGGTAACATCACGGTAACGAACTGCACGGCTAAATACAATACCGCAGGCATTCAAGTCTTGTTGAACACCCGAAATTGCACGCTTGCCGACAACGTGATGGCGTCAAACTCGTATGTCGGCATTTACACCACCGATTCCTCGAATCTGACTTTGGTCAATAATACCATCAGAAAAAACTTCGTGAACGGCATATACCAATATCACGGCAATAATAACAACATCTCGTCAAATCATGTCACGGATAACCGAATCAATGGAATGATTATCCAAGAAGTAACAACTACAACGATAGAAGGGAACTGGTTCGTCAATAATATGGCTAACCAGATCCTCTTCTCGGAAAACTTAATAATCAGGGAAAACATCGTCATAAATTCTTCGTATTTTGGCATAAGGCTATATGGCTCGCCGGGGGGGATTGTCCTGGATTCGAACCAGGTCGTCGGAACGGGGTATCTCGGCATATCCCTTGAGGTCTCGACTGGAGTGACGATGATCTCTAATAACATGACCAACGCGAGCGTCATGCTGGAGGGAGATCTAAGCGAGATCACATCTTATTCGATTGACACCACCAACAAGGTCAATGGCAAGCCGCTATACTACTATCACGACCAAAATGGCCTCGGTGTGTCGGATTTCACCAACGCGGGCGAGATCATCGTTGTTAACTGTAATTCCTCCGTGATATCGAATATCAATTGCAACAGCGCATCGAATGGTATTATTGTATATTATTGCAAGAACATTACCTTGTCCAGTTCTACGCTGGACGATTTCACGAACGCTGGCATCTTGATCAAGAAATCGACAAACTGTAGCATGATGGGAAATTGGGTTAGGGATTGTAATACGGGCATCCGAATTGAATTGAGTACTGAGATCAAGTTAACCTCCAACATATTCATAAATAGCGGCCTAGTCTTGAATAACAACGTCAGCCAATGCGAAACCTTAAACATTGGCACGTCAAACACGGTCAACGGGCGTTTACTCCGGTATTATGTCAGTCGATCCGGGTTGGTTGAAGCAGACTTCTCCAACGCGGGCCAAATCATCTTGATCAATTGCAACAATTCCCGCATATATGGCCAGAACGTGAGCCATAGTTCTAACGGAATTTTCGCATATCGCTGCAATAACACCAGTATAGCCTCGATAAATGCCCACGGGAACCATCTGACAGGAGTCACCATGGATACAGGCGTGAACACGACGGTCGAAGATAGCATCTTTTCCGATTGTGAATGGGGAATCAACTTCCAGCAATCTACTGGTTGCAAGATCTCCAGGAACACGGCAAATCGCTGTTTCTGGGGCATTTTTCTAAATTACTGCAACGACTCTATCGTTGCAAGCAATACCATGCTTGACTGCATAGAGCTCGGCGCGTGCCTTTGCGCTGTGGAGAATCTTACTTTTGAGGGAAACACGGTACGAGGCGCGGGTCTGTACGGGCTCTACTTGTCTCTAATATGGCATAGCCGGCTGATTGGCAATGACATCTCGAATAATGACGAATCTGGCATCATGTGCTATAACGGAAGATGGATGACGATCGCGGAGAATACTTTCAGCAACAACGGTTTCGGGATAATACTCTCGCAAAACTCGTCCCACAACAGGTTTTACTGCAACACTTTCGTCAATAATCCAGATTCACATGTTTTTTATGACACGGGGTTTTTCGGCACAAACAACAC
Source organism: Candidatus Sigynarchaeum calidifontis (assembly GCA_030587475.1). Classification (GTDB taxonomy): domain Archaea; phylum Asgardarchaeota; class Lokiarchaeia; order Sigyniarchaeales; family Sigyniarchaeaceae; genus Sigyniarchaeum; species Sigyniarchaeum tengchongense. The sequence goes on from JAUQYZ010000203.1 coordinate 39,542, forward strand.
GTGGTCGAACGGGACGTTCGGGAATTACTGGGACGATTACCGGAATCGCTATCCCAATGCAGAGAAGATAGGGGGTATTTGGAGCATAGCATATGTGTTGAACGGAACCACGCCAGGCCAGGACCCGCAACCGCTCGTGTATCCTTGGGCTGCTTTCCAGCCGTCAGGGGATTACGACGGGGACGGGATCACGAATCATGATGAAATGTTCGTGTACGGCTCCGATCCCACGAACCCGGACACCGATGGAGATGGTATTCCCGATGGGTACGAGGTCATGAACCACCTCAACGTCATCTCGCCCGACGCGAGCGGCGACTTGGATGGTGACGGATTGTCTAACTTGCAGGAATATCTATTGGGAACGCGAGCCGACCTGTCCGACACTGACGGGGACGGGTTTTCAGACAAGGACGAGGTAGAGGTTTGGAAAACGGATCCCAATTCATCACTCAGCTCCCCCTTGTTCATCATCTTTATACTGGTAGCAGCGATTGCTACGTCGGTTGTCCTTCTCGTGAAAATCGCGTCGAAAACAAAAGTATTCAAATCCAAGAAAGTGACTTACGGGCGAGGCGTCGATAACTGGCTAGAGGGAGAGTTACAGAGAGGATCACAAACTATCACGGAAAAGATCGACGAAAAGCGGGCTATCCTCTCCAGGGTCATGGAACCCATAACCACCGAAGAAAAAGGTGCTTCGGTTCCCTTGAAAGTCCCGGAAAAGCCCTTGATTGCAGGTAAAAAGAAAAAATCCATGCAAGAAGAGGTCATAAAACACGAGGTTGATAAACAGACTGAAAGCGAGGTAGATGTATTCAAGAAAAAAGAATTTTGCATCGTGTGCAACACGAGCTTGAAAGCCACGACATATATCTGTCCGCACTGTGAAACAAAGTACTGTATTCGCTGCGCGATTGCCTTGTCGGAGCAGAAGGAAACTTGTTGGGTGTGCAAGAACCCGCTAAATTTCAATCCTTGATAAGACGAAATGGTGTATCTTTAATTCTTACCCTCTATATAGTGGCTATATAGAGTTTATGTGTTATATTTATTCCCGAAGATCCCCTACCGTAAATCGAGGTTATCGATATAGGAGCAGAAAACGAACTATGCTGAAAAAGACAATCATCAAGTTACAGATAGCCCTCAAGCAGAACAAGCACATACTCGTGCTCATCTCGCTCTGGTTCGCGCTGAACTACCTGGTTCTTCTCGCCATGAGCGGGGATCTCGCCCAGGCGGCCAAGTACTTGTTCTACTTGGAGGACCTGGACACGGATTATGGCCATTTCTACGCGAAATATAGCGAGTTCGTCGTGTTTGGATTGCTCATTGGCTTGGTAACCGTCGACGCGTTCCGGAACTATGACCCGAGCAAGACGTGCGAGATCCTGGCGAGCAAGCAGAAGAACCATACCGTCGTCTTCGGTTACGACCACCTCGGTATCCGGTTGCACAACTACCTGAACGAACACAAACTCCCGAACATTGTCGTCTCGAAGCAGAAAGGAGACTTGACAGAGTTATACGAGGACGAGGACCCGGCGGTGCTGTACGACACGCTCGACGACGAATTCCCGAAGAAAGTGCAATTAAAGAGGGCGAAATACTTGTTCTTGCTCGAGGAGGACATCGTGCTCAACTTGCGAATGGTCACGCTTGCGAGGAGCCTGGGATCGAAGGCGAAGATCGCGGTCAGGTGCTTCCAGGACAATTTCGCTCCGGTCTTCGAAAAATATGGCGCAACGATCCTCAGCGCATCGTCCACCTCTGCAAGATCCTTGTTCGCGGAGCAACTATCCGATCCAAAGATCAAGGAGATAATCATCATTGGCTACTCGCACTTCGCCGAGCGCGTGAGCATGAATGCGAGCCGGAGGGGCATCCACAACAGCATCATCGCGGATTCCGACGACCTCGTGAAATATTACAACAAACTCGACGCGAACGAAAGGCAGCTCGTGAAGATGTTCCGCGGCAACCCGATGGATTATAGGATATTGCAAGAGGCCGGCGTGTTCGACGGGGAAAGCAAGGCGATAATCCTTGCTATCGAGACTGATGAGGTGATTTTTCTCGCGAAAACCCTCAAGGAGAAAAATCCGAAGGCACTCGTCATTGCGAGGATTTTTTCCGATGAAATTGAAAAGGTTCTCGAGAGTTTTGGCGTGATTCCAATCTCTACATCGATGCATGCGCTTAAGAGCCAGATCATTCCGATATTAGAAGGGAAATAAACACTATTTATCCGATTTTCGTTCCGACATATTTCCATACCAATGATGATCTTCATGTTCTGTTAGCTTATCTCCAATAATGGAAAAATCGATTGCCTGAGCCTCATTGGCTTGCGAGTGTTCTTTACCAGGATTTTTTCTCATTTTCATTCCGGGGTGGTGCCCGATGGCGAGCTCGTTGCCTCCTTGCCTTCCTCTGGCTCGTCTTGTTCGGCGAGGTTTCTCGGTAAGCCGTCCGTGATGGAGCCCACTTTGACTTCCCTAAAGCCGGAGCGAAGCCACGATAGCGAGATCGACTTGCAAGACATGGCGAGCGTCATTCCCCGATCGGTACGGCGGCCGGTCGTTGGCAATCGCCTCGATGAAGTCTTTCGTGCAGGCCATAAACGAGTACTTCCAGTTCGCGTCCATCGAGCAATCCGAGTTCCAATTGCCCTTCTCGTCCATCCAATGTACGCCGGGGGCACCGGGCCCGCCGTTGCAGCCCGTGAACATGTTGCCCGTGCAGCCGTTTACCCAGATGATGCCGCGCTCGCACGAGATCTCCACGGCCTCATCGCAACCATAGTAATCGGAGCGTATGGGCATATTTTGCACGCCTGAAACGTTCCACGTACCGTATTCCGCGCCTCGTGTCTTGTACGTGATGACGGCGGGCACATCGATCGGGAGGAGCTTGTAAATGCGGAATTTACCCTTCCAAGCTTGCACGGCTTCGATGTCCTTGCCGAGGAACAAGTGCATAATGTTGTGCTTGTGGTAACCGTCATCCCAGATGGTGGGGAGCTTGAAGTTATCCTTTTCCGAGATCCGCCACTTCCAAGCGGTGATGGGCACGTCCCATGCCGATAAAGGCTGGATCGATTCCCACATGCGGATGTTTACCACGACGGGGTGACCAATACCGGTGTTCTTGATGATCGTTAACGCCTTCTTATAGGGCGCGTGGAACTGAAAATTCTCGTAGACCTTCATCTTCACGCCTGCCTTTCGTGCCGCTGCTTGAATGCTGTCATATTCCGAGAGGGACATGCACGGAACCTTTTGCACGCTCACGTGCTTTCCAGCCTCGCAGGCTGCAACAACGATGTCGTGGTGCGTCGAGTGTGGTGTCAGAACCTCCACGGCGTCGATGTCCGGCCGCTTGAGCAAATCCTTGACATCATCGTACGTGTTTTCAGGCTTGATACCCCACTCTTCGGCGTGCTTCTTCAATCTACCCTTGTTTTTGTCGCATACGGCCACGAGTTCCGCGTCCTTGCTATCCTTGTAGTAGAGCTGATGCAAGGTAGAAATGCGGCCCGTGCCGATGAAGCCTACTCGTATCTTGCTCGGCATGATGAGTCAATGTCAGTTCACGTCGCGCTGATAAATAAACGTTCCAGCGCCTGGCGACGCCTTGATGCTTCCATCCGCAATGAAAGATGGGAAGAATAACGATGAATGAGAAAGATTGGCCTTGGAAAATCACCGGTACGACTTCTGCTTGCGAGACCTGGCGCTGCGGCCGCCGTATTTCTTGGGCTCGGTGTGCCGCGCGTCGCCCGATAGGAGCGTGCGGTCGTAGTTGACCAGCTTGGCGCGGAGCACGGAGCTCTTCTTGTAATCGGTGAACACGCGCGCTATCGCGGTGCGTGCAGCGCAGATCTGGCTCATACGCCCGCCACCCACGACGTTGACCGAGATATCAACATCCCTCAAGTTCTCGGGGCCGATGAGGTCAATGAGTTCTTGTAATTTTTCCCGGTACACGAGTTCGGGGATCAATGTATAGGGCACGTGGTTGATCGTGATGCGGCCAGCTCCGTCCTGCTTGAGCGCAGCCTTCGCGATGCTCGTTTTACGCTTGGCGTTTTCAAGATATACTTTTTTCTTCGACATGATTTCTCAGCCTCTATCAAACTTGCAATTTCCAGCCAAAGCGATTCCCAAGTGTTTCGAGCGTGATGTAATCATGGCTCAATCGCTCCTTTCCCGCGTCGGGCACGTCGTACGGGATAACCTTGCGGTGCATCGCCTTATCATATTCGGCCGTGATGGACGCGTGTATCCGCTTGAATGCAGCCTCCCCGTGCGGCATCTTGAAGGGGAGCATACCCCGGCACGTCCGACGGAAGAGCCGGTCTGGTGTGCGGTGGAAGAACGGACCCCATTTTGGTTGTGTCCGGGTCCGCTTGTTCTTCTTTTCCACGTACCGGTCGAAGATAGATTGTTTGTTGCCTGAGATCACGATATCTTTCGCGTTGATCACGAGCACGTGCTTGCCCAGCAGGGCAAGTTTCGCCACTTGAGCAGCTAGACGGCCCAGGATCTTGTCCTTACCATCAATCAAGAGATATTCTGGATTCATATCATTTCACCAGCCGTATATTCGACCCGTTCGGGTATTGTTCCAGCAATTGCGGCAAGGACAGTAATTTTGCGCCCGCCGCCTTCGCTTTTTCAGCAGCCGACTCGGACCAGGCCAGGGCACCAATGACGACGTTCTTGTGCTCCAGCGCGCCGCTGCCGAGCACCTTCCCCGGCACGACGATGACATCCCCGTCCTTCACGACCCGGTTGAGATGTGCCAGGTTCGCCTCCGGGCGAGACCTGCGCGCGCTCTTCAAGATCGAGGCGATCTCCTTGAACACGAGTATTTTCGTGTTCTCGAGCTGCCTGATGAGCTTCCGGACGTTGATGTCGGTGGGTCCTGAAACATGGCGTCCCATATTGTTTCACTTTTTTTGATTTTTGCTCCATTCCTGGATGTTGCTCTCGATGTTCTCTACTCCGCCGTCCCTTGCTTCTCGATCAGCTCTGAAACCAGGGTGCCGAATTGCTTCACCTTCTCCCGGAAGATCTTGATTCCTTCGAGCATGATGCGCTCGGTGGGCAGCGCCCCGCTGGATTCTAGGAAAAAGATGAACTTGCCCGGGACGGCTTTCACGACCACGGCATCCTTCGGCACGCCAGCCACCTTCATGCACGTCTCGCACAAGTTGCAGTTCGACAAGCCGGACTTGGGGCTGGACTTCGATTCAATCGTGTTCATAACAAGCTCATTTTTTTCCCACTTGAGAACGCCGCGGGGGCACATCTTCACGAGGGGATCGTTTTCGTTATCCCCCTTGAATTTGTAATCCTTGAGGGCGGCTTGATTGATCATGATCTCGGGATAGTACTTGTACGTCGCCTTGGTGGCGGCCTGGTACTTCGCGTGATCCTTGCCAAGACCGAGGCGGGCGTAGGCCTCGAACACGAGCTTCGAGCCTTTTGCCATTTTGGTTATCAAGATCTTGTCGCTCACGGGCTTGATCTTCGGGTCGCTGGTCCCGAGATCGCTCGTGTACACGTTCCTGTTCGCGTCCTTCGCGGCGACGCTGCATTGAATCCCGACTTGACATTTCTCGCATCCAGCACCTTCGCATTTGCATTGCTCGGAGAGAACGTAGCTGTCAAGGTCGGTCGTGAGCGGTATCAAGCCGAGGCGGTGCGCAATGATCTCGTCGTAGAGCGGGGTCGAGTTTTCGATGAACAAGACCTCGTGGATGGCCATTGCCGGCACTTCCGTGAGCATGATTCGCCGCAGTGCATTGGCCGTCTCCACGTCGATGCCGTCGACGACGAAGCTCATCCGCTTGTCGGTCTTCGCAATTATCGAGAACTTCAATAGCAACACCGAAATGGTTAGGGTCATTGAATGAAGGAGTGAACTTAAATAACTCTGCAGAGTGTTGCCGAGGATTTTACTATTGACGTGTTCTGGGAATCGCGGGGATCTCGGTATTTGCATTGAACCACGCGGATGGTCGTGCCGTTGTATCGTCATCCTGGGCGCGGTGTTCCCGCGCAAACCTTTTTGTCTTTCCGTGGGTTAGCGGGCCTTGAATTTTCTCGTGAAGGCACGCCCATGCCACCATTACTCGTGAAGCGAGGAAACGATTCCATTAGAATATGCTCGAATACGCCCACGCTGCGCATATTGCAAGTCACCGACCTTCACCTAGCCAATTTCGGCATGTTAGATCGTTTCTGCTTGCGGTCCGTCCGCGATCTCGCCGTTAAATGCAATGCCCATCTCGTGGCATGCACGGGCGATGTATTCGGCCTCCGGACGGTCGGTGCCATGAAGCGCACCGCGCGCTTGTTCGACGATGTCGTAGGGAGATGGATCCCCTGGACGTTCTCCTGGGGAAACCATGACCAGGAACTCAAAAACCCGGAGCGGGATCCAGTTGAACAGCTCGACGCTATCGAAAATTTCCTCGCCAGATTGCCAGGTTGCTTGTATGTTCAGAGCCGCCAGTTCATGGAATCGTATCGCGGCCCTTCCATCACCGATGATCCGTGGGAACGCGAGGCTGCCGCGCTGGATCACGTTGGGACGGACAAGGCCGCGAGATGGGACGGTTTCCATGGTGGCAACTATCTGGTCGAAATAATGAACGAAAACGGAACGGTCGTCGCGTGGAACGCTTTCATCCTCAACTCGCGGCGTGCCTACCACTTGCCGACCAAGGTGCTAAACTGGATGGCCGATCGCACGGGCAAGGATCGCCGGGTACCGGCCGTCTGCTTCTACCACGTCCCGAACCACGAGTTCCACGTGATCTGGGAAAAAGGTCTCGCCCGGGGCATCAAGCGGGAGAACGTTTGCTTCGAGCGCGATCGCGGCCGCGTGCATAAGGCGTTCAAGGACATGAGCACCATCAAGGCTTGTTTCGTCGGGCACGATCACGTGAACGATTACCATGGCAAGCTCGACGGCATCGATTACGTGTATGGCAGGAAAACGTGCCTTGGCGGGTACGGTAGTTACAAGAAGGTGCCCGACCGATTCGAGACGAGTGGCAAGGCAATACGCATAGGCGGCAAGCTCATAACACTTTCCCTCGATCAGGAAGAACTCTCGATGAACAGCATTTCGCACGTGTCCGTCTTCCCGGACGGCACGACGTGGCAGCCGTGACAGTGCGCGTTATTTCCGGAATGCCGTGATGGTCTTCATCGAGGTTGGCAGGTGGCTGATGAAATCACCGGCCATGCGGGACAGGTAAGGGCTCTTCACGACTCGCAAGCCACTTCTTAAGAGCGGTAGCAACCTTTTCGCTCCGAACACGGAACGCCTGTTTTCCGAAACGGCCTTCATGATCATCTCGAACTCCTGTTTCGGTCTGGATACCTCGAGCAAGTTGGTCGCTGTCTCCCACCTTTCGACTTGCCGGTGCGTACCATCGGCAAGCGTGACATCGACGAGGTCGTCTCGCCTGATCCAGCCGCGGGCGATGGCATCGTCCCAGAGCCTCGGGCCAGAATAGATCTCGACCGTGTTGATAATGGGAAAGTCGATATCCGCCCGGGACGCGAAGTGAATCGTTTGCCCCATCTCCTCGACGGTTTCCGTCGGCGCGCCGACCATGAAAAGGCCGACAATCAACTCGATACCGCCCTTCCGGACGTTCTTGATCGCGCTTTCGAACTGCGAGGCCTTGGTCTTCTTGTCGTAGATATCGAGGACACGCTGGCTCGTGCTCTCGAACCCGAGCCAGATGAGCCGGCAGCCCGCCTTGTGCATCCAGCTGAACATCTCGGGAGATGCTTGATCCACGCGCCCGTCCACGTGCCAGTTGATGTCGATACGTTCTTTCTTAATAAGCTGGCATATCTTGATGACCCGGTCGGAACGCAAAGTGAAGTTATCATCGACAAAGTTCACATCTGTGTACCCACTCCCCGCCACGATGCTCAATTCCTCGACGATGTTCTCCGGTGAACGCGCACGCCATTGCTGCCTTGCAAATTTCGAACACGCACAATAGGTACACTTGAATGGGCATCCGCGGGACGATATCATCGAGGTAAACTTCGTCTTGGCGATCTCGAAGCCGTTAATGTTCCATTTGTAGTTGAAATCGATCAATTTACGATCTGGAAAGGGAATCTTGTCGATCTCCTTTTCTAGTGCCGCGTCGGGGTTGGAGCGTACCTTTCCTCCGCGATCCGTATAAGTGATGCCCTTGATCTCCGAGGGGTCCTGGTCGAGATGCCGTTCATACCACTGACACAAGGCAAGGAACGAATTCTCGCCCTCACCTCGGACGCAAACGTCCACTATATCACCATACTTCCGCAAAATATTTTCCGCTTCTAGCGTGGCGAAGTAATGCCCGAGCACGATCTTGACGTTCGGATTTTCTTTTTTTATGGCCCGTGCCAAGTCGATCGTGGAGATGAAGGAGAGCGTCAAGGCACTAAACCCGATGATGTCTGGCTGGATCCTCCTTATCCATAGAAGGATTTTTTCGACATCCCAACGCATCGCGGCCGCGTCTATCAGCTTGACCGATATGCCGTTTTTTTCGAGGACCGTCCCGATGTACACGATGCCCAGTGGAAGCCAGGGGATATACATCAATCGCTTCGTGTCCCACATTATATTGATAAGCGCGACTCTCATACCCGGATGGCTCCTTCGTTCGTGCTATGTCAGAGATGACTCTATTGCCAACAATAAAAATGCCTTGCAAAAAAAAAAAAGAAGGCATGAAAGAACGGGAAGATGACAAGAGTTTTTATTTTCTCAGTACCATTCAAACGCCTTGGTTTCCTCGAAGCAATATTTGACTGTTGAAAAGCTTTTCATAAATTCAGCAACGTCGGGTAAAATCGACTTCGGATCCTTTTTATCGATGATGATCTTCTTGAAAAACTCGGCGATGACCTTCATGTCGCTTTCCTTCATTCCGAGGCGCGTTACCTCGCTCGTGCCTAGACGCACCCCGCCGGGATTCTTGTAAATTCGCCCCTCCTTCGCGTCCCACGGGAGCAAGTTCCGGTTGACGATGATCCCGGCCTTTTCGAGGGCCTTCTCGATATCAGCACCGAGGCCGAACGTCTTTTGCATCCCGGTGATGTCCAGCACGACCTGGTGCGATGCGGTGTACCCCTTATGCTCGCATAGCGGCTTGAAGCCGGCAGCTGCCAGGGCCATAGCCAAGGCTTTTGCGTTCTTGATGACTTGCCCGTGATATTCCTTGCCGAACTCCATCATCTCGGCGAGCGTGATGGCAAAACCTGCAACATTATGGAGGTGGTGATTGCTCAACAGCGACGGGAAGCATGCTGCCTTGATTTTCTCACTCAACTCGCCTTCTTCCTCGGTGATGACGCAGCCATGCTGGGGACCGGGGAATGTCTTGTGGGTCGAGAATGACATGGCCTCGGCACCTTCCCTGAGCGGATCCTGGAAATAGCCGCTGCCGATCAAGCCAGCCACGTGCGCGCCGTCGTAAGCAACCCGCGCGCCAACTTCTTTAGCGACCGCGGAGATCTCCTTCACGGGATGCGGGAACAAGAAGACGCTGCCGCCGAACAACACCAGTTCGGGCTTGAAATCCCGGATCCGCTTGGCACTCCCGTCGACATCGAGGGTCATCTCTTTCTGGTCAAACGCCAGATACTCCACGTCGAGACCCCGAACCGCGCCGGCGGTGCCGTTGATCGCGTTGCCCGTTGTTTTTGCCACCTTGGGGGCGTGGGAGATGTGGCCGCCCGAGGGAATTGGCATGGCCATCATCTTGCCCTTTGGGGTCGTCATCGCCGTGTATATTGCGAGGTTTGCCACGACGCCTGAGATCGGGCGGACATCGGCGAATCCGGCACGGAAGTATTTCTTCGTCAAGTCCGCGCATATAAGTTCCACTTGATCCAAGTATTCGCAACCAGCATATACTCTTTCCCCAGGCCAGCCCTCCGCATACCGATGCTGAAAATCACACGCGCAAGCCAACCGAGCGGCTTTACTCATGATATTTTCAGATGCAATGAGGGGTATCGCCTTGCCGAAAAATTCGTGGTGCTGCTTTATTAAAGCGTTGATCCTGGTAACGTCATCCTTGCTCATGGCTCAACATCCGCTATCGATTATGGGAATGATATCACCGAAATTATTTAACCGAAACACGCGTGACACGAGTGGAAGTTCCGAGCTGTCTTACCCCAGGAGATGATTGCCTTCGGGGTTGCGGGGTGACGCCCGACATCCAAACCATTATGGTCCAGGTCTTGCGCGGTAGAGCAGATTAAAAATATTATTATCAAATTTTAAACCAAAAAGAACTTTAAAATCCGATCAATAAGATCCATTGAAAACGCTACCCCACGAGAAATAGATTTCCAATGGACGTTCTATTACTCAACCTCGCGGACATGGTGGGCGAGAATCTCGAGGAGAAGGAATATAACTCGAATCAAACCGCGATGCCCCCACTCGGCTTGCTCTATCTCGCTCAAGTTCTCGTGGACAACGGATACGTAGTGAAAGTTTACGACCAGAACGTCACGGGCGTGAAAAACGAGGTCTTGATAGATACCATCGTGAAGAAAAATAATCCCATGATAATCGGCCTCTCG
>JAUQYZ010000204.1 GCA_030587475.1 Candidatus Sigynarchaeum calidifontis
GGAGCTGGATGGCGTGGACTTCACGGGCATGCGGTCGGTACACGGAGGCACGGGTGACACCATATTCAAGTACGCGTGGTGCGAGCCCGTTAACCGGTTCCTCGATTTCTTGGGGCGCCGCTTGAAGATGTCGGCCGCGGCGAGCTATCACGACGCGGTCAAGTACTTGATATTCCGCACCGAGCACAGCGGCCAAGAGCGCCTGGAGGTGCGCGCGGGCCGCCACCGCTTCGACCTCGTCGACGTCCACCAGAAGCGGCACGAGGTGAAGACCCGCGAGTTGAAGCACCACCGCGAGCTGGCGGCGGTCATCCGGCGGTTCGTTCGACTCGTGCAGCGGGACGTGGTAGGGCGCGAGGTCTGGTGGCTCAGCTTCTTGCGGGAGTGCAAAGATATTAAAGCGCGCCCTTGCACGTCATTCCTCGGCTTGCTTCGGTTGCCGGCGGTGGTAGCACGGTCGGCAACGCGGAGGGCTGACTTCGACGTGCTAGTGAAGGAGCTGGTCGAGATGGCGGATGGCACGGAATCGAAACTGCTGGATGAGGAAGACATCGACGAGGAGGAGTTGGAGGAGGGTTTCCTCTTCGGCGTGGAAAACAAGATCACGAAAGACCTTCGCAGGGATGTGATGTCCGGGATCGCTGAGAACAAGAAATTGAAGGGCGCGCTCGTGGAAAAGGAGGCCACGATCCAGGAGAAGGAGGCCACGATCCAGGAGAAGGAAGCCACGATCCAGGAGAAGGAGGCCGAGAACCAGCGCCTCAAGGACGAGATCGCTCGGCTGAAACGCAAAGGGATCTCCCGAGCGCCCTAGACATCTACGATGCACGTGATTTCATTTGTATCTTGCGTGTATCTCGTGCTTTTTTAATGGCGGGCATTATCCGGTTTTATTTATGCTTGGAAGAACGATCCGATCGGGATCTATCAAGGAAGGCATCCCTCGTCAAAAGCAACTGGCGAAAAGTGGGTGGACGCGATTTCGTCTGTCAGTCGTCGTCTGGAGACTTGAACAATTTGGACGACAATTCGAGGATGTCGTTCGCCAATCTCACCGTGTTTCTCATCGCCTCGGCGTCTTGTTGGATGTCGCCTTCGTTGTAACCATATCCAATGATCCCAGGTAGCTGCACTGCCCCGATCCGTGAGAAGAATTCCTCCATCTCGGCGACGGCGACCCCGAGATCCCGCCTGCCTAGCACGAGATAGGAGCATATCTTTCCCTTCAGGCTGCCCGTTCTGAGCGGCCAAGCCCGCTCCATGAACAGCCGTAGCCGGGACGTGATCCCGCCCATGTAGACGGGGCTGGATAAAATGACGACCGATGCATCCTTGAGCGTTGCGTGGACTGCTTGCATGCCATCATCGATGATGCATTTTCCGTCTGGAACGCAGCTATGGCAACCGTTACAGGGATGAATGTCGAGCTGGCTCAGAAAAATCAATTCGGTCTCGAAGGCGCGTGCTAGAGAGCCCAGGAGTTCCCGGGTCAAATACGCAGAGTTTCCATCCTTTCGTGGAGACCCGATGATCCCAACTGCCCTCACTTTTAATTCTTTCCCCCTCCTCGTTCAATGACGTAGTCGGCTGGTCCTCGTTGGTTCAACGCGAAGCCCGTCGGCATGTACACCGTGTATCGCCCCTCCTTTTTTCCATAGACGAGGCCAGTGTCCTCGAGCACCTTGACATGGTGGGTGACATTGCTCTCTGGAATGCCCAAGGTGGCCGCGATGCCGCACGTGCAGAGGGGGAGGTGAGAAACAAGGCGGTAGATGGTGAACCGAATCTCGTTCCCGAGGGCCTTGTGATAATTGACGGTGGAGTGGAAATCTTCGTCCCTCACGGAATCGAGCCATTCGCGCAACTTGCCAATAAACGCGCTGGGATCCTCACAGTTGGCGGCATCTTGTACGAACTTGGTGAAACGTTCCATTATCGTTCCGGGTATATGCACGATACCTATCGGAATGCCCCACGTTTTAAAAGATTTTTGTTCGTTTCAAAATGTTTTTAAATGAAAGGGCATTATTCCGTCTATGAACGAGCAGGAATTCGACGTGTGCAAGGAGATAGCACGCTATGATCCGTTCATGGAAAAGGCGCTACAAGTCGATAACCTCACCATGGAGCAGTACAAGGCATTCATGCCGAAGTTATTCGAGGTGATGAAGCAGCGCAACGAGAAGAGCCCGGTGGTGATGTTCGAGGCCGTGATCGAAGAGCTGGGCGGGCTGTGGACGGCCTCCCCCGAGTTGCCGTTTCACGGCCCGTGGCACCACGGCATCGCGCCCGCGGTGTTGATCGCGGCGCTGAAGAACAATGGCCACGGGTTTTCGGACGAGGATGTTATGGAATCGTTAAAGCGCGGTTTGCAGGTTCCGGCGGGAGCATGCGGGTTCCATGGGCTCTGCGGGGCGGGATCTGGCCCCGGGATCGCGGCGAGCGTGGTCTTGAAAGCCAACCCATTCGTCGATGAGAACCGTTCATCCGCCCTGGAAGCAAATGCCAACAGCCTCAAGCTCGTCGCCAAGCTGGGCGGTCCACGCTGCTGCCGTCTCAGCAGCTATGCGAGCATCACGTATGGCATCGGCATGTTACACAAGATGGGATACGATCTACCGCGTGACGAGATGGGGGGTCGATGCTCGGTCCACCAGAGGAACGGGCAATGCCACGGGACGGCGTGCCCCTATTACCCGCGTGAATGATTCTTAATTGATCCTTCAAGTGCCAAGTGGCACTTGAACCGTGCCGCTTTCTCGCGGCTTTCAAGCAGCTCTTGAAAGGCATTCGAGTATTCACACGATAACTCCATGGGATCCATTTCCAAATCGGGACTAACTCAGTCACGGGCTGCCTCGACCCCACGCGCTTGAAGGTCGCCTACTTCAACGGGGCGGACATCGCCATCTTGAACGTGGTCTTTGACCCGGCCGATCGCACCGTCGGGCTGCAACAGAACGCGGACATCAAGGCGCTCATCCCCGTCATGCTCGCCGCAGCCAAATGATGGCGACGTTCCCCTTCCTTCCCTCTTTATCTCCCCGACGACGTAAGCCTTACCTTTGATCATTTCAAGAATAATGCTTTCCAGTATGGATCATTCGGTTGGATTTCCGATGAAATCATGAAGCATACATTCGCGAGGCCGAATTGAGAGCACAGAAGAAACGAGATCGAGGGAATCAACCATGAGTGAAAGATTATCGATCGTTATCCCGGAAGAAATGAAAGCCGAAATCGAGGTTTTACAAAAAATGACACATCTTGACAAGAGTTCCCTTATACGGCAATTGCTGCGTAAGTCAATTCGTGAATTCCGTATTGAGGAGGCCATAAAAGCATATGTGGACGGAAAGGTGTCTTTTGATAAAGCCTCAGAAGTAGCTGGCCTTAACATGTGGGATTGGATAGACGAGGTTCATCGCCGTGGCGTGCAGATGCAAATGTCGATTGAAGATGCGCGGCAGGAGATAGTTGAATGGAAAAAAAGCAAGGATTCAACTTGAATACGCCAAGTTCTATAGCCAGTTCATCATGCGTAGTCCACACGAGAACATCTCACATGAAGCGGCGGGCGTCGTGTGAAAGGAATAGGGACGCATTCGCCACGATGCGAGGTTGAAAAACCTTTCATTATCGAGTTGGAAGAAATCACGTCGACTTCTGATAAGTCCTCTAGCATTTATTGTTGACACACTTGCAAGTGGCCAAGATTTCGCCGGGCGGGTCGTTCTAGCAAACACACGAGCAGGAAACCGGTTCATTTGATAGGCCGCGTGTTCACAAGATTCACAGTATTTGAAAGAGCACGTTCCGCTCGGATGCACGCTTGCTGCACGCCCAGGCCTTGATGCCCGCGTACACCGCGAGCGCACCCATCGCGAGGTAGACCATGCTATGCGCGAAAGTCCTCCCGCCGTCGTAGACGTAGTAGGCGAGAACCAA
>JAUQYZ010000222.1 GCA_030587475.1 Candidatus Sigynarchaeum calidifontis
GAGCTGGAGCCCTTGCTTCTCGAAATAATTGTTCTCTGTCATGATAGCCATGATTCGTCCACCTTTACATCACGGGCTTTAGACAAATATGGGTATCACACGGATATAAACTTCACCCAAAGCCGAGACGTTTACGTTAAAACGGGTAGAAACGGCATTGCACGGGCATGTATCATTTCAGTCGTGACATCAAACGTTGAATAGACTGAAACAGAAAGGCTTTAGAAGGTAAAAAGGATCAGTTAAACGGTCTCCTAATCTTTTAAAATTTCCCTTAAATAAACCCGGTGCTTATTAGAAAACGTGAATCTTGCCGGTCCAAGAATAATTCATCAATGAAGGCCTTCATTCCCAATTCCCGAGATTCCATCGAAAGAAAACTGTAAAAAAGGACGTAACTCGTTTTTCCCGCGAATATAATGGCCCCGTGATGTTATTGGTACTCGGAGGAGATCCTAACTGTAAAACCGCGTTCCGGTGCCTCTCGGATCTCACCCGTGCTCGCATGGCCGTCAATTACCGGCGCCTTGTAACATATACCCACGCCCGCCGGCGCTGATATGTCGATGATGAAAGAACGTTTTGCACCATCATTTAACCACTGCCAGCGTACTCGTACGATGCCCTTCGCCGTGGGAACAGCCCCCTCGGCTTTAGACAAGCCCATCAGCGCGGGGGCCACGAGGATTTCGGCAGCACCGGGCTTCGCGATGTGAACGCCGAGACAATGGCGGGCGATGTCATGGGCGGGCGTCGTGCTCCAAGCATGGCAAAGCGAGCCTTGGTCTCCCCATGTCTCCCAGATCGTCGTCGCGCCGAGATCCAGCATCTTGCACCAGCCATCCTTGATGAACCGGGCGATGATGTCGTGCCGTCCCACTTTAGCGAGCGCTTGATTGACGTGATGGAAGAAAAACGGCTCCGCGACGATGACGTGTCGTTCCTCGTCGAGGCTGGACGCGGTAATGCCCCGCCAGATGGTTCCGCCGTTCTGAATGTACATCTCGGAATACGGACGATCGAAGACATTTGTCACCACGAGCGCGATCCGGTTCTGGGGGATGATGCCGTGCAAGATGACGAGTGCATTTGCGTGGAACGTGACCTTCTTGCTTTTTTGAATAACCGATCCCCCGCTGTCCACTTCCACTGCATCGACGTAGGCACCGCGTTGCTCGTCCCACAAGTATCGATTGATTCCATTGGCTATACCATCTGCAATGCCATCAAGATGTGCGATGGCCTTGTTCCAGCCTACAAGCCGTCCCATCTCAGCGAGCTGCCTGACCGTGATGTAGAGATGTGCATTCAGCGGGCAACATGCCCCCCACTTGTCATTTCGACTCCAGTCGATGAACGTCCAGTTGGGCAAGTCCGTGGCCAGGCCCGAAATAGGACTCACGTGCTTGATGAACCAGCCAATGGCCTTGATCATGCTCGGCATCATCTCCTCGACGAGCGCTATATCACTTGTATACCAGTAATATTGGTAGATGATGTTTATCCAATATAAACAGTAATCATGTATCAGCAGTCCGTGTATATCATGATCGCCAGGACCGCACATCGCCGTGAGACCATCGCCGCGCTGACTTTGAGCACATTGCTTGATGAGTTTCTTGGCAAGGGCGGTATCACCGAACAAGACGAAGTTGACGAGAATTTCCACGTATGCATCGCCGATCCACTGCCGCTGCTCGCGGCCTGGACAGTCCTCGTAGCCATCATGCATGCAGCAACGCAATGTGCGTGCACATGCCTCGTAGAGCCGGGTGAGACGTGCATCATCGCAAGAAAAAGAGCCGGCTAGCTGGACCGGATAGTTGTAAGTTACCGTGCCGAGATCCCGAATGGCAACCTTGCCCCGCCCCTTGATGTTCACCTGGATGTAGCGGAATCCGAACCAGTGAAACAGCCGGTGCACGTTTTCACCCTGGCGGCAAATATACCTGCTCCCGTATTTCTCCTTGAACGCGCGAACGAGTGGCATCTTGTTTCCTCTCGCGGGGTCAAGTTTTTCGCCCCACGCCAGGTCCAACACCGTGCCAGGTTCCGACGCAACAACGTCGATGTATGGAAACCCGGTTACCTCCTCTCTCATGTCAAACACGATACCCTGAGGATCGCTCCCGAGTTCCAGCACGACCGGCTCCCCTTTTGCCCACGCGACCGCGGGGTAACTATTCATGCTTTTATACGTGGACTTGCCCATCTGGACGAAAAAATCGATGGGATCAGTTGCCGGGTCTGTTAATGAGTCGCGGATATCTTCATTGTCGAAAAATTCCTGGATGATCCCCGCGCTGGCGATGCTCGCTGCCCGCTTCTTCCCTTCCACGAGCCTTGGTATGTCGCAAGGGACCAGCTCCGGTAAAATATCATTGAGACGCAACTCGAGCACGTGATCCCATTCTGGCCCGGAATCGTCGAAATCGAGGTCGAGCCACTGCCACGGGAACCGCCGCGCGTCGAATATCTCGACGAAAGGCAACCCGACGTGCATGAGCGGGGCGTCTTGCTGCCAAGCGTCGCAAGGGCGGGCGCGGGTCGTTCCGTCACTGTAGATAAACAGCGATCCACTTTTCGTCTGCACGTCGGCCTGGAAGAGCAGCCCACCCTTGCCGATGCCGCGGCCCGCGATGCCGCCGTGGGAAAGGGGCTCGTACCACGATAGTTGCTCGCCAAAAAACTGGACAATTACGCAGATCACGTTCTTGCCCCCGTGCAAGAACCGTGCAATGTCGTACTCGTCATAATACCAGTTGTGCTTGTTGCAACGGTAGATCCCGCGGCCGAGATATTGCCCATTGACGAATAGCTCATACCGCCCGTCGACCGTGATGTCGAGCGTCGCGGAATCGATCGCGTCCGACAAGGTGAAGCATTTTCGGAACATGCCAAACCGGTTTTTCTCGGAAGGCTTCAAGCCGACGACGCGATCGTGCCTGAACTCGCCGGTCGTGGCCCACGGCGTGATGTAATCGAGCCAGATCCAGCGTGCTGCCCTTGAAAACATGGTCATCAACCTCGATATCCGTATCGCCAGTATAAAGGGATACCACCAGGCGGCGTGAAAACGCTTTTAAGCATTCGGTAGGTAACATGTTGGAAGCTAGCTGGTTGTGCATAATGATTGATTTCATTGCCGTGGCGTTTGTTCTCTACCCCGTTTATTTGGGTATCCAGCTAGCATACGGCATCTTTCTCTCATATTTATCATGATCGTCGGGTTATTGCACGCATCTATCAACTTCTTCTCGTGGATCATGCCTTCCTGGTTTAAGACATGGCTTAACCGCGGTTATAAGGGCCTCCCGGCAGCGATCCCCGAAGGGCTGCCCGAAAAAATGCCTGAACTTGTCCAGAAGGCGCTCTCGTCGAGCGAGACCATGGTGATCATCGATTTCATCGGGGGCCTCCTCGCGGCAAAAATCGACAAGAGTCCGGGGGCCGTCAAGGGCATGTTACTCGTCGCCGTTCAAGAATGGCAGGAAACATCGGGGAAGCTGGCAATTAATTTTTTAGAGTTCAAGGAGGTCATCTCGACGACGTTGCAGCGCCGTCTCGCCAGCATAAGCGTACCGGATGCGGACAAGGTCGTGAGCGACACGCCACACGCCAAAGGGGAGGGCGCCCGTTATCGCCCGCTTGCTTGTCAAACATCGACAAGCCTTAGTTTGGACAAACTTGGCCTTGATGTCCAAGTTTGACCAGGCTTGAAATAACGGTTAGACATCATCAACGCGTTGAACCACGAGATACGGCGAGACACGTTGGTGCTGCTGGAAAAGTCGCCCATGTCATACTCGCAACTCCTCGAAAAGTTCAATATCGCGACAAGCAAGCTCAATTACCATCTTAAACTCATGGATGGTCTGATAGCGAAGGATGAAAACGGCCATAACCGCATTCCTCGGTTTGTCTAATGGTATTTTTGGCAATTCACGTTTTCAATTCCCGCTTTCACCATCTCCCACCATTCACGGCACGATCCCGGCCATTTAATCTATCTCGTAAAGTGGACGAGCAAGGATGGAACCACGTCTGCGGGTGCGACGTTTCCAGGTGCAATATCATGCCAGGAGACCTTGAAAATTATCAAGATCTCATGGATGAGATGCACAATAATTATCGATGATAGGAAAAAACATTTGTAGCATTTGCGTAACGTTTTTTATTGAAGATTTACGAAAAGAGGACGAGTTTATTAGATGACAATGCCGGGTGAAACTTGGACGATTTATAAAGGATCGTGGGGCGTCCAAGCTAAATCCCGTATTGTCCATTAGATCAAATAAACTGCTAAAAACCATATCCATCCGAAAACCGACATGGAGTTGATGCGATCTGAAATTCTGTGAAGAATGTGACAACGTGATGCTCATAAAAAAGAAAGGCAAAGCCAAGGTGTTACAATGCCCGAGTTGCGGCCACCAGATGCCGTTCAATGAAGAGCACAAGAAACTTTACACCATATCGACCGTGATAGAGCATGGTGCGAAGGACATGACCCACGTTGCCGAGGAACAGACCCGACCGTCCGTCACCGAGGACGATCGCGAGCTCATCGAGGATGACCAGATCGAGTACCAGGATGATTGACCTTATTTTCATCGTCATTGGCAACTTGCCCGAACCGCCGCGATCGCGCTCTGTTTTTTGATTCGGACGGCGCAAGTAAGCACGAGGCGTGAGCAAGTGTGATGGATCCAGACGCGCGCGTCATGGCAGCGCTCGACCACGTGGAGCCAGACCGCGTTCCCGCGTACGAGGGCGCGATCGAGATCCCCGAGATCGTCGGTTCCAGGCCAGTGAACGTGGAGCCGGGCATCCTGTTCTACCCGGCAACGCTGCTGCGGTACATGGCCGCGCCTTGGGCCAAGCCCTTGCGCAAGATCGCGTTCGCTGCTATCGACCGCCCCCGTGCCCTCGCCACGCTGCTACAGCCCGCCATCGCCCCCGTGCTCGCCTCGATCTCTTCGGTCTACCGCCGGCTGCGCGTGGACATGATGGGAGCCGTCGGTGGCTTGCCCGTGGTGCTCTCGCCGAGGCTATTCGATGATATCCGCGTTTCCAGGCATACAATCATCTCGCCCGCGGGTGATGTTGCCACCAAGATACCATCCGGGCACGGAGCAGTCGACCGTCGCGGTTTTTTGCGATCGATAGCCGATTACGACAAGTACATCTCCTTCGACGCGGATGGCATCGCCAACACGTGCATCGCCCGAAAGTTTGTCGAGTCCGGCAAGGGACGCATCGCGCTCGCCTTCACGGTCTTCGGGGCCGCGTACTTCGAGAACTTGTGCGAGCTGTTCGGCTACGAGACCCTCTTCCGATTGCTCGTGAAAGAGCCCGGTTTCATCAAGCGAGCGGTCAAGGACATGTCGGACTACGCGGTGGCAGTTGCCACGAGATTATTGGATTGCGGGGCCCGGATTTTCTACATGACCGACGACCTTGGCCAGAAACAGCGCCCGCTGATATCCCCTGCCATGTACAGGCGTTATTTCAAGCAAGGCATCTCGCGTTTTTGCAAGGCAATCCACGCGGGTGGCGGCAAGGTCATGATGCATTCGGACGGCTGCGTCATGGACCTCGTGCCCGATTTCATCGAGGCAGGCGTCGATGCGCTGCACCCGTGGGAGGGCTCGGCCGGGATGGACATGATCGAGGGAAAGCGGCGATGGGGAGACAAGCTAACCCTGATCGGGAACGTGCCCATCGAGTTGCTGTCGCACGGCACGCCGGCCGAGGTCGATGCTTACGTCACGCGGCTGATCCGCGATGTTGCACCAGGCGGCGGCTTCATCATCTCGAGCTCGCATTCCGTCATTCCAACTTGCAAGTACGAGAATTACCGGGCGTACGTGCTCGCCCGCCTTCGAGAAGGCAAGTATCCGGTCGCAACATCTTGATCCTTCACATTATCCCTTCATGGTGTAAGAGAATCCGCTGGAAGGATCACGTCCACGTGGCCTTGAAGACCCGCAGCAGGTTCTCGTGGCCGATCTTGTGCAGGTCTTGCTTGCTGTACCCGTTCTCGCCAAGATACTGGAAGAGTGCCGGGTAACTCGCTGGCGTTTGCAAGCAAGGGGGGATCTTGGTGCCATCATAATCAGAGCCCATGGCAACCGTCTCGATACCCGCGATGCTTGAGATGTGGTCGATATGTTTCTTGATCGTGGCGAACGTGACTCCCTTTCCATTGGTAGCCTTCCAGCCATCGTCGAGGAACTTGACGCTGAAATTGATGCCGATCGTGCCCCCCTTTTCTTTCACGGCCTTGATTTGCTCGTCCGTGAGGTTGCGGGGGTGCTTGCACACGGCGCGGGCGTTGGAATGCGACGCGATGAATGGCTTCTTGGCGACCGAGACCACGTCCCAGAACGAAGGGTCGTTCAGGTGCGAGACGTCGATCGTGATGCCGAGGCCCTCGGCCCTCGCGACGAGCTCCTTTCCGAGTTCCGTGAGGCCATCAGTCGACTGCTCGCCCTTGAACTTGGCACCGTGGCCGAACTTGTTCGTGTCGGCCCACGTGATGCATAGGCCTCGCAGTCCTTGCCTTGCTCCCTCCTCGAGCAGCGTGAATCCCTCGTCGATGCCCCCGGCGCCCTCGTAGTGCAGGATGGCGCCGATCTTGCCCTGCTTCCGCGCGCGATCGAAGTCATCGATGGATCTAACTTGCATCAAGCCATGGCGGGGCGATCTCACGTACGAAAACCAGAACTTCGTGAACCTTTTCACGAGCATCGGCTTGTTCACGGGGCACAGCGAGTAGAACGCGGCTTGCACGTTCCCCGCCCTCATGTTTGCCGGCGTCGACTCGACCTTGTGGTAGAACCGGATCTTGCTCGTGAGGACCGTATCGATATGACCCTCAATCACACTGACGGGCTCCATGTTCCTAATTAACCCGTCATGCATAAATTACCAGCTAGCGAAGAGTAGATCCGTGATAAAAAATGTCGAAAGATGATAGAAAAGCGAAGATGGTTCTAGAGGAGAAGGCTCGCAAGAAATTCGATTTCGGTAATCCTGCAGATCTCGAAGCAACGTCCGAATACCCGGTCATGTACAAGGCGCTCGACACGGAGCCAAAGACAAAGCACCCGTTCAATTTATATCGTGACATTTCATCGGAACCGGACGCGGTCGGCAAGACGCTCGAAATCACGGACGAGATCACGACACGCATTGCTGGGGAGATTGCCAAGCGGGGCATCACGCAAGTGATCAACGTCGGGCTCCCGACCAGCATATTCGTCGGCATGGTGATATCCGCGTCCCTCGTGCGCCATTGCGCTATCCAGTCGTGGTACGTCGATTCTACAGAGTTCATGCTCGGGAACATCCCTTACGACCCCGAGAAGACGGCGTTCTTCCTTTACTCGGGCAGCGGGTCGACGTTCGACACGAATGCCGCCGCGGACATGATAAAAGCCAAGGGTGCCTATTCGGTTGCCTTCACGTCGATCGCAGGCAGCCCGATCACGCAGAAATGTAGCGAGTCCATCGTCTGCGCGGGCGGGATGGACACGGGCGGCTCGGACACGTTCCACTATGCGACACGAATCGCCGCGGGGTACTTACTATCATTCAAGCTGGGGAAATTGCTCCAGCCCAAGGCACACGACTTCGACGCGTTGCTCGCGGAACTCAGGGCGGCACCCAAGGTCATGGCTACCAATTTCGACGCGTGGGATAAGCGCGCGTGGAGCATCGCCCAGCGGTTTTGCAAGAAGCGAGCAATGCTCGTCGTTGGCGGTGGACCCAACATCGGCTCGGCCGAGGAGATGGCACTCAAGTTCAACGAGATGGCCAGCATGCCCGCGCAGCCCATGTGCCCGACGCGCCATTTGCACGGGGTTTTTGGCCTCACGGATGAAAACATCGTGACGTTCATCATCGCGCCGCCGGGATCCCCCCACGAGAAATGGCTCCAGCAAGTCGCCCAGGTGACCACCTTGCTCAAGTCGCCGGCCGTGGCGATCGTGGACGCGGGCGAGCACGTCATCGCGGACCAGGTCGATTATGTCGTGCGTGTCCCGACGAAGAACGAGTACATCTTTGCACTGCTCGCCGTGCCGATAATCCAGATCATTCCATATTATTTCGCAGTAGCCGACGGGACAATCAATCCCGACTGCCAACGAAGCAACATCCCGAAGCACGCGCGTGCCTGGGGTGCGATATTTCCGCCCGGCAGCCATTGAACCTGAAAAACATGCTATGCCGTTCACGGTGATGATTGGTGGCCAAGATCACTATACTAGGGCCGATGAACGTGGACATGATCATCCACGGCGCGGCTCCCGAAAAAAAGGAGGCCCTGA
This sequence comes from Candidatus Sigynarchaeum calidifontis, assembly GCA_030587475.1. Taxonomy (GTDB): domain Archaea; phylum Asgardarchaeota; class Lokiarchaeia; order Sigyniarchaeales; family Sigyniarchaeaceae; genus Sigyniarchaeum; species Sigyniarchaeum tengchongense. The sequence goes on from JAUQYZ010000222.1 coordinate 8,337, forward strand.
TCGAGTGGGTCGGCACGTCCGAGGTCTCGGTCCTCGCCGCGGGTGCCATCGGGTACTATGCCGGTGTCACCCGGGCACTGGGGCACGACATCTCGGTCATCACGGCTCTGGGGGACGACCCGCTCGGTGGCATCGTGTTCAACTGCTTGGAGCGGCTGTGCAGCGACACGGCGCTGGTCGAGATCCAGCGCGGCAAGGCCACGGCCATCGGCATCTACATGTTGCTCTTCGGCTCGAAGAAGCGGCCGCTTACCTACCAGATGCCCACGCACGACCTGTGGCCGCTGAACTTCACCCCGAAGCAGTTGGGCGCGGTGCGCGCCGCGGACTGGTTCCACCACGGCGGGTATCTCCACTTTCCTCCCGCGTGGAACGGGTCCGTTCTGGAACTCTTCAAGAACGCCCGGAAACAAGGGATCGGCACGAGCCTCGACCCCCAATTTCCCTTGACCGATTACCCGGTGCCGTGGGTGCACGCTGTCGAGCCATTGCTCCCGCTTGTCGACATCCTGTTCGTGGACAAGCACGAGGCTTGCAGCCTCATGGCTATGAACGATCACGTGGAAGCTGCACGGGCGCTGTTGGCAAAGGGGCCAAGGGCAGTGGTCGTCAAGCTCGGCGAGGAGGGATCCATCCTCGTCGATGGCGAGGGCGTGATCTCCCAACCCGCCGAGAAGATCCCGTTCGACGAGATCGTGGATTCGATAGGCGCTGGGGACTCGTTCGACGCGGGTTTCGTCGACGCGTGGATCGCGAAAAAGTCGAAGCGGGAATGCCTCTCGAACGCGACCAGGATAGCGGCACGGACGCTGCTCAAGCCAGGTGGCCAGCTATAGAACCGGATTCGGCCAAAATTAACGAAACGTGGAACCGGAGACGGTTTTTCAAGTTCTTGGCTCATCCATGGCTTTTGGCATTTCGATCACGGTCGTCGCCTTCCTAGCTGGCTCCTATTTCATCACGATGGCCGCCATCCGCGACCCGAGTGATTACTTGCCCGACCGCATCGCCCGGATCGACCGCAAGGGAATGATGTATGGTTACACGTTCTTGCCGTGGAAAGAAATTATGGCTTCCGGCGCGGCGGATCAATACATGGACCTGATCGCCCAATGCCTCGATTTCTGCTATGTCCACGCGCAATGGAGCGTGTGCGGGCTTGACAACAATACTTTAAATCAGGACTATCTCGGGAACCTCACGGCTTTCGTGGCCGGACTCGGCGCGCGGGGCGTGAAGGTGATCGTGCACGAGTGGGTGAGCTCGTACAGCCCGTCGTGGATGCACGCGTACACGCCCGAGCTGATCGGCCAGGGCGACCGTTGGCAAGGCATCGACCCCGCCACGACAGATGCGACGGTGCTGGCACACAGGAACGCGCTGAAATGGTCAATGATTCACAACCACGAGATGCTCTGCCAGTATTTTCGCGACCACGGCATTGAAGACGACATTATGGGGTTCTGCCTCGACGATGAGACCCAGAGCGAGCACTGGACGGATTTCTTCGCGGCACTCACGTCGGCGACCCACGCTTTCAACGCCACGTGGGAGACTATGGCCATGTTCAACCGCATCGACAAGTACCACGTCACCGGCGACGCGGGGATGGACGTGAATGCGATGGACCCCTACGACCAGGATTCGAAATTCATCCAGAAGATTACCTATGCCTACCACGCATTCGCGGGCACCTGCTACTGTCAGGGTATCTCGTTGCCCCGAAGCGGGACCTCGTGGACATCGCGAGCGAGCCAACGACGCGGACGCTCGCGTTGTCCGTGCTCAACGCCATCGCTTGCGTGTCCTTCACGGCTACCGGCCTGCTGGGTATCGTCGATGGCCCCGAAGCGGTGCACGCGCTGTTCATGGGCCGCTTTCTCGCGATGTCGCAGTTCTTGGATAGCCCCATCATCGTTACTTACCTGGTCCTGGTCGCAGTCGTGGCAATCGTGGGGTTCTTTCTCCCGTGGGGTTTCGCTGCGATGGCGAGTATCACGCGGGAAAAGGGCTCCCGTTTCCCGCCAGCAAGAATACTCGTTGCATCGTGCTATGCCGTTACCACGCCACTCGCGTTCATCCCGCTCGTGCACGTCATCATGCTCTGGGCCACCTGGAGCCCCGTTCAACTCGTCCACTTGCTGGACAGCACGTGGTCAAGCGCGACATATTATGGCGCCGGTCTCGTGGCCGTCATCGGCTTGCTGGCGAGCATCGCCTGCTTCAAGAAGGTGGCCGGCCTGTCAACGCCCCGTGCATTGCTCCCCTCTCTCGGCACTCTCGTGCTGCTCATTATCTCGATATTGCTCGTGGTAAAATGGTGAGTTATTCCTCGTGTTTCCCTCCATCGCGTTTCTCGAACAAGTGCTCGGGGACGTGCACGCGAAGCATCACCGCGATGGAGGCAACGAAGAGCAGGGCGCCGACGATACCCACGTAGGGGTAACCGAGGTAGATGAGCAAGCCCCCGATGGGGCCGGCAGGTATCGCTGCAAATCCGAGAACCGTCCCGTTCGTCCCGTTGTAGGCGCCCTCGGATCCCGACGAGTAATCGATGAGCCCCATCATGATGGCATACGGGAAAATGAATATACCCACCAAGCCCGCGAAAACGATAGAACCGAACAAGTAGACCTGGACGATGATCGGCATGAACGAGAACGCCGGGGTGCCGATGAACCCGACGAACGGGAGGGAAATCGCGGTGATGACCAGCGAGATCAAGAGCGTTCTTTTCTTCTCGACCCGGCGCTTCTGCATAAGGAAATTCATCCCGAGCATGAATGCACCGGCGATGAGCAAAAACGAGACGAAGAACCAGCCAAAAACGCTCTCGTCCAGGATCCCTATGACGTCTTGGGCCAGGAACGGGAGGACAAAGATGACGATGTTCAAGCCAAGCGTCCAAAAGAACTGGGCCGCCTCGAATACCATAAAGTTGCGGTTTCTTAGCGTTGCTTTCATAGATTGGAGAATACTCTCGACTTTCACCGGCTTTGCACTTGCTGGTACCGCGGTGGAAGATACAAGATATAATATAACCATTATCACGCCAGCTACGATAAAAGGAATCCCGAAGTCATCGAAAGCCTCGAAAAGAAACGCCGGGACGACCGCGCCCGCTGCGAAGCCTATCCCTTGAACGAACGCGCTGAGCTGGGAAGCCATCACGCGCTTGTCTGGCGTTACGACTTCGGGAATGACGGTCGAATACGGCACGTTGGCACCATTGTGCAAGATCCCTTTCACGACCATCATCACGAGGAACGTCCAGAACACGGCCGATATGCCGAACAGGACATCGACCTTTGACGCCATCCACAGCGTGACCAGGACAAGTGGCGGGAAGATATACATGAACGGCTTGCGTTTCCCGTGCCGGCTATTCGTTCTATCTGACACGGCACCCCAGACGACGTTGCTGAGCGCCCCGAACACGGTTGCAATGCCAAAAACCATGCCGACTTCCAGCGGGGACAAGCCAAATCCCCCTTCCGACCGCCGCAGGCCCGCGTGAAATTGCAGGAAGGTGTTCATTCCCCAAACGACGGCGTTCCCGATCGAGGCGATCATGAGCAAGAACAAGTGTACTTGCTGCGGATGTTGGGGAACGGATTGGGGATTCATAACACGACCCACTCGAGATCGGGTGTTCGTGAAGATTCTTGTTAGACACTACACCCATCACGAGAAAATATATAAGGATTGAAAACAACGTGTCGAGCACGTTCACCGAGTCGAAGATGATGCGGCGATTCACCTCGGACGAGCCGAAAACGATTGAAAACGCCCGAGACTCCGCGCATGGATCCGTGCTAGCATCGCACAAAACTGCAAGCATTTTAAACCCTTGAATCGAGAACGGAATCACAATTTAGGAGAATGATCCAAATTTCAATGAAAAAAATAGTCCTAATAGGTCCTGCCAACTCTGGCAAGACGTCCTTGCGTCGATTTTTCTTCGAGGGTGTACCCGCGGACAAGATCCTATCGGAGACGGAAGCCCCGACTATCGGCGTGAAATATAACCGCTTTAACTACGTATACACGTATCCCGTTGAAAAGGAAGGCGTGGTACCTGAAAAGATCCCTGTAGAGCTGGCATTGGTGGATACATCGGGTCAAGAACTTGAAAAATTCCTCACGACATCGGCGGGGGATCAAGTCTTCAAGGCCGCAGACATCGTGCTCTTCGTCTTGGACATTTCCGATTGGGAAAAGGAGATGAAGAAGGAATATCTCATGGACTTCATTTGCTTTACAAACACGGCCCGGTTGGAGCTGGCCCCCCAATCCGTGTTTCACGTTATAGGGCACAAGTATGATCTCCTCCCCGGTGGAAAAGTCGCCCTCGAGGGAACCCGATCCCAGGTCAAGAACGATCTGCAAGACTACACTTTCAGGAAAACTCGAAAGTTCTTGGATTTCACGGTGCACCTGACCAGCTTGCATAAAGAATACCGGAGGGACACGTTCCAAGAGTTGCTCGACCTCACCACCAACCTGCTGTCCATACCCTTCTGACCTTGCATCGACTAACCCTCCAGGGATGGAACGATACCGGAATCCGTTTCTGGAAAGATAAGCCAGGAATCGAATGACATGAAGCACGAACTCGTGTATGGTATCGTGTTTTCGAAACACGATGAAAAAATCGGCCCCATTGCGGTCAGCTGGATCCCCGCCGAGATCGACGAGGAGACGCGCAACCAGGTAAGCACGAAATCCATGAACTTGTGCACGGGCGGGGGCGACTCTATCCCGAAGGGCATCGAGTTGATCACCTTCCCCGCGCTCGAGCTGAAGGGCTTGATCAAGTGCTTCTCCCTTGACCCTTCGGGCGCGACTGACAAGGTTGGAAACGCCACCATCACGTTGCTTTTCAGTGATGCGAACGACGCGGTGTTTTACAAGTACATCAACACGTTCAATCCGGAATTCGATGAGGCAGCCAAGCATTTCCAAGCATTACATGGGAAGGGTGCGAGCGAGAAGGATTACACGAGCGAGATCGAAAACTTGCTTTCTCGGGTGATGAACGTGCTCGAGGATCTCTACAAAGCGGAGATGCCGGCCGGTGGAAAGACCGCCTTCGCCATGGCTGACGAAACGATGCCGGCCAAGCACGTGTATCGATACAAGATCGTCGTGATCGGGGACCCCGAGGTGGGCAAGACATCGATGATCCTCCGGTTCACCGAGAACGTGTTCAGGAAGACCTATATCATGTCGATCGGCGTGAACGTCACCACGAAGATCATCGAAATAGGAGATCTCCAGGTGGAATTCGTCGTTTGGGACGTGGCAGGGCAATCCAAGTTTGATTTAGCGCGCCGGGCCTTCTACGAGGGGGCAAGCGGACAGTTGATCGTCTTCGACCTGACCCGGCCACAAACGTTCGACAGCGTCGCGAAATGGCATCGAGACATCAAGATCTCCTTGAAAAAGAATATCCCGGGCTTCGTGATTGGAAATAAGGCCGATTTAACAAGTCGTATCGCCGTGACCAAGGACGATATTGACCCGTGCGTGGCGAGCACCGGGCTCGATTATCTCGAGACATCCGCCCTCACGGGCAAGAACGTGCAGGCCGCGTTCATCAAGCTCGCGCTGCAGCTCGTCGCGGCCACGAAAAAATGACCCGGATCAACGCAATTTCGCCTTGCAACTCGGGCAGAACGTCATGCCCCTGTCAAGCGTCCCAAAACACCTGGGACATTCGAGAGCCGTGAAGGGCCTGTGGTTGAGGGCGGCAAAGAGTTTCGCGAGCAGCTTGTTATACAATCCGGGCAGGTAGATCTCCTTGGTCGCTGCTATCATGAAGGTCAAGGTTTTGTCCTCGCCCGCGACACGTGTGACGATGACAACCTCGTCACGGGCTATCTTGGTCTGCCCGTGGAAGTAAAGCTCGCTGTAATATTCCGTCTCGTCCTTCACGTTGTCCGTGATGTATTCATTCACGGACACGATCGACTCGGCATTCATGACATTCTTGATCGCGATCGTGAGTTGGTCGGATTTGATAACATCGGGAATCGCAAACTTTCTTATCTGTTTGATTTTTGCTTGGAATTCAAAGAATTCCTTGCAATGTGCTAGCCCAAAATTCACGCTAGTCAAGAATAGGGGAACCAAGGCAAAGAGATCGATGGTATCTTTCATCAATTCCCTGTCGAAATACTTTCCTTCGTTATTCTTGTAGGCGATCTTCGAATGGAGCGGGATGGTTTGCTGGTACTGGGGTTCGATGTAGATGAAAACCTTCTTTGCCGCCTTGTTTTGCACCACGTTCATGTCGATGGACGTGGCGTTCTCGGCCGGATCTTGCCTCGCGGGGTATTCTGGCTCGATGCTGGCCATGACAAATCCCGGGTCGTTCTTGACGCGCACGGCAACGTTGAAGATCCAATTCCGCGTGAAATTTTCCACGTTGATCTCCAGGCGGAGCAAATGCCGGCTGTAACCGATGTTCATCCACGCGTTGACCAGGTTTTCCTCGAACCGCTCCAAGAGTATCTTGCGGATTTTTTCCGGGCTATGCGTGCCGAAGGTTTGAAAATCGACATTGTAGAGTACATCCGATATGAAGTTGGTCACATCGAGACTATCATCGAACATCAACTTGAAGAATCTTGGCTGGTATTTTTCGAGCAACAAAGGATGTTTTTTCGAGATTTCCGACAGGATCTCGGCGCTCTTGACCTTGATGTACAGGTCATTGTTCTTTTCCACCAGATAGATGATCTTGGGTAGCAAATCCGCAACGCTGTCGTAATTCTTGAGCTTGAGGTCATTCAAGACGTTCTTCTTGATCAAGTCGATATCGCCCTTCCAGTCGGACATAGTTATCAAAACTTGTTCCGGGTGACTATAATCGATTTGTTGGATGATTTCAAGGGCGATGCTTGCATCTTTGCGAGTTATCTCGTCCACATCATTCGAACGGATCATCGTCACGAGGTCTATCAAGCAACGGCGGGCACCAGCGGCATCGAGCTTCTTGATCTCGTCTTGGAATCGCTTGACGACCTCCTTGACCGGCTTCGCCCAGCCGGAATCAATCTTGAGTTCCATCGTTTTTCAAGAACAATATGCGATTAAGGCTGATAAAATGTTCCATCGCGCCGTTCCATCCAGTCTCTGGTGATCAACCGGAATCCCTCGATATTCCTCGGGCTCATAAGTTCATCGGGGTTTTCACCATCCAGTCCCGTTCGATCGGGATAGAAAAGATAGATGGTGTAACACCATGGAAGCCATGAAAAACAACGCCGATTACTACAACTTGCAAAAAATCGCCTCTGACTTGAAAGAGGACCTGAAACACTTGAAAGAATTGGGGATTGACCCGCGATCGTTCATCTCGGGCAAATGTTACGATTACGTTTCCCAGGTCGAGCACCTTGCAGCCGTGGAGAAGCGTCGGAACAGGATAGGATAACAATTGTCTCATCATTCTTTGCTCGGGTGAACATCATCGATGCGATGCAAGTGTGGTTACAAGATGCGAAGGAAAGGGAACATCTGGTTCTGCGATCGATGCAAGTGGTGGCGCGCGGGTTCTTAAACGACGCTTCTCGTGATCCCGTGCCATGACCTCCACCGATACGGGATCGCGGTTCGGCAGCGATTGCATGATCGTGCTCGGATCGGGCGGCGCCCGCTACATGGCCACGACCCAGCGCCGTTCCACGGGCGGTTTCATCCTGCAGCTGCTCGACGGGCGCGTCCAATGCCACGTCGACCCCGGGCCGAGCGCGGCCAGGGACCTGCGCGATTGGAAAATAGACCCGAAACGCACGGGGTACGTCTTCCTCACCCACGAGCACAACGATCACGACTGCGAGGCGTCGACCGTCGTGGAGGCGTTGCAGGACGATATGGAGTTCAAGTCGAAGAAGGGAACGTTCGTCGCTCCGGCGGGCTTTTTCGACGGCAAGAAGTACTACCTTCGCATGCTCAAGCGCCTCGTTGGTATGCAGCAGGGGGAAACCGTCGAGCTCGAAAATGGCCTTTCCGTGACGGCGACGCCTGCTTGGCACAGCGATGCGGTCCCGAACATCGGTTATATTATCGAGGTGGGTTCGCCGGGCAAAAAGCAGCATTACAAGCTCGCTTTCACGTCCGACACGGAACCGTTCGATGGCTACGTCAAGGCCTACAAGGGCGTGGACATCCTCGTGGCGAACTTGCTGCGCCCCGACGGCATCACTTGCCGCGGCCACATCTGCACTGACCAATTCATCCCCTTGGTGCGCGAGATCAAGCCTGCCATCTGCATCCTCGTGCACTTCGGGCGACGGATGGACAACGAGATCGACGGGAACCGGGTTCCTGCGCAAGTCCGGAAGATCGAGGCGGCGATCGGGGAAGGGACGCGCGTCATCGGCTCGGAGGACGGGCAGCGCGTGGAGTTCGCCCGCGTCGCCACGCGGTGAGCGGAACCGGCGCGTTCAAATCCCGACGCGCCAAGGATGAAATGATAGTCGATGCCCGAGAAATTTCATCTTTTCGATTTGCACGTCCACACGCCCTTCTCGGACGCGCAATATCCCCTCGACACGATCGTTCAAGGCTTGATCGACAACGGGATCAAGATCGTGGGCTTCGCGGATCACGTGTTCCCGTTCGCCATTTATCACAACCCGAGACGGTTCGGAGACCAGCGCCGGTTCAACAACGGCTATTCGGTCGATTTACTGCGGTACCGGAAGGAATTCTTGCGCATCTACAACAAGAAATTCCCGAAGATCCGGTTCCTCCAGTCTGCCGAGGTCGACATCAACCCGCGCGGCCAGCTGACGCTCCCTCGGGGCATTACCCCCGATTTCTTCGATTACCTGCTCGTCGTCAAGCACCAGACGGTGCCCCCCTTCCCACGCGAAACGCACGAGTACATGTGGGAGGCGGGCATTTACAAGGCATTCGCCGATTACAGGCCCGACGTGCTCGCCCACCCGCACGAGAACTTTCCCAAGCACCTGCCGGTGGAAAAGATGAAGCGGCTCGTGCTCTACGCGAAAAAGTATGGCGTGGCCCTCGAATTGAACAAGAACAAGTTCAACGAGAGCCGGCTCAAGCCATTCCTGGAATTTGGACACGAGTACGGGGCAAAGTTTTCCTTATGCAGCGATTTTCATGGCTTCAAGAAGGATATCATCGATGAACTCAATTACAGCCAACACATGTACGAGATAGTCGAAAAATACGATCTTGAACTCATCGATCCCCGGAAGTTCTTGCCGGAGAACCGCCCGGCTCGAAAGGCTTGATCTTACCTCGATATGCAGACTGGAAAGACCGCTTTTGGTTGAAATTGGTTCTTGATTGCTCGTGGTGATGTATTCCTTGACCGACGATGATGGCAAACTCGATAAACAATCCCTTTATGGTGGAGTACGCGCGCATCAAGAACAAGGAAATCGAGGAGATCGAGGACTCGCTCTTCCGGCACGAGGACATCCCGATCGATCCCGGCTAAGAAAAATGATCGCACGCGCCCGCGTGCATGGAACTCGAATGGGTTATAACCGGGATTATAACCGAGAGCAAGCTGATTTCTAGAACTATATGTGCGTATTCATCATATCCGGGTCATCTTCTACAAAGATGTGGCAATGCCACATAATTATAGGTAGGTTTAAAAACCCGTCTTCTCATAATGACTGATGTCCCATGGCCGCGTCCAGGCACATCATCGAAGAAACCATAGATGCCGTGTTACAGCAACAGATCTTATCGAGCAGTTGCCGCGTCGTCGATAGGTTGCAGAGGCGGGCCCTGGTCGTGCCTGGAACGAAAGCCGCGTTCATGGCTATCAAGTCGTCTGTACTAGCCGCGATACCGATGGAAGCGCAAAAGGTAGATTTCACTGCCATCGTGGATAACTTGGCGCGTGAATTCGGCATCGAAAAAACCATTTTCGACGCGAAACTCGCTAGCTTGCCGCGGGACGATCCGACTGTCGACGCGCGCCTTCGACTCGTAATGCTTCTGAGCGCGCTACGGGAACAATGGCAGAATGAGGCATACGAATTCGTGCTCTCGGAAATCGGGAAGATTGCCCGGAATCGGGGCTGCGACAAGGCAAGCACGTCTCGCGATAACCTGAACAACGTGCTCACCTCACAATTCGGCCCCGAGTTCTCGCATCTTGTCAATCTCTACGTGATACGTGAATGGGGTCATCTCACGGGAACCGCAGTAAAAATACGATCCGCCCGCCTCACGATATTGAACACCCTCGCCGCGGGCGTGGTGAAAGCAATTCAACAAGGCGATGCTTGCAATCGAGCGTCGAATAGGATGTCGAAGGCCCCTTCTCCATCACAAGGGCCGCCGCGTCCCGGGCAGCAGCGTTCGTCGCATGGCTTGCCCCCGCTCCCCCCGGCCCCGCCAAGGCCGCGGTGATCCCTCGGATATCATCGATCGCGAGCAGCCGCATGCACCTTTTCGCCACCCCGAGCGCCACTAGGTATCGATTTTATTAGCCTATCTGCCTTGTCATGCTCATATGCAATAGGGCGCGAAAAGCATCATGTCAACCACCACCTTCTATTACGATAAGAACGCAGGGGACATCGCCAAGGAGCTCGACACGTCGTTGCAGCACGGCTTGTCCTCCGAGGAGGCCAAGCGGCGTCTGGAGAAATATGGACCAAACGAGCTCGCGGAGGAGAAAAAAATACCGCCGATCGTCAAGTTCCTCTTGCAATTCAAGGATTTCCTCGTTATCCTTCTACTGGTCGCGGCGGTTATATCGTTCACATTCGGTGACCATGTTGAAGGATTCGTCATCCTGATCATCGTCGTGTTGAACAACATCCTCGGCTTCGTGCAAGAACACAGGGCCGAGGAGAGTCTCAAGAAACTGAAGGATCTCGCCGGGGACGACACGCTCGTGATCAGGGACGGGAACGAGACCCGCGTGGATATCAAAGACATCGTCGTCGGGGACATCCTCGTGATGTGGGAAGGCGAAACCATCGGTGCTGACGCCCGGATCTTCGAGGATAGTCGCTTGAAGGTCGAGGAGGGCATTCTCACGGGTGAATCGGTGCCCGTTGACAAGAACTCCAACATCATCGGCGAGGGCAAGGTCGTGCTCGCGGAGCAGAAGAACATGGCGTTCATGGGCACGACCACTGTGAAAGGAAGGGGAAAAGCCATCGTAGTGAAAACGGGGATGGCCACGGAGATGGGCAAGATCGCCAAGGCAACGATCGAATCCGCCGAGCAAAAAACCCCGCTCCAGGAACGGCTGGAAAAATTAGGCAAGCTTCTTGGCATCCTCGTGATCGTCATCGTCGTATTCGTCATGATCGCGGAATTCCTCATCCACATGGATGCGAACATTCCCGAGGTCATCGAGACATCCATCGCCCTGGCGGTCTCGGCAGTTCCCGAAGGCCTAGCCGCGGCCATCACGCTCACGCTAGCTCTCGGTGTCCAGCGCATGGCACGCAAGCGTGCCATCCTGCGAAAGCTCCCCGCGGTCGAGACCCTCGGCAGTGTCCAAGTCATTTGCACGGATAAAACAGGCACGTTAACGCAAAACAAGATGGCCGTGCAGCGACTCTGGACGCCGGCTAAGGGTATGGTCGAGGTGACCGGGATCGGCTACGTGCCCAAGGGTAACTTCGTCACCGTCGAGAATGGAAGGCAATTGGCAATCGATGACGAGAAGGACTTGCTCGAGTTGCTCAAGGCCGGGTTCTTGGCCAGCACGGCGACCGTCCAGTACTCGTCGAAGGACAACGCGTGGCATTGCGAGGGCGATCCCACGGAGGGCGCGCTCGTGGTCGCCGCGATGAAGACCTCCTACAAGGTGACGTGGGACGAGCAGACTGATCCAAAACCCAACGGCGAGATCTTTTTTGATAGCGAGCGGAAGCGTATGACGATGGTCTATACCTCCCGCATGCCCGGGAGCGAGGGCACGATGGCTTTTATGAAGGGCTCACCAGAAAGCGTGCTCGATACGTGTGATAGCGTGCAGATCGGCGACAAGATCGTCACGCTCGATCAAAATATGCTCCAGACAATCCTTGCAACCAACAAGAGCCTTGCTGACAAGGCGTTCCGCGTGCTCGGCATAGCTAAACGCAAGTTACCTGACGCCCTATCGGAATACACGGTCGAATCGACCGAGAAGAACATGACCTTCCTTGGCCTGGCGGCGATGATCGATCCACCACGGGAGGAGGTCGCTGCTGCCATCGCAACTGCAAAGCACGCGGGCATCCGCATCATCATGATCACGGGCGACCAGAAGAACACGGCACTCGCGATCGCCAAGGCCCTCGATCTCAAGCCTTACGAGGATGCGGAATATACTTGCTTCACGGCGGCGGAGCTGGAGGTCTTGGAGGATGACCAGTTCAAGAAGGTGCTGAAGGATCTGGACGTGTGTGCCAGGGCATCTCCGTCCATAAAAGCACGCATCGTGAAGACTTTGCAAGACGATTACGATCAAGTCGTGGCGATGACCGGCGATGGCGTGAACGATGCCCCCGCGCTGAAGAAGGCCGATATCGGCATCGCGATGGGCATCACGGGTACCGACGTTGCCAAGAGCGCCGCGGACATGGTTCTTGCTGATGACAACTTTGCAACCATCATCTCGGCAGTCGAGGAGGGTCGACAGATCTACGACAACATGAAATCATTCATCAGGTTCATGTTATCGAGCAATTTCGACGAGATCTTTGTTGTCTTCATTGTTACAGTCGTGCTTGGGTGGGCCTCTCCGTTCACGGCACTGGGGATCCTCTGGATCAATTTGCTCACGGATGGATTACCTGCCATGGCCCTTGCTGTCGATCCAGGCGACCCGACCATCATGAAAAGGAAACCACGTGGCAAGGGTGGTTTCATGCTTCATGAAATATTGCTCTTTGCCATCGTTGGCGGTGTCATCGCGTTCATCACGACGTTATTGCTATATGCGGTATATTATCCCGTCGATGTACAACCGGTTATAGCGGGAGAAGCAAATCCCGTGTTCGTCGCGAGGTTGATGCACGCGAGGACAGTGGCACTCACGGTGTCGGTTCTCTTCGAGCTCGGGGTCGTGTTCGTGACCCGCGTTCCGGACGGGAAGAGCGTCTGGCAGCACACGCCGGTCAACAACAAGTATTTACTGCTCGCAGTCGGCCTCGCGTTCGGGCTGCAACTCTTCATCATCTACGAAGTCGATGCCGCAAAGGTCTTCGAACTCGTCCCGCTCGATTGGGGCGATTGGCTCTGGATCGCGGTGTCCGTGCTCATTGGTATCGTCGCACTCGATATCGTGCGGCCTATCCAGGGCAGGTACGTCGCCGCCAAGCGGGGATAACCTCGCGGGTAAAAACCATTTTTTCCACTTTTTTATTAATGCTATACTTGTTAAAGTCCAAATTAATGCCAATATAGGGCTTCTTTCGTCCCAACAACGAATAAAGGCTTCTATCGTCGTTACATGCCCCGTAATATCGGGAGGGTTGCGATAAAACCGGCCAGGGAAAAAACTAACGGTTTTCCACCAACAGAACAATTACGCGAGAAGAATTGGAAAAAAGGCTTAACAAAGGCACCTGACGGCGACAAAAAGGGCGAAACATTCAAATTTCCTCGTGCGGATATGGGTACATGTCTCGCGCGGTGCAGAAATTCCAAAGACGGTTTCATGGAAAGCGGATCGAGCTCGATTTTAATCCCACGCCGACGTGCGAGTTGTGCGGGCGAAAAATGAAGGTGCAAGCCAGGTCGAAACCGCACCACGTCGTTGGGAAGGGGGAAAATTACATCGTCGTGACGGTTTATAGGCGCTGCGG
>JAUQYZ010000229.1 GCA_030587475.1 Candidatus Sigynarchaeum calidifontis
GATAATACGGATTAAAAGGTAGATCGCTTACCATTTATTTTTGTCTTACCGACATATTTACGTTTTTTTCGCCTGGCTCCACATCGTTCATCTTGTTTACGACCGAAAACTTCAAATTCTTCAAGAACACATGTCATGGCATGAATATTGGTGGAGATCAAGCAGTGATCGTCGAATACACGAGCGTTTCGGATAAGGACTTCAAGCCCATCAATTGTATCGCCTGCGGGCACGATACACTCGCTTGCTGTAATCATAAAATCATCGATCGGCAAGATTTGGGGACGCCGACGGTACGTAGAATCCAGCAACACGAGAAAGTACTTTGGAAATGTAAAAACTGCGGTAAACGATTCTCGATCATCAATCCAAGGGTTGATTTTGATTCGAGTTTCACGAGCGACGTCAAGATATACGTGTTCAAGCGGGTTCTCGACAATGGAGATTCGACAACTCGTGTTGCGGCGGATTTGAAGACTTTGCATAATGTAGACGCTGACGTGAGCACGTTACTGGATTGGATACAAAAAAAGAAAGAACAAGACATGAGCGCAAATCCGGGCAATAACGCGAAGTCACAACGAACGAAAGAAGCAACCGTAGTGTGCTTGGATGGAACGTTCAAGGCGGTTACCCCCAAAAAAAACGACCCGGGCAGCGAGAAGGACGAGCCTTCCTGCTTGCATCTAACCCGATTAAAAGACGGTCGATTGGCGGCTTTTTGGGAGTCGGGGAGCGGAAAGAAGAAGCGATCCCGTTCTTGACGTGGATCAAGGGCTTGCTGGGTAAGGATCCCGAGTATGTCACGTTCGATTTTGATGACACGTGGGAATTAAGCGTGAAAATCGTGTTTCCGGATTCCATTATCATCATTTGCACGTTCCACGTCACACAATTGTTGACACGTGGATTGTTGAAGGAATTTAACCGCCTTCAAAAAGAAAACAACACGTCATTCATCAAGGAATGCACCATTGCTCGTAAAATCTCGTTAGCAATCGATCACGGGGAAACAATGGCTGCGATGCCCGTGTTCAAACAATTCTTTTGTGCTGAATGGTTTAAATTTTACAACCATATCGTTGCTATATGCACCCTTGATGATGCCGGATCGTTTACCAACTCTTACATGGCCTTGCTAGTTGCAATGAAATCATGGAATCCCACGGCTGCTGCATTATTCGAGAAGAATCTTGCACCAAAGTGGCCGAAACAGGGATTCACGATGAAAGGCATGAAAAACTTCAAGTCCGAGCTAAAAAAGAAATGGCGTGTCGTATTGCGTGACATCCGGGGAGACCGAGAAGAGAAAAAGCACGAGTTCGCGAAAGTGAAATACTTGCTGCTGAAAAAGCCGGTAAATTTGGAGCAATGGGAGACGGAGCTGTTAATTCCATTTTTACGGGATAACACGTGGGCGCGATCGTATCGCGACACGTTGCTGCAATTCTACACGATGCTTGACGACCCTCCAAGCGAAAACCCGTCGCTGGAGTTTTTGGACAAGCTGGTATGCAAGGAATCCCATAAAGACTTGAAATCAGCCGTGAACACGCTAAAAGCAAAGAAAGAATACGTTTTCAACTTCGTCAAGGCGTGGAAAGCCCATCCAAAATGGAAGAGCATTCGTGCATTCAAGGTCAGTCCGGAACCGACGATGAAGAAAATCAACGCAATCTCCCGAACTCAATATGGCTTTCGATTAGACGAGAGTGCGAGGTACAAGCTAGAGCAGCACTTGAAATGTCCCGTAATGGTCTCGCAAAGCGTTTTGAAGGATAATGGAGTAGATCGACCTTAAAATCAGCATTGTCTCGGAAACCACATCAAAACGAAAAGAGAGATGGAGGGAATGGGGGAGCGCGATCAAGCACCCGGTTCGGTCCAGCCGTGTTTCCCGCGACGGTTCACGATCAAAACGGTCGTGATGCCGAACGTGATGAACGCGGCGAGCCAGGCGATGTCAAACCCCGGTGCTGCTGGCGTATCACATTTATTCTCCGTGATGATGTTTTCCGATGAATTTTCGAGGAATATGCATCCGTTGCCGTTGTTCTTGAAGAAATTCCGCGTGACCTCGTTGTGATAGGTGTCGTTGAGATAAACGCCGTGTTGTACGTGACGTTGTGATGTTTTTCCTGGCTCGAGCGAGAAGCGCACCGTCGCCTCGGCAACGCTGCCATTGCTCGCATCGTTGCGGAGGTGTTCTCGTCGGGAAGCAAGATCAGCTTGGATTGATGATGGCACCATGCCGCTGGGTGAAATCCACGAGCACCAGGCCTCGATCGGCCCCATCACCTTCTTCTACCACGCGATCCGGCTGCGAAACGCTTACGTCGTGCTCGTGACCGACGACGCGAGCGGGGTGCCTGGCCTCGGGAACATGGCCATCACGGCGCCGACGCGCCTGGCCGAGGTGCCGGTGGTCTCGTCCGCGCTGCCGCTCACCAACTTCAAGTACGAGGTCATCGCGAAGACGACATCGGAGCTTCTCGGCAAGAAACTGAAATCGCCCGTCTTCTTGTTCCTCGACGTGCACTTCGACGGCACGGATGCCCGCATCGTGAAGGCACTGAAGGTTGGCTGCGACGAGCTCTGCAACGCCGTCATGGCCAAGCAGCAGAAAGGTTGACGTCGCTCTTTCCCGCGACATGCAGGCCCCGTGGAAGCCCAAATGAGGCTCTATCGATCGACATCGAAGGAAAGACCGTGTCAATGTGATCGCGGTGACGGGTTTAAGACCCGTTGTTGCCCTGGAAATCATGCACCTTGGATGGTGGACGCGATGGCACTCTACACCCTAGACGAGCCGGCGGGTATCGAGGACCCGGAGGTAGTGGCGATCAAGTTCACGCGCGATATCCCGGCGGGATTTAACCTCGCCTCGTCCATAATCCTCGTCATCGACTTTATATTGCTCGCTCTTGGCGTGAGCATTTCGATGTTATCCTTCATGGGAGGGACGGGAATCGAATACTTGCGATTTAACTTGTCCGTGGTCTTCGGGATCTTCTCGGTCCCGTTCCTCACCGGCGTCTGCATCTGGCTGGTTCCCCGCTTGTACCCCCGCGAGGTGTCGATCGTCGCCAGCGTGGGCGACCGGCTCCTCCGGGTCATCAAGACGCCCGCGATAGGGCACCGCGCGGCCATCCGGTTGATCGACCTGTCGCGGGTGTACGCGGTCCGGACGAGGAGGTGGCAGTACAAGACCAAGACGGGCATCGTCAACGATTTTCTCTTGATCTTCTTTCTCAAGAACCGCCCGGCATGGGCGATGCACTTCGAGACGGGCCTGATCAACGTGGTCGCGGGGCTGGAGCGCTCCTTGCGAGCGATGGTACCAGGAGACGGGATGGAAAACGACGAGCGCCTTTTCAAGGGCATCCTCGGGCGCATGGTCGCGATCCAGGTCGCGGCGGTGCTCGCGACCGTGGGATTCCTTGCCGTGCTGTCCTATTCCATTGGCACATCACCGTTCGAGCACGTGAAGGAGATTTTCGTCGTGGACCCGCTGTTCCAGTCCATCCCCATCTTCCTCGCGATCGTGGCGGTCGTCTACAGCCTGTCCTTGAAGCATCGCACTCCGGGCAAGAGATTCCTCTTGATGCTGATCTTGATGTTCTCGTTGCTGATTTCCGCGGGCTTCTTGTTGCTCGTGTGGTCCTTGCGGCTGGCAGTGCTCGGCATGGACGCGTCCATCGTCATGTCCTCGTCTACATTGTTCTGGTTCCAGCTTCATCTCTTGCCAATGATGATATTCTCGAGCATCTTGAACATGTTCAGGCCATTCGAGATGATCGGGGGCCTCCCGCAGCACGTGTACTGGTGATCGCACGCATCGCTACCGATCGCTGGCGGGCGGCGCGGGCGATCTCTCGGCGCGGACAAGGGCGAGGGTCGTGAAAACGCACATGGAAAGCATCGCGAAGAACAGCAGCCATTCCCAGAGCAAGAAGGAACGCCAGGATTCGCCCACGTTGTAGACCCGCCCGTACTCGAGATAGTTGTCCACTTGCACCCAGATCCCGAAGATGACGAACGGGACGTACACGAGGAACGGGATGACGAGGGCGGCGGGGATCTTGCCCGCGCGGTCGCGTAGCTTGGCAACGATGATCCCGATGCCAGCGAGCAGATACGCGAAGCCAGCGCCGCCGAACGCGACGCCCGCGGAGATGATGTGGACGTCCGGATCCAGCGACCACGGGATGACGCCGACGACGAACATGCCGGGGATGCCGAGGGCGAAGAAGAAGGTGAACACGCCGGCCACCCGGGCCTCGAGCGCCGCTAGCGTGCGGCGATAAAACAAGAGCAGCGGGATGGCGGCGAAGCCCAGCGTCCAGAGCGCCACGATGAAGAGGGGATAACCGCACGGGTTCGTGAGCGGGTCGCCCAGGAACGAGATCTGGTAGTCGATGAGGTTAAAGTCCCCGCCGCCGCTGCATGTCTCGTAGCGCTGCCAAGACACGACAAGGCACGTGGCGATCGTGCCCATGACGGCGGCGAGAAAGGCGATCGCGGTTTTGATGGTGAAGTGCACGCCCGCGAACCGGAGGAATTTCGACCCAGCCATGCATCCCTTGTTGTCCCAAGGGGATAAATGCTTTGCAGACGGGCCCGCACGGCCCGACGAGGTCTGGCCTGGATGGCGGTCACGAGCCGCCGTTCTTCCAGAGCAAGTAATCGATCATGTAGGTGATCGTCTCCTCGACGTTCACGTTCATCTTGGACGACGTGACCATGAACGCGTCGATGCCGAGGGCGGCCACCTTCTCGTTCGCGAGCGCGCAGATGCTATCCAGCTGCTCCTGGGTCTCCATCAAGTCATATTTCGTGCCGACCAGGAGGACGGGCGTGCTGGGCTTGTTGAACTTCCGGATGAGCTGCACCCACTTGTCGATATCAGTCAACGTCCCGATCGCTGCCATGTCAAAGCACACGTAACCAGCCGACGCCCCCGTTGCATATGCGGGGTGCAGCATTTGGAACCGATCCTGGCCGCCAAGGTCCCAGAGGATGAGGTTGATCGTTTTTCCATAGCGTTCGATGTACTGGCTGTGATGCGAGCAACCGATCGTCATCGCTGTGTTATCCTTGAACTCTTTATACACGTAACGATGGATCAGCGTGCTTTTGCCTACTCCTCCGTTTCCACCTATGATTATTTTCCAAGCAAAATCTATATGATCAGGAGTTATCTGTCCGCTCCCCCCTTGGCTCTTCATCAATGTCATCTCATTCCCCAGCTATCTATATCGATTTCATTACACCTAATCACTTATTGTACGCCTTGGAATATAAAGATCGTGGCGCCGACACGGATTTTTATGTGCACTAAGACTTGGTTCCGTGATGAAGAAAAAGAAGCAGGGAACATATTACGCGTTCAAGCAGCCAGTTTGGACATGCCGGGTTTCCCCCGCCGCTTCATAACTTGGACGGTCGCGATGCCGCACGCGATGAACGCGGCGAGCCAGGCGATGTCGAACCCCGGCGTTGCTGGCGTGTCGCACTTATTCTCCGTGATGATGTTTTCCGACGAGTCCACGATGAATATGCATCCTTTGCCGTTATTCTTGAAGAAATTGCGCGTGATCTCGTTGTAGTGGGCATCGTCTAGATACACGCCGTATTGACCGTTCCGCGTGATGTTGTTGAGCATCACCTTGTTGTGGCTCGAGTTTTGCAAGAACACGCCATGTATAGCGCTCCGGGTCGCATTGGTCTCGAAGATGCTGCTGTTGGCACAGCCCTTGAGCGAGATCCCGTTTGTGTTGTTCTTCACCACGCAGCAGCTGATCTTCACGTTCGTGCAGTTGACCAGGCGGATGCCATCCCCACCCGCTCCCGCGTCTCTCACAGTGCATGACTGGATGATGATGAAACGGTTCGTGTTTTTTAATTCGATGCCGGCGGTGCTGCCGCTTGCATCGATCTCGAGCTGGAGCAACACGTAGGCGGACAACCACGAGGAGCCGTTCGTGCCGTTTCCGGCAAAGAAAGCATCCATGGCGGCATTTTCATCGATGGATACAGGGTCGTGAACGCCAGCTGCCGTGATGCTACCGAGCCGGGCTGGCCCCGAGTCGCGATTGCTTGTGCTTGCTTGAATCATGGTGACGGCGATGATGCCGATGGTCAAGGCCGTGATCACGATGGCCGTAGTGCGTCGATCGTTTCGCCCCGTCATTTTCCATCACCGGGTTTCGTGGCGACCTTCACGGGCGGGCTGGTGCCCGTCTTGCCCAGTCTCGCCATGCACGACGCGAGCAGCAAGACCAGGAAGGCGAGTGTCGAGAAGAGGACCAGCCACTCGGCGAGCGCCGTTCTCGACGCGGCCCAGGCTGCGAGCGCGACGAAAGGGCCGAGCAGCCCGAACATGCCCAGGATCTTCGAAGCTCCCGTGTCGTAGAGCAAGATGCACTCGCCGAGGCATATGAACGCGAGAGCGAACGCGATGAAGCCGATGGTCTCGGCGTAGGCGAACACGGGAATCGTGTAATGGCCAACCTTCACCGGCCTGTCGCGGGAAAGGATGCCCAGGACGATGAACCCGAGACCTCCCAGGAGGCCCAGCAGCAGCCCGTACGTGGTCAACTTGTATCTCGGTCGGGACAGCTCGCCGAGCTGGCTTGGCAGCGGCGCCAGCTGCTTCTCGATGTAATACACGGCCGGTATCGCAAGTACCCCGATGATGATGCAGAACGCGTCGAACAGCCACGGGGCCGGCGTGAAGGCAACCGAGCCCAGCGCCGTCGGCGAGTGGATCCCGAGGTTGAAACCACCCGGCGCGGCGACCAGTATCCCGACGAGGAGCAGCGCCGGGCACGCGACGATGCTTGCCCAGGCGACGACCTTGAACACCTTTTCGCTCGTGTAGATGCCTTCCAGGAAGTCGGCGATCTTCTTCAAGAGTTTCAATGCCTTCCGCAAGAACCGCCTCACGGGGATCCACTCTATCCCTTTCCGTTGGACCGGCGGCTCGGCCGCACCGCCATGCTTCAGGATCTTCTCCTCGCGCTTGAATCCAGCCAGCGTGACGATGGATAGCGGGTCAACCCACCCGAGTATGGAAAAGAGTAGCATCCATTCCATCAGCGGCCCGCTCACGGCCGGCACGACCGCTGGCAGCGCCTGGAGGACGATGGTCAGGGGCGGGATGAAGAACATGTAAACCCCGAACTTTTTCGGTATTCTCGTGCGGTAAATCAATGCGCAGAACGCGACGAAGAACCCGCTCACGACGAAGCCACCGAACGCGAGCGCGGACGTGACGCCATGGAGCCCCCAGAAGTTCCTGTCCTCGGAAAACACGCCCACGCCAATATAACCGACGTTCCCCACGATGCCGAAGAGGAAGCCGAGGCTCACGAGCCTGAGCCGCCACCGGCTCATACTGCTGTCCCGCGGCGCGACGACGCCCTCGAGGAAGAATGTCAAGGGAACCGTTAACGCCCCGGCGATCACGCACGCGAGGTCGTACAGGATCGGCAGCGGCGTGTGGGGCACGGTATACTTGCTGCCGCCGAGATCGCTTATCCAATTGTCCCATATCGTGTATCCGTCGATAGCAGACCAGTCCGGTGTCCATTGGGCGAAAATCACCCCGAGAACCAGCAATACGTGGTAGGCGAGCAAGGCGGCAATCATCGAGATCTTCACGATTCGATGGTCGACCATGTACCGCTCGACGGAATCGTAGATCCGCAGCGGCGCCTTCAGGAGGCCGTCCACTTTATCTTTTAATGCAACAGAAATCGTCATGGAAGGTCAATCTCGCAAAATCGATGTATTCATGAAGATGGACATCGCTTGAATGTGGTATTATATTAATGTATGTTTCAAACGTGGAAGGCCCGACAAGCCGTGCTGAGATTCTATGCTATAACTTTTAATTGCCACGAGCAGAACTCGGAATAACATCACCTACGAAAGAAAAAGAATGATTTAGAATGACGAAATCATGCAACGAGTGTGGATTTTTACTCTCGAGTCACCAGCCTATCGCGGGCGACAACAAGCTGCTGATTTGCGAGGACTGCCTGCGCCTGGTGTGTGCAAAGTGTGCCAAGAAGAAGGGCAACAAGTGCCCGAGCAAGTCTTGCAAGTCCAAGAAATTGCGCGAGCTCACGCTCGAGGAAATCGATTAGAGAAGAATACCGATTAACTTGATTCTTGTTATTTTGGATTTTTGTTTATTTTCCGAATTATTTCTTTGAACATGGCACTCTGGCTTGTAGATTTGAAACGCATTGAGTAAAGGTTTTAGTTTAAATCGAACTGTAATGAGAAGGATTAATTCATCCAGAGTTGAGGCAAATATGCGAGAATTCGCAAGGCACAATAACCCAGACACGCCGCGATGGAAACAAGCAGCAGATCCAATGACGCCTTCTGAAATCGTAAAAAAGAGGAAAAAAACATTAGAACAACGATTTTATGAAATTGAAAAGCTTGATCAAGGCGAGATAAAAAGAATTCAAGATGAAAGACTTCAAACAAGCCAAATTGAACAGGATAGAAAGCAGAAAATTATCAAGGAGGTTAAAACATTCTTCGAGAATTCAATGGTGGAGATCGATGAAAAGCAGTTAGAAGACAGCTATTCGGTCTTCAGTGGGGAATCAACGATGGATAAACTAGAGCCGGGAAGTTCACGATCTGATTATTTGAATAATGAAGAAAAAAAGGTACAAGACAACTTGATCGAGTTCCCTTCTTGGGAAAACCAAGCAAAAGAAGCAGCATCTGAATATCTTTTAAGCCGGGTAAAGATAGGGAACCGTTTCATAAATAATGCACAATTCAAGGCCATCATTGCCAGTTATAGAGAAGGCTTGTCCATTGACAAGATAGCAGATAAAAATTCATTGCCTCGGAAGCCATTATCCCTTGTTTTAAAGGCGATTGATTCCATTGGGAAGGGGAATGAAAATATGGCCATAAGAATTGGTGATAAGATCATATCACAAGAGGAATTCCAGATCATTAAAAATAAAAAACAGATGGGGTTTTCAACTATGCGAATAGCACGAGAGCATAGTTTGACTCATTTTTCACTCGAACATGTTTTAAAAAGGGAGGACATTAGATCTGATGACCAACACGCCATAAAAATTGGGCAGCAATTCATCAGCGAAGCTATCTTTAAACGAATAATAAAGAAAAGAGCTTCAGGGGAAACTGTACCCGATATCGCTTTTGAATTCGGTTTGAGTAAGAAGAGCCTCTACCATTTCTTGGAAAATCGGATTAATTCGACAAAAAAGCATTTGTCGAATAGCGGGATAAAGATCGGGGTAAAGACGGTAGATGTCGCAATATTCGACCAGATCAAGAGGAAATTGGTAGATGGTGGATCCTTGACAAACGTGGCTTCAGAATACGGCCTGGTTCGGCAAAAGCTTTCAAAGGCGTTGGAGGCAGATGAAAGTGAAAATAAAATAATCAAAATTGGATATAGATACATTCAAGCAACGGATATCGAGAAGATCAAAAAAAGATATGATGCAAAGGATTCAATATCTGCAATCGCTAATGAATTCAACCTGGACAGTGAATCCTTGAGCTTGTATTTAAAAAGGAATGAATCCGAATCAAAATCGTCTAAAGACTTGTTAACCTTAAAGGTGGAAAGGGATCTTTCTATTATATCTTCAAATCGCACCAATATTGTAAAAAAGATCAATGAGAATTATGATGTCCCGTCAATTGCAAGAGAATTAGATGTGAACATGGACATTTTACTAATTGCAATTAAATTGGACAAAAAAAGCCCGGTTCAAGAAATAAAATCGAAAGAATTTATCAGGATTGGCCAGACCGCTTATTCGATGGATCAAATCGATGATATCGTGCAAAAAAGGTTAACTGGCAAAACAATCCTCGAGTTGGCAAGATTATATAGGAATGAATACGATGCTCTTGATCTCTTCTTAAAAGGTATCCAGATCAAGCCCATCGTGATAAATGAAAGAGATATCATTGATTTTCTCGATCATTTTCATCCTGGTAGTAAGATGATTTCATATAAAAGTAATAGCGATATTAATTCGGCTGAAATAATTATACGATGCGACAAAAATCATGTCTTTCCCACAGAAACAAATACATTGTTAAATCTGAGAGCTTGGTGCAACGAATGTTACAGGAACGATGTTTGTATTACTGTTGAGGACATTAAGGCATTTCTTGCACGAAATAGGCCAGGATCTATTCTGATATCTACCGACATCGAAAAAAACGCAGATTCTAAAGTGAAGATCCGATGCCCGAAAGGACATGTTTATGAAAAGGTCATCAAGAAATTGTGGACTTCCCAGTGTACTGAATGTAACTTAAGTTTTCAGGAACGTGCATGTAAAACTGTATTCGACGGGATCTTCTCTAAAATCTCTTCCTCTCATAAATATTTCAATTGATTAATAAATGAACGGGGTAACAAGATGCATCTCGATTGTTATCTCGAATGGGAGGGACAAGCAATCGCTCTTGAATTCCAAGGCAAACAGCATCGAGAGTTTGTTCCTGTCTTTTATAAAAGTTTTGAGGAATTTGAAAATAGGATGAAAGATGACGCAAGAAAGGCAAGGCTTTGTGAAGAAAATGGTGTGAAACTTATCGTCGTGCCGGATACAGTGAGTCTCGATGAAATGCAAGATTTCATCATCGCCGCTTGTAAGAGGATGAACGTAAAGTTACTTGAACGGATCCCTCGTCTTTCAAGAGAGGACATAGAAAAAAGAACATATCGGAACTTCTATTCAGATCAAACGAGCCTCTTCGATTGCGTAGAATAATCCTTTTTATTTCTTAACAAAGGCACCTGACGGCGACAAAAAGGGCGAAACATTCAAATTTCCTCGTGCGGATATGGGTACATGTCTCGCGCGGTGCAGAAATTCCAAAGACGGTTTCATGGAAAGCGGATCGAGCTCGATTTTAATCCCACGCCGACGTGCGAGTTGTGCGGGCGAAAAATGAAGGTGCAAGCCAGGTCGAAACCGCACCACGTCGTTGGGAAGGGGGAAAATTACATCGTCGTGACGGTTTATAGGCGCTG
>JAUQYZ010000230.1 GCA_030587475.1 Candidatus Sigynarchaeum calidifontis
CATCCGGCGACCGCAGCGTGGACAACAGTGTATACGGAGCTCCATACCGATACACCTACAGGGGCGGACAGATGTACTTGGTCGGTACGCGGAGGTTGTACCCACAACGCCCACAAAATGTCACGTCTGGGGTATTTTGATATCCACATCTCGGGCAATTCGCCGATCGGACCACGGGCTCTCGTTTTGTCACCAACCCGGCGATCTCCTTTATCGCATCATTGACGTCAGTCCCACCGAGGTGGACGTAACGAGCCGGCATCGTGGAGTTCTTCGTCCATCCGAAATAATGTCTGAGCCGTGGTTCCGTGAGGACGGTCGCCAACTCCGTGGCACGAAGGTGGCGCAAGAGATGTGGGTGCATATGTATCGTCGAGTGGGCGCGTGACTCGAGTCGACGAAAGATGTCGTCGATGTCGGTCGTCACGAGTTGTTTACCCGAGTTGGTCGTGAAGATGGGTTGGTTATGTGTACCGTGGACGTGGTTCATGTGGTCGGCGAGGAGTTGGGTCACCTCGACGATGCAGACCTGACGGCGACCCGTCTTACCCGTGACGGAGAGTGTCACGGACTGATCATCGAATGATACGTCGCGATACCGGATGGAACATAACTCGCCTGCGCGGAGACCACCGTACCGGAGAATGGCGAGGATGACACGATCACGTTGTTTCATGTCCACCTTCGTCATACACTCATAATTTTCCTTGACGAGGGATGGATTGATATCGAGTTCGTCGACGTGACGTTTCGACGCGTCGAGCCGAGGCTTGCCGAGACTGACGCGAAATCGGTTCAAGACGCTGAGTCGATGGTTGTACGTCCCGCCATTCGTGAGCGAGTCCAGGTACCGGAAGTACTGGATGTCGGGGATGTCGGCCGGGGAGCCCCGCGACCCACAGAACTCGATGAATTGCGCGAGGACCGTTGTCACGAGGCGTTTCGTAGTTTTTGCTAGATGTGTTTGTTTTAGGACGAAGAGATCGACCAGATCGTTCATGGAGTTCACCCGATCGACCTGAACGAGTACAACCTTAAAAAGTCGATGGATATATTCGGTTTCGTGGGATATATACCCCGATGATATGGGGCCTCAAGATGCCGCCGGGAATATCCAGGTCATATTCATCCAACTTGACACGACAATCCCGGTCACCCACCATGGTGTTCATCAAGTACATGCGGCTGCGCGGCTTCAAGAGCGTCGGCGCGACGAAGACCGTGCAAATCGACTTCGACAAGGGTTTCTCGGCAATCGTTGGCGCTAATGGCAGCGGGAAATCCAACATCCTGGAAGCGTTCAGTTTCGTCATGGGAAACTTGTCCGCCAAGAGCTTGCGCGGGGAAAACATGCGGAACATGATCTATTCCGGCAACCCGAAAGCGGGCATCCCCGCGGCGAAAGAGGCGTCGGTCGAGCTCGTCCTCGATAACTCGGACAGGGGCTTGCCCATCGATGCGGATATCGTCAAGATCTCCCGCAGTGTCGACCTGGACGGCCACGGGAAGTACAAGGTGAACGGCGTGACCAGCACCCGTACCGAAATTCAAGACGTGCTCGCAATGGGCGGCCTGCACTCCAGCGGGTATAGCATGGTCTTGCAAGGCTCGGTCTACGAGGTCGTCAACATGACCAAGGCCGAGCGCCGGAAGCTCATCGAGGACATCGCGGGGATCGCGGCCTATGACGAGAAGAAAGAAAACGCCCAGAAGGAACTCGACCAGGTCGAGGCGAATCTCTCGCATGTACGCTTGCTGCTGAACGAGGTGTCGACGCAGCTCGCCGACCTCGAGAAGGAACGCGACGCCGCCATCAAGTACCAGGGCCTCACGCGGACACTCGAGCAATCGTCCCTCGCGGTCAAGCTCATCGACATCGACACCATCGCGAGCGATGCAAGCAAGGCCAAGCAGCTCGTGTCGTCCCTGGAGCAGAAGGTGTTCGAGATCAACGGCACGCTCAAGGAGAAGGAGGCAGCCTTTGAGGATGTCAAGGGCAGGATCAAAGAGGTTACTGATGATCTGTCGAACAAGCAAGGAAAGGAGCTGCTCGTCATCAACCAGGAGCTCGAACAGCTCAAGCAGGCCCTCGCCGATCTCAAGTCCGCGACCAAGTACCTAGTGGAGCAGCAAAAGAGCGCGGCGGGCGAGAAATGCCGCGTCGTGGAGGAAATCAAAAAACTCGAGGCGGAGAAGGCGGGTCTCGAGGCGGAAATTCTTGATGCGAAGGCCGGAGCGGCCGCTCAAGAGGACTCGTTGTCGATCAAACGGGCATCGCTGCAGGAGAAGAACGCGGAGCTCGCTAGCCACGACAAGAAGTACCAGGACTTGCTCGCGAGCAAGGAGCGCTGCCGCCAATCTTTGCTCGATGCGAAGAACGCTGTCAACGAGCTACATGCTGAGTTCAAGATGGTCGAGAACTACATCGCCAAGGACCGTGCCAGCGTGCAATCCGCCGAGCAGAAGGCCGCGAGTTCCGTGTCCCAGCGTGAAGCCTTCCAAGCGCAATTGCAGGAGCTGCGTGCCCGCCTCGCCGAGGCGAGGGATATCCCCGGCGACACTCCCGACAGGATCGAGGCGGACGTGAGGCGGCTCGAGAGCGAGCTCCGGGTCACGAAGGACATGATCCGGCAGAAATCCGAGGCGCTCTACGAGCTCCGGTCGACGATCAAGATCTCGCAAACCGTGGCAGGGAACGGCATGGCCAAGGCAATCGCTGCATTGCTCGACGCAAAACGCCAGGGTACCATCAAGGGAATTCACGACACGATAGGCAACCTTGGCAAGGTGGACGCCAGGTTTTCTGTTGCCATGGAGATTGCCGCGGGCGGCAAGACCAACTTCATGGTCGTGGATGACCGGAACGCTGCCACCGCGTGTATCAACTACTTGAAGAAGGGAAATCTCGGCCGGGTGTCGTTCATCCCCCTCGACAAGATCTCGTACAAGGAATACGACCACGGGCTGCCGCTCGGCAAGGGCGTGCACGGGCGGGCGGTCGACTTGATCGATTTCGACAAGAAGTATTTACCCGCCTTCGAGTTCATTTTCGGCCGCACGTTCATCGTCGATGACCTCGAGGTCGCCAAGGAGTTCGCGCCGAGCTTCCGCCGCGTCACGCTGGACGGCGACGTGATCGACCCCAGCAATCTCATGACGGGCGGGTCGATCAACAAGAAGGCCGTCGGCACCGCCTTCCAGACCAAGGACGAGGACAAGCTACCCGCGATGGAACGGGAACTCGATTCCTTGAAAGAAAAGGAGCGAGGACTCGAACACGAGATTAAAGCATCTCAGGGGCGAATAGCTGACTATTACACGGCCAAGATCAACGGGGAAAGGGCTCGGAGTGGCTTGCGGGAGCAGGTCGCCAAGCTCGAGGCGCGTCTAGAGGAACTCGATCAAGGCAGCGGGGATGCTACACACGAGGTTGCCGAGCTCAAGTCGTCGATCGCTGCAAACTTGCTTCGGCGGGAGAAGCTCGCCGCTGACGTGCAGCAAGCAGACGCGCGGGTCGCCGGGCTGGAAGCTGAAATCGCGGCCATAGACACGTCGCTGAAGGAATCGCCCCATGCAAAGATCCAGGCAGATATCGAATCGATCGAGCGCGAGATCAAGGCCATCGAGGCTGCGATCAACAAGGCCAGCATCACGCTTGCCCAGAAAACGACACGACTCACGGAGCACGTCATCGGCTCAATAAGAGCCAAGCAAGACCGCGTGGCGGACCTCGATGCCACGATTTCCTCGGCATCGCAAGCTATCGCCGAGAAGGAAGCCGACAAGGCCGCGACCAGCGACAAGATAAAGGCGCTCGAGCAGCAGCTTGCCGAGAAGAACGGGGAGCTAGCCTCGCTGCTCAACACCAAGCGCGAGCTCGAGAAACAGAAGGACGACTTGGCCACGGGATTGCAACGCCTCGGGCTAGAGCGCCAGGCGGCGGATCTCAAGAAGGCATCGCAAGTCGCGAAGTTAGCTGAACTCGAACAGTCGCTCGCCGCGCTGCGAGCCGGGCTACCGCAGCCGGCAATCGTGCCCGAGGACGTGATCAAGCGCGGCAAGGCCCAGCTGGTGCAAGACATCGATTCGGCCAAGTTAGAGATCGTCCGCCTTGGCAACGTGAACATGATGGCCATCGAAAAGTATAACGAGAACAAGGCACGCTTCGACGACCTCTCGGGCAAGCACGAGGTGCTGGTCAAGGAGCGGGAATCGATCCTCGATTTCATGTCGTCGATCGAGAAGCAAAAGAAGACCGCGTTCTTGCAGACATACCAGAGCATCGCCCGGAACTTCGCCTACATCTTCTCCCGGCTGTCGCCGGGGGGCGAGGGCAAGCTCGAGCTGGAGAACCTGGACGACCCGTTCGCCGGCGGCGTGCAGGTCATGGCACGCCCGTCGGGAAAGCCGCTCAACGAAATATCGCTCCTATCCGGGGGAGAGAAGGCCTTGACGTCGCTGTCGCTCATCTTTGCCATCCAGCAGCACTGCCCCTCGCCGCTATACATCCTGGATGAAATCGATGCCGCTCTTGACGACGCTAACGCACTTCTAGTGGCCGACTTGATCAAGGAACTCTCCAACCGGTCGCAATTCATCATCGTCACGCACCGCGACGTGACCATGACGCGTGTCGACCAAATCCTCGGCGTGTCCAACGTCGACGGGGTGACAGATGTTATCCAATTGAAGCTCAACGAGCTTTCCAAAATCTTGCAAGCACCAGAGGAGGCGGCGTGAAACCATGGCAGACTCGGCGGGGTCGATCGTCACGGCGCGGGCCTCGTTCCCCGGTGGCGATACTTCCCTGAACATGATTGACATTGCCAGGAAGGACGGCGATGTGCTCGTCCAGCTCGTCGAGTCATGCTTGTTCATGCGCGGCGAGGCGATTACCGAGAAGGATATCGCAGATACGATGGGAATCCCTGTCGTAGCGATACACGAGGCCTTGCACGTTCTGGCCAAGCGATATGATTCCTATGCTGGAGCCATCCGCGTCCGCGAGATCGACGAAGGACTTTGGTTGATGGACCTGCGCGAGGATGTCTCGGAACACGTGGAAACGTTCTACATCGAGGACATGCCCTACACGCGGTCAGAGGTCATGACGCTCGCGTTCATTGCCTTCGCCCAGCCCGTGCCGAGGCAAGTGCTCTCGCTCTATCGCGGGTCGAACGCGGGCTCGCACGCGCGCAAGCTGGTCGAAGCAGGCTTCATCAAGGAGGAGACACTCGCACACGATGATCCTCGCGTGAAAGATCTCGTGGAAAGATACAAGCATGACGTGGCGGAGCGCCTCTCGAATGCTTCCCAGCGTCCCGATACCAATGATGGTGGCACGAAACACAAGAAGCCGCGAGACTCGTGGCTCGAACGCCCCGAATACACCTGCTACGCCACGACCAATCGGTTCTGCGGCTATTTCAACCTTCCACGAGACCTCGAATCGATGAAAAAGGAACTCGAGAACTGGAAGGAGATTTACGGGCTTTTTCGCTAGATGTTCTCCGATGGGAATCCCACGACGACTCGCAAAAGGTGCTATTAATGATACGAATCTCGATCATCGCCCGTGGTCCGGCTGATGCATTGCGCCGTGCATAGCCAATTACGAGATAACACCCGCCACCAGCATGCGTTGGTCATGCTGGAATGGGTGAAGGCGGGCGCGAGGGATCCCGGCGCGGCGCCGTTCGTGCTCGTGACGGATCCGGAGACGGGCGAGGTTTCATTAGACGTCAACGAGGACTGGCTCAACTTGCCGGACACCGTGGTGATGAACTTCCTCAACGTGCACCCGGCGCCGGGCGTGTCCGAGGTGTCGTTTAACATCGCGATCGAGGCGGGCAAGGAGCCGCGGGTCATCTCGGCAGGCAGCATGCTCGTGCCCATCAAGCAAGCCATCGCCAGCCTCAACAAGGCGGGTGCGGTCGTGCGGCGCATCGAGTCGGGTACCGACGAGGGGCAGCCCGTGAAAGGTAAGAAATACATCTCGCTCGAGGTCACGTTCGGCATCGGCGGCGTCGACGTCCCCCGCGCCGTCCAGATCAGAATCGCCCAAGATCCAGACTCGAAGGTCTGGTCGATAGCGAGCCGAACGTCGGCATTGCGATCACGCACCCGGACACGACGGTTTATCGGAGCATTGATTCTTCCTTCTTCCACTGGGATACGGCGAGTGGTTCGTATCCCGCGCAGCTAGTCCAGGAATACGGGGCGCTCGTTGGCGAGTTCGTGGTCGATCAGGCGACTGGACAGACGGCATGGCTCCAATTCTCGAACATGAACCCCGATGCGGCCCACAACGCTATTTATGGCTGGCTGGAGACCGTGTACTTCGACCCGGTGAATAACCGACGGGGCATCGACTCGAACGACCCGCGGCGCAAGGATCCCTTGTGAATGTTCGAAAGATTCCTGGAGTTCGTGGCCGGCTGCTCGCCACAGGCCAACTTGAACGATCCGTGGGGGCTTCCCGCGGGTTTCCAATACACGACCCCGTCGAACCCGCCCGCCCACCCGTCATGGTATAAATGGCCTTGAACTGCTGGTTTTTTCCCCTTTCCTTTTCCACATTTTTTTTTTCATGCCTGGTTTCTCGCCCTTTCCGATGATTCCACCACATCGTGAGAGCACGCAATTCATGATGTGCGGGGTGGAAAAGTTTAAAAAGGTACATTTTCATAATATATCCGAGGCGAAAATGACGTGGCGCCTCGGTTAGAACTCGTACAGAGGCCAGATAAGCGCTCTGTCTCTGAGATCTTGAGAGAGATGGGATATTGGAGGATCGAGGAATTTCTTGAGGATCCAGATCCAGAACCGTATGGATTTCACATACGAGCCTTTCCCGAGTTCTTCGTGGATGGTGCGAGGCCAATGTCGATTCAATTGCACGGCGAGCCCTATCGCGTTGCATTCACCCGTTATCTCGCCGCCTACGACCTCACCTACCGCCACCACTACGAGCTGCAGGACGAGTGGCTCGCCGCCATCGCCGACCCCGACGTCGCGTGCTTCACGTGGCCGCGCAACACGCCGGCGCCCGCCGACGACGTGGCCGCGCACCCGCACAAGTACTTGGCCTTCGAGCTGTTTGAGATGGTTATGCTCTGCATCGCCGACGACGATTACTGGGCGGCGCACGTGCGGGACGATTACGGCCGGTACGACAGCATGGTGACCACGTGGATCAGCCGCTGGCGGCGCCAGCTCGGCAGGCCGGTCGTGGCAGGCGCCGATGACCATCCCGAGTTCCACAAGGCAGTCTGGCGGGACAACTGGAAGGCGGTGCGGGACCAGGTTGCCGAAATCGCGCGCCATGATTATCCCCTCGCCGAGAGTTACGCGATACCGAGGGAATCGCTGGAGGGCGCGCTGCTTGCGCTTGCAGAGCGCCTCGCCGAGCAATTTGGCCTCGTCGTGCGCGATGATTCTGGCAAGGCCATCACGGGCAGGGAGCCCTGGCAGTGGTGGAGCCATGCGGCGTGGATCGTCGCCCACGACATCGCGAGCCTGCCGTGGCGGGACTACATCAAGGCGCGGTCTGGCCACGAGTGGCTCTTGGTCAGTGGCGACTTCCGGCGGTACCTTTAAAGTTCCCCTTTTCTGTCATGTTAGTCATAACCTCAAACGTTTTTTTAATGTGCATTTTTCGACAATGCTGATTTTAAGGTCGATCTACTCCATTATCCTTCAAAACGCTTTGCGAGACCATTACGGGACATTTCAAGTGCTGCTCTAGCTTGTACCTCGCACTCTCGTCTAATCGAAAGCCATATTGAGTTCGGGAGATTGCGTTGATTTTCTTCATCGTCGGTTCCGGACTGACCTTGAATGCACGAATGCTCTTCCATTTTGGATGGGCTTTCCACGCCTTGACGAAGTTGAAAACGTATTCTTTCTTTGCT
>JAUQYZ010000232.1 GCA_030587475.1 Candidatus Sigynarchaeum calidifontis
CGGGTGCACACTCCTATCATCGACGCGGCGATGCCGATCCTCACGCATGATGTCATGATGCCATGCATCATCCAATCATGGCCCATAAACCGGGATATCATCCACACCGTGTCCAACTTTGTCTAGCAAAAACTGGACTGTTTAGCAACCCCCCTTATATAAACAAGGTCGAGGCCATCCCCTTGCATCCATCTTGGTGGCTACCCGCGAAGTATATCAACAATATTGTTCTTATCAAGGGAATTCCATCAATTAAAAACTTGGTATACCTCAAAAAAGTGAAGACGTGGAATATTGACTTGTTAAAATGCAAGAAATTCACTCAAACTCCAGCTCCCGACCACGGATTGCCCCCGCCCATGCGAAAAGCCGGGCGAATCTATCGTCGGTGAACCCCAGATCCGAAGCAACCAAGCTTCGATTCGATTTTTGTCGGGAAATCCGTTGTAGATCAAGACCCAAACATTTATATCTTGGAGAGTTGAACTCTTACACGAAGAATTTGCACCATCTTCGAAGTTCCTAGCAATTCAATGACAAACAAACCAGCAAAGTGAAAAAACCATGAGCGCGGAAGAGAAGTACATTTCGAAGGCCCCGATACGGAGACTGATGAAGAACCAGGGCGCGAACCTGGTGGCGGAAGAGGCTGTCATCACCCTTGTCGAATACCTCGAGAAGTTCGCTGACACGCTTACCAAGAAAGCGATGAAGATCGCCGAGGAAGACAAGCGGAAGAAGCTCACGGCCGACGACATCAACGCGGCCCTGAAATAAGAGCATCAATATCACGTTCTTTTTATTCTCTTTATATCTTTTTGAGATCGTTCTGGATGAAGGCGAGGCCTGGCCGTGTTTGAGCCCGCGATTTCATAGCCACCAGTTCGTGGTCGGGCCGTACCGGTAGAGCTTGGCGAGCTGCTTCGCGGCAGCTCGGTCGGCACACGGCATCACGATGGCACGGTACTGGTAGACGCCGCCGATCAAGTTCACGGGCAGGTAAGGCGGGTACCCCCTCATGAGGCCGAAGTCGAACGTGCCGTCCTTGTTGAATGGCAAGAACTTGACCGAGCGGACCTGCGAGTCCGCGGCGATCATGATGTTTTTCCCTTCCCCGCTCACGAACGCCCACTCGTTGATGCGCGGGAACGCGTCCTCCTTCCCCGGCAGCTTCCGGACGAGGTCGGTGCCCAGCAACTCGCGCTCGACCGTTTGCGGGTGGAACCCCGGGCTCACGTGGAAGGGCACGTAGTCAGCCGCCATCTTCCCCTGGACCACGCAGAGCTTGTCGATCTCCAGCGCGGGGAATCCGTCGTAGACACGGAATCGCGTCGACTCGACGAGGTTGGGCTCCTTCGTCGTGGTGAACAGGATCCCGGCGTGGAACGGGGATTCTTCCTCCGCATCGATCTCGACCTTGGCCGCCTCGTCACCCGCGCCCCCGTACGCGAAGCCTGATGTCGTGTTCTTCAAGCATGAATCGACGACTGGCGTGCCCCCAGTCGCCTCGATCGTGACGTTCACCTTCCGGTCGGTGATGCGCTGGAGGGCGCCGCGCTTCACGACTGCCTCGAGCCCGCCGGTGCGCAGCGTCGCTGTGCAACCTTCACCCGTTGAGAGTTCGGCGGATCCTCGATCGAACATCGCGGTCCTTGGCTTGTTCTGAACGAATTTCAAGGCATGCAACGTTCCCGGCTCGATCTCGATGCCAGGCTGGAAAACGAACTCGGGCAGGTAATTCGCGCCTGGCTCCGATGGGAGCGGGAGATCCGAGTGGAACACGGGGATGTCCTTGCCATCGAGGAAAAGCCCTGGATCCTGGAACAGGTGGAAGTTGGCCTGGAGGATGAAGGGGTAGGCAACGTGGACGGGAAACGCGGCAGGGATCGGGACGTGTTGCATGTTGAGCAGCCTGATGTCGTGCTCGGGATAGCTGTAGAAGGACACGGGCGCCTTGAAGCCCTCTTTCGTGGCCACGAGCTCGGCCAGGGCGCCGGCGACGAAATCTGCCTTCTCGCGCGCGTTCATGACCATCTGCTGGCCGACCTTGACCTTGTACTCGCAAGAGAACCAGTGTGACTTGTCGCTCGACGTGCAGTTGATGGAATGCCTCTTGGCCTCGAGTAGCTCGCCCTCGTAATGATCGAGTCCCTGGATCCCGGCAGCCTTCGCCTTGGCGAGCCAGAACTCGCACTCGGAAATGAGCTTCCGGGCGCGTTCCAGTTCCGTGTACAAGGCCTGGTCGGGCGGGACCTCGTTGTGGAACTCGATGGGCGTGTGCCAGTCCGTGTCCTCGAAGTACCGCGCCCTCGTCGTGCCCTTGTTCGGCGGGTGCAGCTTCAAGAACTCCCCGGGGAGCATGAACTTGAAGCCGAGCTTCTCCTGGGTGGCGATCCATTCCTGGAGCTTGCTCGGGTTCACGCGCTCGGTGTCGAAGAAGTTGATGAGCAAGAGGTCCTCGTCCTTCAGCGCGGGGTCGCTTGATAGCTTCTCCTTCAACTTGTTGAAGTTCGAGAAGTGGTCTGACGACGAGATGATGCCCTCGAAGGCGAAGACCATGGACGGGATGGTCGTCCCGTCGTGCCCCTCGATGAGGATGGGCTGGAACCTCTCTTTTTGCGTGTACTGGCCCTTGCAGAACCTGTTGAACACGTTCTGGTGGGTCATCGTGTAGTCCACGCCCTTGTCCACGAGCAGTCGCGGGAGGTTCGGTGACCACGCCCCGTCCTGCGAGAAATAGCAGTTCGCGACGTGCTTGAAGGTCGACACCAGCGCGGCCTTGGACAAGTCGAACCCGAGGTCGAACTCGGGCCGGGACATCTGCGTTGTGAGCGAGTTGGCGTAGGTACCGATCACGATCTCCTGCCGCCGCGCCTCGATCCCGCGGTTCATGTCGTCGATGAATGACGGCAAGAAGCGCTTCAAGTTCGGGAGCGTCAAGCTCACGTCCATGTCCCAGCCAACCGTCGCGTGCGGGTTGTCGCTGAAGATTTCCATTATTTTCCTGTACAAGCGGACGAACTGGTGAAGCGTCTGGGCGTGCGTGTATTCCGCGTACCAGAAATTGCTGTGGAAGTGAAAGTGGGTGAAGATCATCGGGGATGAACTCTTTCGGGGGATAAGTGCGCTTGTCAAACCTCGTGCATGGGGAATTTTTCACCTTGAAAGGATAAAACATAAATTGTCATTATTCATTGTCATCATTGATGAAGATGACTACCGTGCAAACCGTTCTCGAGCCCGACGAGTTGAAGGAATTCGAAGCCGTGTGTAAAAAAGAACACCTCTCGAAGCGGCAAGCGCTGAAAATCGCCATAATGAACTGGATCCGGGAGAAAAAGGGGCTCGACCCCGATGATGCCTTGTTTTCCATGCCGGCCGGGTCCGCCGCCGTGGAGAAAGGCGCTCGCCACGTCGATGAGGTCGTCTATGGGGCGAGGGATTAGAAATTATGAAGAAACTTTTCATCGATTCAGGACCGATCATTGCACGTATCAATGACAAGGATCCGGACCACCAACTCGTCCAAAAACAGCTCCGGGATATAAAAGATAAGCGATTAGATTTCGGGTTCTTGTACACCACCAACTACATCATCGACGAGGCGGTCACCCACGTGTTGTACAGCACGAAACGCCACGACATGGCCGTGAAGGTGCTCGATCTCGTCGAATCTTCGGGCATTATCCATGTCTTGTGGATCGATCGAGACGTCGAGAAGCGGGCGCGCGAGATCTTCAGGAAATACGCCGATCAACGCTTCAGCCTCACCGATTGCACGTCATTCGCGATAATGGAGCAGAACGAGATAACCCACGCCTTCACGTTCGACGAGCAGCACTTCAAAGCGATGCATTTCAGCGTCATTCCTTGAGCGGGCTCGCGTTCCCGGGCTCTTTCCTGGCGGCGATCTGCAAGTGGCCGCCATGGCCGACGAACGCCGGGTCGGCGCCAAACCGCTTCTCGAGCTCGAGCAGCTCCTTGTAATGCTGCTCCAGCTTGAGCCGGCGCACGCGCTTGGCGACGGTGTTCGTGATCACGGGCTTGCCGACGATTTGCTCGACCACGAAGCCGTGCCGCTCGAACAGCGCCCGGAGGTCCGCCGGCAGGAACGTGCGGACGGGGTGGGGCGACGAGTAGTCGGTCACCTTGTTGGCCAGCAGGTCATCGATGAGCTCCCAGCGCTCGCTCTTGAGCTGGAGGATGAGATAGGTGAATGTATTGTCGACCGAGGCGATGCAATGGCACCCCGGCTTGCACACGCGGAATAACTCCCCGACGACGAGATCGTCATCGAGCGCGTAGGAGATCAGGTCACCCACCGCGAGGACGAGGTCGCACGAGTTGCTGGCGATCTCGGGCATGCCCCGCGCGTCGAGCAGCCGGAAGTCGATGCGCCCCTCCAGCCCCTCGGCCTTGGCCTTGGCGCGCGCCTGGTCGAGCATGGGCTGCGAGATGTCCGTGCACGTGACGCGGAAGCCACGCTTTGCCAGCTGTATTGACCATTTTCCCGTGCCGCCGCCCACGTCGAGCACCAAGGGCGCGTCGCGGGTTCCCGCCGCCGCGGGGTCGACAGCCGGGAGGAACGGCCCCATGTAATGCCACGTCAAGTCGTCGTAGAGCCGCCAGTTGTCATCCTCGTAGTCCTGGTCGTAATCCTTGGCATGTTCCTCGTAGAACTTGATGACGCGGTGGAGGTTCGACGGCTTGCGATCATCGCCTGGTTTTGGATTCATGATTACGCGCGATCACCAAGTGGCGTTCCCAATTCGACGTTCTTGGAATTTTTGCGGCACATCGATCGTTATCTTCCGTTTTTTTGGAACTCCGACCACTTTTCTGGTAGGAACCAACGATTTCACCATGTTGGTAGATAAATACTTGGGTAATAAAGCAGCCGGATGGATGCAGGTGCGGCTTGGATCGGATTAAAAAGCGAGAAATAGCGCCGTCCCTTATCAAGCGTGTCCCCACCACCCCGGCCGGGAGGCCAGCCGCCATGCAACTCTTCGACCACCACGTCCACACCCGGTACTCGGCATGCTGCCACGAGCGGTATGACTTGCGAGCGATCGCCACGACACACGACCGGCTCGGTTTCCCCTACTCGTGCGTGTCGGACCACGTCCATGGCGGTGCCGACGGGGCGTTCGTGGCCGAGCACCAGCGCGTGCGCGCCGAGCTCGCCGCCGGCGGGTTCGCGAAGCCCGTGTACATCGGCATCGAGGCGTCGATCGTCGACCTCGAGGGACACCTCGCGCTGGGCGGCGTGAACGGCAAGCCGGACTACGTGCTCTGCGCGGATCACTGGATCGGCGACACGGGCATCACGATGGACGACCTGCAAGGGGGTGCCAGGCTCGTGCGGAAAATGCATGGCACGGATCCACAAGCCCTGAAGGCGCTGTACGGAGACGTCGCGGGCATGTACGTGAACGCCATCACGCGCAACGATGTCGACATCCTCGCGCACCCGTTCGACACGTTCATGCGTGTTTCCGACTTCGACAAGGCCCTGATCGAGGTGTTCGGCCGCGTGTGCGAGGCCTGCCAGGCCCGGCGCGTGGCGATCGAGATAAATAACCAGTCGGTCAAGCGCGCGGTGGACGTGTTCTCCCGCGTGGAACCACTGCATGCGGACTGCTTGCCAGCGCTGGAATTCTACACTCGACTGTTCAAGGTCGCCTTGGGACATGACGTGCTGTTCAGCACCGGGTCGGACGCCCACGTGGCAAGTGACATAGGCGACCTCGGCCGGTCGCGCCGGTTCATCGAGCAGCTCGGCATCCCCCAGGGGCGCGTGTTCTTGCTCGATAACCGCCCTGGACCGAACGGGTGACGTGCTTTTTGGAAAAGTTGCGAGATTTATAGGATGCGCCGGCTTGGAGCGATTGACGTACAGATGTCTGGTGAACGCGCGCGTGATCGAGCAATCCTTCGAGTTCAAGGCGACCGTGGAAGCAGCAATGGGCAAGATGGAGAAGTTCATCGGCGCGTTCCCCGCCGAGCTGGGGAAACAACTGGGCAAGGAACGCGAGCTGGGCAAGGTGGTTTGCAAGGAATCCGGCCCGCGTGAAAGCAACGCGCTGCAGCTTGCAATCACGGCGGAATCCGGGGACGAGAAAGTGGAAGGCTCGGTCGACGTGGCGTTCAGCGCGCACTCGACGGCGCTGCTCGCGCGCGGGAAGTTCACGTGGCACGCCACGCGCGAGGTGGCGCAAGGGTCGAGGCTCGTGGCGGCGATGGAGAAGGGCTCGTTCGTGAAGTTATTTCAGAAGCGGGTGGCCGCGGCCATGCAAGGCGCCATCGCGACCGCCTCGGGCACGCCCGCGGGTATGCCAGCGAGTACGCCCGCGGGCGGGGCCGGTGCAAAAGCCGGGATTCCCTCGCCCGCGGCGCAGCCGGGGGCCAAGCCCCACACGTGCCCCAGGTGCGGGTATACGATCCAGCCGGGCGCGGTCAAGCAAGGCCGGTGCCCGTATTGCAAGGTCAAACTGTGAGTTCCGCACGGCCGCCACCGCGTGGTCAGCGACCGAGAAAAAAAGACGGGCCTGGTGCGATTCGAACGCACGGGAACCTGCTTAGGAGGCAGGTGGTCGATCCTGGCTAACCGACAGGCCCATTTTTAAGCGCCCGGTGCTTCAAAATCCTTGTCATGCGAGATCAAGCGCATCTCGTCGAGCACGAGCGGCGCGAGCACCTTGTCGCGCTGGATGGCATGCATGAACGCGTCCAGCTCGTCGACGTCCTGGTGCACGAGCTCGACCATGATGTTGAACCCAGAGCCAAATAGCGTGTACTGGTCGTGGCACTTGAGGCCAAGTTCTTGCAAACGGGAGAAAAAGGATTGCTCCGCGCCGTTCCGCGTCTTGATCAAGACATATGCCTTGGAGCACTTCATGCTTTACTCCCACGGGTAATCCGGCCGGCTACTCACGAAAGTCGTGGTCTCCTCGATGCTGGACTGGAGCTTCTGGTTCGTCCGGATGAGCGTGACGAGCTTGTCAAGCTCCTCGAGCTTCACGAAGCTGACCTCGATCATCAAGTCCCACGCGCCATAGATGGGCGACGCGTACGTGATCTTGAGTTCCGTGCCAAGCGTCTTGTTGATTTTCTGGAGTTCGGACACGATGTCCCACTCGCTCCCGATCTTGCTGAGGCGACAGAGGATGTAGCCCCGGTATGCTTTGTTTGCCATTAGCGAAACACCTATCGATATGAATACGGCTTCTCATTAATGCCTTATTGAAAGGTAAAGACTAAGTGATTTGATCATTAAAAAGGGCTGCGGTCGGCTTTTATCGGTTCGTCAAGCACCGGAACATTTATAGCCGTGATCGTGGGAAGTCATTTAATGAACTCGCTCACTGGCTTTCCGATCATCGCGAGCTTTCTCATGGTGTTGATGGTCATATTCGCGTGCGCGCTGTTTCGGCGCAAGGGAAGGAGAGGACAAGAGAGGGTGATGCATGAGGGGCGCGCATCAAAACCGGTGGTAAGCGCCAAG
>JAUQYZ010000278.1 GCA_030587475.1 Candidatus Sigynarchaeum calidifontis
GGTTTGTTTTTTTGCCATGAGCCGTTTCGTATCCAGCCTTATTTAAGGCCCTCGAATGTACTTGGAGTTTTTTTCATTCGCGTCTTATTTTCCAAATGCAAATTTCATCATCATTTCCGAGCATTCCGAGGATTTCAAGACCGAAATTTTCCTTGAGGTATTCAACAATCTCTATTTTTAAGTTAATCGGCCCAGCGACTGTTGGAATGTCGTAATTCGTAACGATACCACCAATCTGGCATCTATCTCTAAGCAGTGACAATCCCGTCTGTTTTCCTGTTAATACCTCTCCTGCTAATCGTTTCTCATCATACATGGCGGAATAATCGCCATGGCATGTTTTTTGTTTTTGATACAATTCACTCGATGGGCTTACCGGGAATGCGTCAGTAGTTAACGCGACGTGTGTGGCACCCAATTTCACGAGAATTGCTTGCACGCGCAATTGGATGGCTCTATCTTTACTCAATTCATTCTCATGCTCCTAATTTTTATCGAATAATGATGTGATGGGAGAGAGAGGGAAGGGGTAGAGTCCCAGCCCACCAGGGTTGAATAAAAGAGGGGAGAGGTGGAATGGCACGAAATCCCCGAAAGCATCACCGCGAGGGATCCGCCGGCGGGTGCGCCATGAAAAACGAAGAGAACGCCTGGCAGATGCTGGTTCTACCCTTGATCATGTCCATGCCGTGCGATCCATATAAGTATTTGGCAACCGGCGAAAGCGGCGTCGATTTCGATGGTCGTGGATGGACTCGTCTCGTTACGGGGAATGATGCGAGATTTAGGTCACGTTTCGTTCTAACTGCTTTTCCCATGGGATCGGCAATGCCAAAAATTCACACCTTGATTTATGTCGCCTTCCACGTCCTTTATTCAACGGGCTTCCCGTTCTTGTACATCTTTCCTGCATGACACTGGTCGAGCTTCCTTCCACAACTAGGACAGTTGAAAGACCAAGGCTTGCCTTTCAACATCATCACGCGTGCTTCTTGAAATATAGCACCACATTTGTTACACGCCGTCATCGTTCTTCACCTTTCTACGACACCTCTCAAATCCGTTGGTTATGGAAGAGATGATTGGCACGGCTATCCCTTCTTGGCTCCGAGAGCCAACTGAATTGGCATTTTTACCTCGTCTGGTTTCACGATCTTGACCCTGGCAGTCAATCTCTGCCTTGTTGGAAAATATAATAGCAAGCGAGTATTGAATCGAAAAAGCACGGGCAAACATGGGTTTTACATGCGGATCCTTCTCGTGCAAATCAATCTTTTCATCAAATCCCGTGTTTTTAAATCTTGGGAGTCACCTCCGCATCAAGTCGCCGTGAGTGAGGCCCCAACGGCACGTCGCGGACGCGGGGGGAACTATATAAGGGACCAGTTTTCATTAGCCGAACGGATGAACATGGCCGCGAAGCGGATCGCCGAGGAGCAAGTGTATTCGAGCATCTTGAACCTTTTTTCCAGGAAGGATGTCGACTATGAAGAGATAGCGAAGATCATCGTCAAGATCTGCTCCGCGATCGAGATCGAAAACGAGAACGCCGATCTAAAGACCGTCGTGAGAAACGCGCTCCTGTTGATCCTTGGACTCTTGCACGAGGATAGATCCATCGATGAATTCGGCGTGGATTTCAAGTTCCTCCCCGATACCCCGAAGCAGAAGATCGCTCGTGACCTCCAAGAAATCTTCGCGCGACGCGAATGAAGCCATCCGAAAGGGACCAAGTCTCGGTGATAAAGACGACATTCAAACTCGGTGAAGGGATTGGCCTGACAGGACATGATATCGAACTCCTCGAGCCCGAAGTTGCATTCATAACCGAGAACACCGGAGTAGAAGCAGTCGCGTTGACCACGACCGAGGGATTTCAAATTGCATTTGCTACCGTGCCGAGCTATCATCTGGATTCGGACGCATTTTCGGGACTCGCCAGCGCGCTCACCATGACCGGTCGCTTGACGATCATGAGCGTATTCCAGAAAGAACTCGACGAGATCATCGTGCGTGCGGAAAATGGCTACATCGTGGTCTCGAGCGCGGGACGACTCGTGCTCGTCGGGGCAAGCCGGCTCATCAGTTCCTTGATGCAGACCGTGAGGATCTTCCGCCAGGCGGCGACCCGCATCGCTCGGAATTTCCCGATGCACGCTTGATCGAGCATGTATCCCTATCCAATAATCGTGTAATTCTCCACGATGCACGCGGCCGGGTCGTCGGCTGCACGCTACTCGCCGGTGATGTTGATGCCGAGTCTTGATACCAATTCCTTTAACCGGTTGCGCACGGTGACTTCCGTGACCCCCGCTACCTTGGCGATCTCGCGCTGGGAGTGCCGTTCGTTCTCGAGCACGCCGGCCAGGTAGAGGGATGCCGCCGCGATGCCCGTCGGCCCGCGACCCGACGTGAGCCCTTTCTCCGAGGCGATCTGCAAGATATGGTGGGTAGTGGACTGGCACTTCCCTGAGAACTTCAAGTTGCTCGCGAACCGCGCGATGTAGTCCGCCGGCGAAGTTGGCCCTGCATTCAAGGCGAGCTTGGGTGAAATGAAGCGGTAACAGCGCCCTATTTCCCTCTTGTCGACACGAGCGACTTCGGCGACTTCTTGCAGCGCCCTCGGCACCTTGCACAGCCGGCACGATGCGTAGATGCTCGCAGCAGCGACCCCCTCGATGCTGCGGCCCCGGATGAGGCGGTTTTTCGCCGCTGCCCGGTAGATCCTGGAAGCCGTCTCGCGCGAGTTCCTGGGCAGCGACAGCGCGGAAGCCATGCGTTCGAGCTCGCTCAAGGCGATACTGAGGCTTCGTTCCATGGCATTGGAAACGCGGACCCGCCGCTGCCATTCTCTCAAGCGATATACAATCACCTTGAAGCGCGGTGATAATGGTCTACCGAACGCGTCGCGATCGCGGAAATCAATGATCGTGCTCAAGCCCTTGTCGTGGACCGTGAAAGCCGGCGGCGGACCAACGCGCGCTCGTTTTTTCTCCTGGTTCGCATCGAATGCGCGCCATTCCGGGCCCGGGTCGACGATTCTTGACTTGATGACCAGGCCGCATCCCGAGCACACCTTCTCCCCGCGAGACTCGTCCACCACGAACCCGTTCGCCCCGCAATTCTTGCACGTCTCATTTTCACCTTCGATGTCCTTTTCGATGTTGGTCTCTCCTTGATTCACGATCATGTTGTCCAAGCCCGTCCGGTGATACTTT
Source organism: Candidatus Sigynarchaeum calidifontis (assembly GCA_030587475.1). Lineage (GTDB taxonomy): Archaea > Asgardarchaeota > Lokiarchaeia > Sigyniarchaeales > Sigyniarchaeaceae > Sigyniarchaeum > Sigyniarchaeum tengchongense. The sequence continues at coordinate 3,219 of JAUQYZ010000278.1, forward strand.
TTAAGGCGGTGGATGGCCTCTTCTTCGAAATGGACACCCGTATCGCGGGTCACAAAGCAGGTGCAATCCACCGTTGTCGAAATTAGACGACCGATTCAAGGAAGAGGTCTCTTATATATGTGGATTTTTTCAGATGATCTTCCGAATCGAACTCATCGGAAAATATAGACATGATTTGGATCCTTGCCACCTCCAGGACTACCCTTCATCCCTTTGCCGAGGAAATATTTTTCGACATTCCTGGCGATCCCCTCCGCATCCGCCCACCATTGATACCATCTTGTAGGGTTGCCGTGTGCCTTTTTCCGCTGTATAGGATCATCGGTTATGCCGATGGTCCAATGGTAGTATCGACTAGCGCATATTGCCTCGATCGCAGCAACGATGCTTGATTCTTTCATAGGCGGGTCATCCAACACTGGTACACGTGGCAATCGTTAACGGGACGAAAGCGCCTTCTCATCTCATCATTTTTTGCGCGCAGGGGAGTATCTCAGTCTTGGTTGGATCTTGTAGAGGTTCAAGGAAGGGAATGGGTAGAGTTCCAGCCCACCAGGGTAGAAGATATAAATGGGGATGGGGGAGATATGAAATAGCAAGGAATTCCCGGCGGCATCACCGCGAGGGATCCGCCGGGCGCGCCGTGGAAAAGGCCGAGAACACCTGGCAGGTGCTGGCTCTACCCGCGAATGTGGGAAAAAGGAGGAGCCGGGGGTTGCTCTCCGGGATCTCCTTCATTTCTTCTCTTCCTTGCCCTGTCCAGGCTCTTCCTCCTTCTTTGCCTCCGCCGAGGGTTCCACCTTCTTTTTGTTTCATCATTTTTTTACCCCATCAATTTCAACCGACATAATCTTTATGTCCGTTTTAAACCTTGCGTGCTTGTTGCAAGTTGCCCGGACGAGCTATTACACTCTTTTCGGACTCATCACGCGTGAAAACGCACGTGTGATAAGAGCTGATGGAAAAAACTTGGCCGGCACGCTAGACCCGGGGAAGCTAAACAACCTGTCCTTTCCCGCGTCACCTGTCTCTCAGACGATTTGGCCGTAGAGCCTCGTGGCTCGGAGCTAACAAACAAAACTCGGGATTATTCCCACACGGGATGAAACCGCAAAGAACGCGTGCCCGACGTCAACTCGCAACTCTTCTCCACGAAACGAGAAGGATGAGGTAGAGCAAGGAAAGAATCTCGTCGCGAGCGAGTACTGTGTATGGCTTCGGGATGATGGGCATCATCCGGGGTGACAGGTACACCGAAGGTTGGGCATGATCATCGACGACACTCTCGGGGGTAAAAAAATGATGCATTATCGTCTGGGATAGCGAAGCTATCCCAACGTTTTTTCCACACATCTACGCTCAAATTCTCTT
>JAUQYZ010000289.1 GCA_030587475.1 Candidatus Sigynarchaeum calidifontis
TAACTCGCTAAAAACTATTTCGCACTTCCAAGTCCATGAATGCAGCTCCATTTATCACTTTTTACATTAACCGGATTCTTGGACAAATTCATTCCCTTCCGTGGAGGCATACGTGCGAATAATTGCGACTTGAACGAGCCGTGAACGTGAATCCGAAGAAAATAAAGAGAACGTGCTCCCGTTATATTCCGTGAGCCATTTCATCATTTGTTTGTAAAACTAGCCGAGAGGGTCGGGTAAGGAAATTACCTCAGCATGAAGCCGGGGCTTCCAACCGAAATTAAAGGCTGAGGCTCGCCGCGAGGGCATTGCTGCCCCTAACACGAGCGTACTCGTGTATATAAGAAGTAGCGATGGTGATCAGTGGTTGCAGCTTGATTCCGCGAGGACGGGTAGCTTGTCCAGGCTAGTGATGATGTCGCCCACGCGTGCTTGCGGGGCGTTGGCGTGCATGACCGTGATCCCGACTTGCTGGAACCCCATCAACGGCCGGCCGCCGATCCCGCCTACCACGATGATGTCCGTGTTCTTGTCTTTCAGCAAGTTCACCGGCATCATGCAGCCGCCTTCCGAGTGTGGGATGTTGTCGATGATCTCGTGCCGCAAGACCGCTTTCGATGGCTCGTCGATGTCGACGATGCAAAAGTATTGGGCATGGCCAAAATGCATGGAGAATTCCGAGTCCATGCCGGCCTTGTTTTCAACGGGGAACGCGATTCGCTTCATGTTTTTCAACCTGATGTGCGCACGAACGTCGTCTACATCACTATAACAAGCACCTATGTTCTTATTGTTATCGCTCACCTAAGGATGTCGCACTTTCATCCACGTAACCTGTCGCTGCTCGTGATCGGTGAGTTGTCAACATCCACGTAATTTGTCGCTCTTCGATCCGTCATTCCGCCCGACATCTTTTCGTGGATGTTGATAGTCGGCATCCATGTCGCGTGTCGCAGGAAAACCGCCACGGGACGCGTCATCACGTCGTGACGAGATGATCCGGGCTCCACTACTTGTTTCCCCGCGACACGGTTTGGTGGAAGGTGTCTTGGTCGCGATCCACGGATCGTGTCGCTGGCGATCTGAGCATTTATTCTTGAAACCCGCTCACATCCAGATCGGGCTGCACTTTTCAAGCCATATCGAGAACCATGGTGTCACCGGCCCGGCACACTCGTGCCGGGAGGTGAATACCATGGGTAACAAGCATAGACGTTTGAAACGTGAAGGAAAAGACAAGATCGAAGAGGCGTTCGTTCTCAAGTGCCAGAATGGTTGGAAAACAGGACGCATCGCGAAGCATCTTGGCGTGTCCAGTCGTACGATCCAGCGTTGGCTCGTCGAGCATGGTAACAAGGAATCGTCGTATTGGACTGGAAAGTGGAAAACGCGTGCCCGAGAACCGATGTACGGCGATGACGTGCGAACCCGCGTGCGTGAATTACACGACGAGGTGCCGACCCGTTCGGCAACTACGATCCACCGGTTGTTGAAGGTCGACATGCACGAGGGTTGTCCCTCGCTCCAGACCGTGCGGCGTATGCTCAGGGTACAGGGGCTTGGCCGCGAGAAGATCCCGCGCAGGAAGAACTACATCAAGTTCGAGCGGGACTTTCCCAACGACCTGTGGCAGATAGATTTCAAGGGTTGGGATGTGCTTGGCCACCTGGGCAAGCTGCACTTGCTCGCCATTATGGACGACCGGTCTCGATTCATCGTGAAGGCGAGGTGGTTCCGCAGCGATCGCGCGCACCACGTCTTGCGTGTTCTGCGGGACGCGTTCGAGTCTTGCGGGCTCCCCAACGACATGCTGAGCGACAATGGCAGCCAGTTCAAGAGCATCCAAGGTGACACGAATACTTCGCGGTACTACCGGCTCTTGTGCTTGCTCGACGTAAAGCCGATCTTCCACAAGCCGCGCCATCCTGAAGCTAAAGGAAAGTTGGAGCGATGGTTCGGTTTCGTTCAATCATCCTTCATCCCCGATGCAAAGAAGGCGTTGGATGATAACCCGAACATGGATCTCGAAGCATTCAACAAGACGTTTCAGGAATGGCTGAAATGGTACAACCATCGACACGAGCACTCGTCGCTCGAAGGCACGGCTCCCGCCAAGGTGTATCTCGAGCACCCGCGCAGGATCCAAAGGGACTTGCATGCAACTATCGATTGGGACAAGTGGATCGGGATTTTCGAGACCCGGAAGGTCACCAAGCAAGGCATCATCAGCGTTGGTGGCGTCTCGTATACCTTGAAGGACGGGTTTGCGGGACGCGAGGTGGAAATACAACGCCTCCCAGGCAAGATCAACGTGTTTTCCAATGGAGAACTCGTCGATACTATCCCCACGCCAGAGATGCCCGGTGCAAGCCAGCCAGCCGAAACCCGCCGGATCAACAAGGATGGATACCTCAAGTTCCACAAGCGCATGTATAAATTGGGTGCCAGGCACGCGCACAAGGCCGTGCGCGCCCTGGCGACGGACGACGAAAAAGCCGTGCTCGTCTACGACGGCGACGTTCTCATCGCCCGCCTTGATGTTAACGATGGAAAGCCATACAAGAACTAATAGTACACGTCAATATCCCAATATCATCTTTTTTTTTCGTGCGCAACATCTTCGTGTTACCCACTCTCAAGAAGATCCTAGCGACACGGCAGCGACAACTTTCGTGGATGAAAATGCGACATATTACATAATCTATAACAATACGATATTGAATTTGCTCCTAGAATATGAGAAAAAAGGACACATAATACCAAGCACCTTGAAACAACACGCAAAAGAACTAGAGAAATCTTATCTCGATTCCCGTTATCCTGAAGTCTCATTAGCGCTCGGTCCGAAAGACAAGTATGACAAGAAATCCACGACCGAAGCGAGGGACAAAGCAAAAAATATTCTAGATTTCGTTTCCCATGGCTCGTTTTAACGACGAATGATGATACACCTCATCTTGTTTTTGCCTCGTTTTAAGCATTTGCTTGAATCTTTATGCTGTAATTCGAGAGATCTGCTTTGAAATCGGCGCCGGCCATTCTTTTCAAGTATACTCTTGCACGATAACGATGTCTCATCTTTAAACGTGGCTTTAATTCAGCGTCGTTCCGCATCCGCATCACGGCACGAATCCGCCCATCTAGGCGCTTGACTGCCCGCTGCCCGCCGAGGAACACGACCGTCCGTATCACGTTGTTCGTTGATTCCGAGTGATTGTTTTGGATGTGCTTCCCCGCGAACAGCTCGAACGCGTCCCGCATTCCCTTGATGACCGGCTGGATCGGCACCCCTGAAAACACGAGTTGTTGCTTTCCGGGTCTCACATTGACGTATCCCTTCCGGCCGCTCTTGAACACGTCAAATATGCTTGGTCGACCCCGTTTCTTCGGTTTTCTCTTCTCCCTCACTGCTGATTTCTTCCTATTCTTGGACCCTTTCGGGCGACCGCGCGGCTTTGCGGCAGGCGGATTGACGGGTCTCGTGACGTGCTTGAAGTGGTACTGGCGTTTCTTCTGCTTCTTGAAAATGGTCGTGCTCACGCCGATCATCGTGTGAACTTGCAGGTCGCCATCATATTCGATGCGCTCGATGATCGCCTTGTTATATGGTTTCTTGTGCGGGTGCACGATCAGCGTTATTGGATAGCCCAGATGGCGAGCCATCGCGCGCGTGGCCTCGTGGGCATCTGCCGTGATGACCTCGATCCGCTCGGACGAGTTCGCTTGTGCTTCGTCGAAGGCCTTCCGCATGTCTGCTTCCGCGCGTGCGGGCGAGACGTTGATACCGAGCACCTTCGACGAC
>JAUQYZ010000318.1 GCA_030587475.1 Candidatus Sigynarchaeum calidifontis
TATTTACCAGAACCAGATATTGCTTTTGATTATATAACAATAACTATGACTTGGGTGTTGAAGTGTTTCGACAGTTCTCCTCGGCGCGGGAGGACCTAAGAAAGGTATGGACGTGACTGGGGGCTTTATTGACGGGATTTCCATTGCTTATGAAGCTAGGGTTAAAAAATCCGCCTCATCTTTGCATTAGGACAGCGGGAAGGACTCAAGAAGCCAATTCTCGCGTGAATTGGCTTGTGTTATGACAAACAACTCGCCTGGCTCGATGGGATGTCCTTAAAACCGCCCGAGCGAGGATCCTATTATGAAAAATTCAGCGAGGAAAGGAAATAACGACACGTGTATGCCCGCAGCCGGTCAGCGCTGGGGGCTCTTCACCGCGCTGAGAAGCCAGCGCCCCTCGAAGATCGTGAAAACCCTTGTAGTGAACGTCGTGCTTTCCTTCTCGTTGTTCGTGCCGATTTTTGCTTTTCTAGGCATCCGTTCCGCGGAACGCGTCGTCATCTCCCGCGATAAACTCCCGTGGCTACGGTTCTACGACGATCCGGCCACGACGATGGTCATCTCGTGGGAGACGAGCGCCAGTTCTAGCAGCCATGTCGAATACGGGATGAGCACGTCGCTTGGTTCCGTGGAAACGGATCCGGCACTAACCACGGTGCACCATGTTTACCTCGCTGGCTTGCAGCCAAACACCACGTATTTTTACCGCGTCGGCCACAATGATTCGGGAACCCCCGTGATGGGAAGCATCTATTCGTTCACGACCGCGCCTGGAATGACAGCAGCACCCTTCACGTTCCTGGCCATGAGCGACACGCAAGAATCCGAGCTCGGCATAAATCACCACCCTCTCGTCGCGGCGGGGCTCGCGCGCGAGGCCGCTGCTGGTGCCCGTTTCGTCCTCCACGGCGGGGACGTGGCCGACAGCGGGAACGACCAGGAAGAATGGGACTACTTCTGGAAACACGCGGGGGTCTATTCGCCGAACCTCCCTATAATGACAGCGATCGGGAACCATGACAACAGGCCGGGAGAACCACTCTACCGTAAATACTTCGCGTTCCGCACGCCCGGGGAACCTTTGTACTACTCGTTCAATTACACGGCCCTGCTGCACGTACTCGTGCTCCGGATCATGTATGGCCAAGAGAGCGACTTCACAACAGAAATGATGAGCTTTGTCAACACAGACCTGACGGCGTCAGCCGTGATTCCCTTCAAGGTGCTCGTCTTCCACTGCCCTCTTATTTCGTCCGGGTTTTTCGGCATCAACCAGGTTGTTATGGATCACATGCGCTCGCTGCTCGCGACGTATAACGTCACGGTCGTCATCACCGGCCACGACCACCACTACGAGCGACTCATCCTGGATGAAACGACCCACCTGGTTATTGGTGGCGGTGGTGGCCTCCTTGACCCTTGCCACAACGTGCTCGCTGAAACCCAAGCCGTCGGTAGTTTTCCCCACTACGTGCGCTTCCACGTCGATCCGGCTCGCGGTATGTCTTACGAGGCACTCCTGCCCGATGGCACGGTGTTCGACGCCACGTACTTCCCCCTCCCGTGAGGCGATACAATGATGGTAACAATCCCTACCTTTTTCTTCGGCACCGCGTGGGTTTCCCCGATCGCATTCATCCTTCAGACTATGCTCGTGATCGCTATCATCTGGTTCCCCAAAACACGCGATCCAAACGACGAGTACCATTCTAAATATATCAAGGCCATCCGAGGCTTCCCCATGGCACTATACTTGTTCTTCGGCGTGATTTTCATCGACGTGTTCGTCAGCGTCGTCCTGCTCGCGGGTTACAGCCCCGGCGCGTGGGCACAGACCTACCCGTCGGCGATCCTGGCACTCGTTCTTGGTATCGAGTGGGTGACGATGGCGGTGCTCGTTTCTCCTAACGTGAAGTCGCTCGTGACGGCGGCCTCGTACGTCGCTGCATATATCGTTTATGTCAAGATCTATGTTCCATGGACTCGGGACACGTGGACCATCATCCCTTTCCTCGGGGTAATGGCCATCGTTGGCGTTGCTCACATGATCTTGCTCGTTATAGAAGGCATTTTGAGGCGGATTTCGCCGCGCATCCATGGAGACAGGCCTCTCTGGAACATCCGATCACGGTTCAAGCGCATTTTCAACGTTCCTGTCAATGTCGTGCTCTGGGCAATCGTCACGATCGATACCATACTCACGTTCATGGGTTATTCATTAATCACGGTATTTCATTAGATGGGATGACAAGGGGAATTCAGGAACCATCCGGCTTAGACCTTTTTTCCAGGAAGCGGCGGAACGCCCTCGTAAGGTCATAGCCTAGCAAGCGCGCGGTGCTAGAAGAAAAAAGAACGAGCCGTGGCGGATCTTCCGCTCAATACTCGAGCAAGCCCTTGATCCTTTCCATAACATGGGCCATGATCTTCATCAGTTCCTCGTGCGACGCCTCTTTACCGAAGAACTTTTCGTTCACGTGGATGGGGTCGCCGATCTTGCCGACAAGGCGAGCGTTAAAATTGGGAGCCTTGGCACCCTTGGGGAAGATCTTGTCCGGCCCCGTTAGGCCAACAGGGATGATGGGCACACGTGCTTCGATGGCCATCTTGACGGCGCCGGTCTTTGGCTCGAGAAAATTGTAGCCCCCGCCGTTCAGCGTCCCCTCCGGGTACATCCCGACGAGCTCGCCTATCTTCAAGAAGTCGAGCGCGGTCTTGTAGGCGACCTCGTCGTGCTCGCCGCGGTGCACCGGGAACGCGCAGATCCACCGTATGTAGGCATTGATGCCCGGCGTGTCGAACAGCTCCTGCTTCGCTATGATATGCAGGATGCGGCGCGAGTAATGCGTGACCGTCACGCCGTAGATCAGAGGGTCGAACATGCTCTGGTGGTTCACGCAGAACACCGCGGCCTGGCCCTCGGGCGGCACGTTCTCGCTGCCGAGGATTTCGAAGTTGAACAGCTGCTGGAAAACGTCCAATAGAAGGCGTCCTGGCTAAAATAATGCGGGTACTGGATTTGCTTGGTCATTCCCGTATTTTCCACCATTTTCAACAACCCGTCGAACATCGAGTCCACGGGCTTCAAGACGTATGAGAGGAACTTCATCACGGGGTTTTCCTTCGGCTTTTCTTTGGTCTCCAGTGCGTCCCCTTGCCTCCTGAGTGTTTCGGTTATAGAGGTATCTCATTTCGTCTGTTGTCTTTCTCTTGATGACCATAGTGGGTGCATTCATAAGTGGCTGGTTTGGCGAGGGGGATTGTGAAAAGGATGGTTATTTTTTATTAACAATGGGTACTGGCGAAATGCCGGCCAGATTGTGGTGATCGGGCGCGCGTTTATCGATCGGTGGCGTGTCTTTCCAGGAAGGCACGCATGGCCCTCGCAATGTCATGCCCGAGTGATCGAGCCGTGCACGCGTTCACCTCGGACCCGGAGGCGGTGGCATACGGAATCTCGATCGTAGCAGCGAGCAGCATCCCGGGCAGCTTCCACGCCCACGAGCAAAAGCTGAGCCCTTTTCCCGTGTTACGTGCCGTGTTCCATGCCTGGCCAAAGGGGATGTTATCCTTCGCATGGAAGCGAAGCGTGCCCCTCTGGACGCTTTCCAGGGCGGATGAAAATGCTTCCACGGCAGCCCATTGTCGCTCGTCGGGCAATCCGATCATCTGGATCCGCTCGTCGTGAATGTACGGGCAATGAAGGTCGAGAGCAGCGGTCTTTACCCCGGCAAGCCATGCGGGAACCAGTTCCTTGATGGCCTTGACGGTCGGGTGGAGGGAACGGTCGTCGTAGTCCCGGTTGTGATCCCGCGGGAGCCGGTTCTTCCCCTGGTCGCCGTCCTCCACGCCATCCTTGTCGACGAAGGGGATCACCATGAAAGAGACACGATCGCGGAACCAAGCGCCATCTCCGTCCGGATCCTCGCCAAGCACGTGCTCGAGCAGGCCCTCGACCACGAAGCTGGCCACCGACTCGCACGCGTGGTGGCGGGCGGTGACTACCACGCGGTACAACGGGGTCTTGTCTAGCGCGCCGGCGAGCAACATCTCCGCGCGCCGCCCCTTTCTCGTCTCGCAAAGGGTCTTCACGGACAAGAAGGTGCTCTCGGCATGGCACGAAAGGAACCGGGCCAAATCCGCTTCTGTGTACGGCACGGCAAAGCAAAATCGTGCCTCGGTGGCGCCGTCCGGGACGAGGAACGTGAAGGTTCCCAGCCGCGTCGCGGCCTTGCTGGTCCAGGCCCACGTGTTACCGCCATCGCCAGACCAGGCCGGGCCGCGCGGGCCGAACACCCGCCCCCCCGTGAACGTGACCCGGATCCGCCTGCCTGCTGCGCCCCGCGCGCGGAAGCACCAGTAGAACCAGAAACCGTCCGTGTCCCTGGGATCCTGGTGAACGCGGATTCGAGTACCTCGGATCTTCTCGACGATGATGTTCCCGCCGGGGAAGTCTCCGTCCACGGTGATGGCCGGCCTTCCCTCGTGCCCGCGTGTCCTCACGGGGACACCCCTTGTCCCCTCAAGACGTCTTGAATCGCCGAGGATTCGAGCCGGCGGGGCATAACGCCACGCCTGGCGCACAACGCAGCGGCGATGCCGGCCGCTTGGCCAATATTCGCGCAGATCGGCATCACTCGAAAGCTCGAGTGCGCGACGTGCGTGCCGGAGATGTTCCGGCCGGCAAGTATAAGGTTGTCGACCAGCCTCGGCACGAGGCAGCGGTAGGGGATCGTGTACGGCTTGGGCTGCGGGAATTTCTGCTGCACGCCGGTCGGATCGAGGCCGCTTGATTCGAGGTGGTGGATGTCGAAGTTGAAGTGCACCTTCGCCACCACCCAATCGTCGAACACGCGTGCATCGAGGATATCTCGCTCCGTGAGCATGTATTCGCCCTCGAAGTGCCGGGTCTCACGGATCCCCACGGCTGCCGCGGACGTGATGAGGTAACAACTCTCGAATCCGGGGACGAACTTCCTGAGGAACGCGATGATGGGCTCGATCTGCGCGCGGCATTCGATCTCGGCACGCGTGAGGTCGATAGCGCTTGTCCCGTCGATGCCGGTGCTGTTGGTCATGTTAACCGTCACGATGCCAGGCAGCGTGCTCTGGTACAGCAGCACGTGGCCCGCGGGGGGCGGTAGGTACTGCTTGCCGAGGTCCTGGATGTTCCCGCAAGGAACAGGCATGTTACTCTCGAAAGCGCCGGGAAACACCGCCCTGGACGTGTCGACCCCGGCAACCTTGAACATCAACGTGGCCGGCTGCATCCGCCCGTCGCCATCCCGCCCTTTCTGGAAAGGGACACCAGCGCGGGCCGCAATGTCGCCATCACCCGTCGCGTCGACCACGATCTTTGCGAGGAATGCTTCCCTGCCGGATTTGCTCTCGGTGAAGACCCCCGCGATCGTGTTGCCCTCCATGACGGGCGCGCAAGCCTGCGTGTGCAAGTGCAAGTGGACCCCCGCCTCCGTTGCCATGACGAGCAAGGCTTGTTTTAGCTTTTCCGTGTTGATGGACTGCCAGCCGCCGATGATCGAGCCATCGTCCTTGAAACAATCAATGGATCGTTCGATGATCTCCTCGTAAAACCCGCCCTTGGTGGCCCCCGTCCAGTGGCTCATGAGGCCAGTCGTGGCAACCCCGCCGATGGCACCTGCTTGCTCGATCAAGCAGGTCTCGACGCCCTGGCGCGCCGCGTTAATAGCCGCGGAAAAACCGGCGGGGCCGCCTCCGCAGACGACGACATCAAACGTGCCAGCGACTGGTACTTGCCTTTGAGGTTCGCTGATGGTTCTCGGTCCTGGCATGGGTATTACACGCTCGCGCGCGTGGATAGCCGGTGCTTATTCCCGAGCGGAATATACGTTTATCTACCCGCAAGGTGTAGTTCGCTATACTTAAAGTGGCCGTTTAACTGATTCTTTATATATTCTAAAGCCTTTCTGTTTCAGTATTTTCAACGTCCGATGTCAAGACTGAAATGATACATGCCCGTGCAACGCCGTCTCGACCCATTTTAACGTAAACGTCTCGATTTTGGGTTAAATTTATATCCGTGTGATACCCATACATGTCTAAAACCCGTGATGTAAAGGCGGACGAATCATGGCTATCATGACAGAAAACAATTATTTCGAGAAACAAGGGCTTCAGCTC